>DPJP01000367.1 GCA_003542955.1 Armatimonadota bacterium
TTACCACTTGGCTATGCCGCCTGGAGGAAGTGAATGGAGCGGGAGACGAGGTTCGAACTCGCGACCTTCACCTTGGCAAGGTGGCGCTCTACCAACTGAGCTACTCCCGCTCACCCATCAGGCAATCTATGTTGTCAACGCATCGGGTTCGCTTGTTGGAGCGGGAAACGGGATTCGAACCCGCGACCCTCAGCTTGGGAAGCTGATGCTCTACCAACTGAGCTATTCCCGCTTCTGGTGGGCGGTAGAGGACTTGAACCTCTGACATCTTCTGCGTGAGAGAAGCGCTCTTCCAACTGAGCTAACCGCCCGCGTTTGTGACCAAATTGGTGCCGAGGGCGGGACTCGAACCCGCACAACCTATGCGGTCACTAGCCCCTCAAGCTAGCGTGTCTGCCAATTCCACCACCTCGGCGGTGGTATGTAGTATAGCCTGAACCCATCGGCTTGTCAACGGCTTGTGCCAGGTTTCGCGACAGACGGACGTGCGGGGCAGGAAGCCGTTGCACGCCCGCAGAACTGTTATCCCTGAGCGGGCCGAGCGCGCCTGTGGCGCGACGGCCCGGCCTCCGGAGTGCCGCCACCGACTGAGGGGTTGGGAGGGCTACGGCTCGATGGCGCAGGCCTGGCGCACCGTTCCCGTGTTCATCAGCTCCACGTTCCGTGACATGCAGGCGGAGCGCGACTACCTCGTTCGCTTCGTCTTCCCCCGGTTGCGCGAGGAGCTTCTTCGGCGCCGTCTCCACTTCGTCGACGTCGACCTCCGCTGGGGCGTGACCTCGGAGCAGGATGCGGTCGAGGTGTGTCGGGAGGTCATCGACGAATGCCGTCCGCGGTTCCTCTGCATGCTCGGAGGCCGGTATGGCTGGGTCCCTCCCGGCGCAGAGCGCTCCATCACCGCGGATGAGGTCCACTACGCCGCGCTGGACCATCCCGAGGCTGATGAGTACCGCTTCTTCTACTTCCGCGATCCGTCGGCCACGGCCTCGGTGCCGGATGAGATCGCGCGGCGGGATGGCTACAGGGAGTTCCCGACCAGGGATGAGGTCAGACGCCATGGTGCGAATGCCGCACAGCGGCTTGCCGATGAGCGCACGCTGAGGCTCGAGGCGCTGAAGGAAGCCGTCGGCGATGCGGGCTTGCCGACTTACACCTACTCCTGCGAATGGGACCCGGACCGAGAGCGCTTCGTCGGCTTGCACGAGTTCGGCGAACGCGTCTACGCGGACCTGCTGAATAGCATCATTGAAGAGCTGGGTGACGAACCGGCTGAGGAGCTGGACTGGCTCGAGCAGGAGAACGCTGCCCAGGAGGTCTTCATCGAGCAGCGGACGAGCTTCTTTGTGCTCGGGTCGCGGCAGAAGCAGCTCGACAGGCTGACGGAGTTCTGTGAGGGCAGCGGCGAGCCCAATGTGATGGTGCTGACCGGCGAGCCGGGGTCAGGCAAGTCGGCACTGCTGGCGCACTTCTGCCGGGAGTATGCCGACACGCATCCGGACGACACTGTGGTCGCCCACTTCGTCGGCGCCGGTCCGCGGTCCACCAATGTCAGGGACATGCTGCTCCGCCTGTGTGAGCAGTTGGCTACTGCCTCCGGCACGGAGACTGACGCCGGCGGGGCGTACGATGAGGTCGTGACTCACTTCGCGCCTGCGTTGGCAGAAGCGCGCGGCAAGCGCGTCGTGATTATCCTGGACGCGCTGAACCAGCTTGATCCGGAACACAACGCCCACTCGCTGCACTGGCTCCCACAGAACCTGCCTGAGCACGTTCGGGTGATCGTCAGCTGTCTCCCCCACCCGGCCCTTGACGCGCTCTGGCGACGTGAGCCACCTCCCCCACCGACGCGGTGGGAGTACCTGCTCTACCGCCTGCGGTACATACTGCGGGGCCCACAGCGTGTCTGGCGCCTGTTCCGGGCAACGCAGAGCGACCGCGTGGTGTTGGAAATCGCGGAATTGGCCACGCGGGACGAGCGCACACAGAGAGTCAAGCAGGCGATCCTCCGCTTGCGGATGGTGGAGTGGTTCCTCGAGGCGCTCCGTGAGGACGGTCTGGGCGAGAGCGTGATCGACGCACAGACACAGGTGCGTCGGCGTCAGGGCGATGCCGATCAGGGCAGGCGCGACCACGACGGCAGACGGGTCAGCCAGACATGGTGCGATGCACTTGAGCCGGCTGATGCCGTGGAGATCGCCGCCCGCTACCTCTGGCGGTACCGCAAACGCCTCGACGACAGACAACGCCGGTTGCTGCTGGGGAAGCGTGACGCCGGGAACCCGCTGTACCTGACGGCGGCGCTCCATGAGCTGCGCACCCTCGGCGTTTATGAGCAGGTTACGGAGCGCATCCGCGACCTCCCGCCGACGGCACCGGGCCTGTTTGCATGGATACTCGAGCGGCTGGTTTCAGGCATCGAGGGCCAGGAGCCATTCGGGGAGCGGCTGGTGGCCGCATTCACCGGCTCGATCGCGCTGGTCCGCGGAGGGCTGACGGAGCCGGAGCTGGAGGCGGTCTGTGCACGGCATGGTGATGAGGGCGAGTTCTGGCCTCTGCATCGAGCCTTGCGTCCCTACCTGGCCCGGCGCGGGGAGCGGGTGGTGTATTACCACGGCCAAGTCGAGGAAGCTGTGCACAGGCGCTTCCTGGCCGCCGAGCACGCAGACTGCCTGCACGCCGAACTCGCGCGGATGTTCCGGGCACGTGGTGGCCCCGGAGATGGTCAGAGGTGGGAGGTCGCCACTCCTGTACGCCCTCGCATCGCGGTAATCAGCCGGTCAGAGATCGAGAGTGCGATGGAAGGTGACGAGGGAGCGTCGGCGCTTCCAGACCCCGGGGTAACGTCGCCCGCTATTCGCGCCCTGTCGGAGCTGCCTTACCACTTGACGGCGGCGGGAATGCACGAGGACGCGCAGGCGCTGGTGTGTGATATCTCGTTCGCTGAGGCCAAACTGGCGGCGGGCATGGTCGATGGTCTTCTCACCGACTACAGCCGGCTCGGGGTCTCTCAGTCGGAGATCGGCCCACCGCTGCGGACGGCACGCAGATACCGCGGGCGCACCGGCATGCTGTGCCCGTTCTGCCTTTCCCGGGCCCGTGTGCCCAGGCGGCTGCTCGGACTGGTAGCTGAGTGTCCGCACTGTGGAGAGCTGTCAAGGGCCAACGAGTTCACGGTGGACTCGCCATGGCGTCCGCGACGCGTGGGCTTGTTCGGCACATCGGCATGGCTTCCCGCGCAGGACCTGGACGCGGGCCCAGGTGCCGACGCCGAGGTCAGGCCGATGCCTGCGGCTGTGGCGCTGTCGGCCCTGGTGCGCCGGGACGCAGCGCTGTTGCGGGACCGCGCGCGGTTGCTGCCGCAGTTGGCCCTCAACTGCGACCCCCAGAGCGGCGTGCCGGCTATGGCCGAGGACATGCTGGAGGCGGACGGGCGGGCATACATCAGCCGGCTCAACAAGCAAGAAATCGAGGACGCACCGACCGCGAGGCTACTGCACGATCCGTCCGGCGTCGACTGGTGTGCGTTCACTCCCGACGGTCGCCGCCTGATCGCGGCCGATCAGCTTGGGCATATCAGCGTTTGGGATACTGTCACCTGGGCGCGCATCAATGACTTCAGCATCTTCGCAGGTACAGCGCCCGAGAACCTCTCAGGCACCGTCGAGGTGTTCCGTCTATGCCCACTGGGGACAGTCCTTGCGCTGGGATGCTCCGATGGCGTCATCCACGTGTGGGATATCGACGGCACTCGCCCTCTGGGGACAATACAGTCCGGTATTGTCGGCCGGCCCGGCGGCATCGCCGACCTGAGCTTCGCCCCCAATGGTTCGCGCCTGGTTGCGCTCACAAGGCACGGCTATAGCGGAGGCCCCGCAGTGGCCGAACTCTTCGATGTTCGGGGGCTGCGCATGATCGCTCTCGCGGACCTGCAGACGGGGACACCCGAGGCATGCGCCGTCTCTCCGGACGGGCGGAGCGTCGCGTTCTTCCCCCATGGGGGCGGGTCGCTGGTGCTCCTGTCAGAGCCCACGGAACGCGAACTCGCCATCGCGGAGCAGCCGGAAGGCGCGCCGTTCATGCTCGAATGGTCGCCCGACGGGCAGTTCCTGCTCTGGGGGCACTCCTGCTTCGACCGCGATGCCGATGACGTGCTCAGGCGGTACAACCTGGATCCGCCGACAAGCCGATTTGGCACCCACTATGTGGACATGGTTACCAAACTGGCCGTTGAGCCGCATGGCTGCCAGCGGTCGGCGTGCTACTCACCGGACGGGAAACAGGAGCTCAGGGGCACACTTTTCGGCTCCATGGAGCTGATTGACCTCGCGGGCAGCGGCCGGCGCGTGCTCGGCCCGATGGAGATGGTGAACCATGTTTGCCTGTCGCCCGACGGACGGCTTGCAGCGGCGGCCTGCAGCGATGGCGTAGTTGCCATCTGGAGGACAGACACCGGTGGCGGAACTCAGCCGGAGCAGAGGCGTTGGTGCCGTGGGTACCTCCCGGACGCACACGGCGTGCTTGTGGAGAATGACGAAGCCGAGGGATGCCAACGGCTCGACCGCACTCTCACCGAGGTCATAGAGACATGGGAGGGTCTCGACGTCATTACATGTTCGCCCGATGGGGCCCGCATTCTGGCCACGCAAGCGTCGCCCACGACCGATGTCATCCTGGACCGAGCCACGCGGGAGTCGACTGCCGTGCTCCATGAGTATCCGGATGACGAGGAGTTCGAGGACTACGCCGCCACGCGGCTCTCACCCGACGGGAGGGCCGTCGCCGGTCTGACGCCCGAGGGCGAGGCCAGCCTGGTTGACGCCGAGGACGGCAGCCTCCTTGCGTCCCCTGTGCAGGTGTTCCCCGAGTACGGCTTCGACGCTCCCCGATTCTCGCCCGACGGCAAGCGTCTCCTGCTCCTGGGCGAGGACGGTGAGACGGGGGACTACACGTACCGAGTCGCGCAGACTGAAGACCTCGCTCTGTCCTCATTCGGCCCGGGCGAGAGGCCCGACTGGCAGTGCGCTGTTGCGCTCTTCTCACCATGCGGGGCAACCATTGCATCGCTGTGGCGTTCTCCGGATATCGTGCCCACTGCCGGTTTGAGGTACGTCGGCTTCCTGCGGATGGAGCGTCTGAGCGACGGCGAGATCGTAGAGACTCCCTGCCCGGATGACGATCTGTGGACGAATATGGTCCCTCGCGCTGCAGTCTCGCCGGATGGCCGACTGCTGGCCCACAACTGCATCTCAGACCGCCTGGGCCTGTGGGATATCGAGGGCCGCAGCACGGTTGCCATCTTCAACTTGCGGACCGAGATCGCGACCTTCCACTTCCATCCCGACGGCAGCGAATTGATCGTGGGCGACAGGGTGGGGCGGCTCTATCGGCTGGAGCTGAGGAGCTTTGACATCGGCCCGCCGGTCCTCACGCCGACGCGGCTGTGGCGCTTTGGAGGGTATGACCGAGGCACAAAGCGCGCGGAGCGGGGCTACTGGGACGAGCGACTGAGCGTGCTCTGCCCATTCCATGGGAGGCGGTTCGCGACGACGGATTCCATGCTCGGGGAGCTTGTGCCCTGCCCGGAGTGCGGGGAGGCCCTGAAGGTGAACCCATTCGTCTGCGACAACTCCGACATCTGGTGAGCGGACCGCGGGCGGGTAGTCGGCTCAGG
>DPJP01000310.1:0-2656 GCA_003542955.1 Armatimonadota bacterium
TTCTGCAGTCAGCGCGTATGCCCTCTACCCCTCCCCCATCGCCTGCAGGTCCTCGATCATCTCCGCAAGCATCACCGCATCCCACTCCGCGGCCTGGCACCAGGTGGCCAGCGGAGCCTCTGGCCGCACGTGGGCAACGACCGGAGCGCGGGCCGGGTCGTCGGTCTGCCAGAGCTTGCGCTGCACATGCTCCATCAGTCGCAGAGCGAGGCTCCGCCATGGCTCGGGCTCGCCGCAGTAGCGGGCAATGCGGGTCAGGGCGGAGGCGGCCGTGAAGCGGCACCAGGTGAAGCCGGAGAAGCAGATGTCTCCGCCGAGGTCCGGGCGCGTGTCGTACTCGAGGTCGATCGTGTCGCCGTCGAGCCGGCAGACGCACAGGTACCAGCGGGCGGCGCGCTTGAGCGCATCGGCGACGTCCTCGCGGTCGGCAAGCGGCGGCAGATGCAGTGCGCGGGTCAGGTTGTGCACGCCGATGCCGTGGTCGGGGATGTTCTCGAAGCTGTAGGCCTGCCCGCGCGCACCGACCTGGGCGAAGTTGTACGGCCAGACGCCGATGGCCTCCTGCCCCTCGACATAGTGCTTGATCCCGCGGTGTGCCGCCTGCAGCCACTCATCCGGTACCGGACGATGGTGATCGCGCAGAGTGTGCCAGGCCCGCACGAGCGCCGAGAGGCCGATGGCGTTGGCATTCTGGCAGTCGCGCGTGGCGCCCTCGTGATGCAGGAACAGCCCCGGCAGCGGCTCGTTAGCAGCGATCCATCCCGCCGCGCCCTGGATTGCGTCCAGGTCGGCCTCGGCCGTCGGCAGGCCCAGCTCGATGCACTTGCACAGCATGTGGGTGATGACACCCGTGTCGACTCCGTCAATACACGGATAGGGCGGCTGCAGGCGCGTGAACTGGGTCCCCCAGATGCCGCTGACCATGTGTACGAAGCCGCCGTCACGCGCGGGGTTCTCGGGCTCGTGCATCTGGTTGCGGTACACGTACTCGCGCGCGGCGAGCGCGCGCTGCAGCCACATGTGGTCGCCTGTTCGCGAGTGGCGCATGGCGAAGCAGGCCGCGGCGGCGGCGGTGTCGCGCGCATCGTACTTGTCTTCCTCCGACAACACGGCTCCGCGATGGTGGTCGCCGTCGTCGAGCACCTGGCGCGTTGCGACCCAGTCGACGATCTGCTCATGCATCCGCCGCAGGTCATCGACGCCGAAGCCACCACCGGTCAGCACGCCGTGGAAGCGCTCCCAGTTGCGCAGATGGCCCTTCTCGTCGTCCTGGATCCTCCGGATGTAGCGTGTGTATGGCGCGGCCTGCTGCTGCGCGGTTGAGATGGGGGTTCCCTCGGGCGCGATCAGCATCTCGTCGAAGGGCGGCTCGTTGCCATCGCCGGCGTAGTCGAAGGAGACCATGCGGCCGGGCACGGGAATGCTCGGCAGCAGCAGCCAGCCCTCCGCGGTGGCGTCGATGTAACAGCGTTCGCCGCCGATGCGGATATCCGGATTGCCGCGGCTCTCTCCAACGTTCAACCACACATCGTAATGCCCCGGCCCCACCGGAAGCCCGTTGATCTCGATGTTGTGCGTCCCGGACTCGGTGGGGTGTGCGAAGTCCACGGAGTAGTAGAACCACGGCAGCTTCGCGGAGAAGTCCTTCGGGCGGCAGCGCAGGGGTTGCGTGCTCAGTGTCTCGGCCAGCGCGTCCATCTGAGGCAGGCCGTGTATGTCGCGCAGTGCTGACACGACGGCGCGGAGGGCAAATCGCCCGACGCGCTTGTAGCTGTCCGAGAAGTCCTCGCAACCGGGCATCTTCCGCAACAGCAGCGTCTCGAGGCAGATGGCAACATCGGTGAGCCCCGCGGCCACGGCGGCCTCCGGCAGCGACCCGCTGCCGAGGTAGGGGCGCCAGTGGTCAACCGCGACGGGGAGGTGCTCGCGCAGGTGTCTGAGCATGACCGACAGGTGTGGCTGCAGGGGAGCCCAGACCTCGAAGCGCCTGCGATGGCGGCCGTTGTGCAGGTTGAGGATGGCGTGCGGCCGCAGGCGCTCGACAACCCGCCACACCGCATGCGTCTCCGGCTGGGAGCGGTTCCCCCAGTCGCGCGCGAGATTGGTGCCGGGCCCGACGGGATCGGCGGAGTCGATGTTGTGATAGCTGCGGCCGAAGGCCACTCCATCGACGTTCACCACGGGAATCACGTAGAAGGCGAAGTCGCGGAGCAGATCCACCTGCCGCAGCAGCTCCTCCAGCACTCCCTCGGCAGCATACATGCCGGCCGACTCGGCGGCATGCTCCCCCGCGACAACCAGCACGCGCAGCTTGTCGCTCTCCCCCAGCCCGCGCGAGACCTCGGTCATCAGCACCTGGAGCCCGTGCCGATCGCTCATCGAAGTTGGCCCAAGCTCATGCGGCTTGAAGAAGTCGCACCGTTCGGCCAGGGCATGCTGCATCCGGGCGCTGTGATCGAGTGTGTAGGGCGTCGGCGAGGCAAGCCAGATGCGCGCGGCGTCGAGGCGCAGGCGGTACTTCACGCCGTACGGAGGGTGCCAGCCGTCATCAATCGAGGCGTCATCGTCTTCGTAGCCTGACGGCGACCATTCGACGACCTCCATGTTCTCGAGCCCGAGGTCGTGCCAGGTCTCGCCGTCATAGGAGATGACGGTG
>DPJP01000310.1:2693-2882 GCA_003542955.1 Armatimonadota bacterium
GCCACAACTCCTGCCCGAAGTGGTTGAAGTCGGCCACCTCGAGGGTGATCTCGCGCCCGTCGCCCGGCGACTCGATGGAGAAGTGATGCCGCCACGAGTAGCTGGCCAGGCCGGTGCGCGCGCGGAACCGGTAGTGGTTCTGCGCTACCTCGTGGAAGTTATGCCCGTTGCCGCAGTGGATGGTGCTGT
>DPJP01000309.1 GCA_003542955.1 Armatimonadota bacterium
TACGGCGACGGAAGGTACCAGTGGGCCATCAACAAGAAGCTCGACGTCAGGCCGTCGATGGCCCTTGGGGACTTCGAGGCCGCTACGGCCGAGGCCGCGGAGCCGCAGGGGCTTGTCGGCGCCCAACTGCTGCCGCTGGACAGCGCCTGGTATGAGAGCTTCGCGGGCAACCAGTACGTCGAGCCGCAGCATGCATTCGACAAGGTGATCTTCCGCGATGGCTTCGAGCCTGACGATGCCTACCTGTTGCTTGACGGGCTCTCCGGCGGCGGGCACGGTCACTTCGATGGCAACTCGATTCTGCGCTGGACGCAGAACGGGCGCATCTGGCTGGGCGAGACGGAGACGGACCGCTTCAGCTCTCCGCCAAAGAACCACAACGGCGTGCTGATCATCAAGGACGGTCAGTCCCAGAAGATCCCGCTGTACTGCGGCATCCGGAACTTTGCCGATCTGCCGAGTGCCTCGGTGTCGCGGACGGTCTGCAGTGACTATGCCGGGGTCGACTGGAACCGCTACGTGCTGTGGCTGCACGGGAAGTGCTTCATCGTCGTCGACAGCATGCGCGCGAATCAGCCGGGCGAGTACAGCTTCCGCAGCGTCTGGCAGACCGTCGGCAACGTCACCCTCGATGGGGCCGATCTGGACATCGAGCAGAAGGGCCAGCACGCCCGCATTGCCATGCCGGGTGACACGCGCTGCATCCTGACCCACGACAAGAAGAATGCCGGTACCTGGGCGGGCTACCCGCATGTCGAGGATTCGGCCCCGTACGTCCTGCAGGGGATCGTCAACGCGACCATGCCCGCGGGCGGGGTGAAGAACCTCTTCACCGTTCTCCATGCATCCGGCGCTCAGGCCTCGGAGATCACCGTCACACGTCTGACGGACGGGATCGCGGTGATCAACGGCTTCGATGAGCCGATTATCGTCGGCGTGCCCGATGCGGCCGGCGCCATCGACCTGCCCGGTATCGGCCGTGCCGATGCCGACCTGTTCTGCCTGACTCCGACGAAGGTCTACGCTGCCGCGTTGCGCGGGGTCGAGTTCATGGGGATGCAGCCGGCGATGCCTGATGCGGAGGCCGATGTCGAGGTCAACCTGGCAGCGGGCGAAGCGACCTTCCTCTCTCCCGCGCGGACCAGCATCCTTGCCGGGCAGGAGTACGGGACCATGGAGGTCCCCGCGCAAGTGCCGACGCCGCTTGTGCGGACAATCGTCGAGCGGCTTGCCGCGAGCGCGCAGCCGCTGAGTCTGCCGCCCGCCGCAACGGCCGATGTGCCCACGCTGCCCGAGCGCTGGAAATACGCCGACATCCCCACCGACCTGCTGCTCACACGCAACAAGCGCATGATGGGCGGTGTGGATGCGGGCCTGCGTGTATCGGCTTCACCGGCGCCCAGGGAGCAGAACTGGTTTGACAGCGTGGGTGCGGCTAACGTCGTCGAGAATCTCCTTGATGGGGAGAAGATCGGCGTCGCCGGCTCCACGCAGTGGGACGACGACCAGGAGGTCACCATCAACCTCGGCTTCGACCGGGTGTGTGATGTCAACACCATGCTGCTGCATGCCTGGTTCGCCACGGCCTCCTCGAAGAACAAGCTGTTCCAGCTCGGGCGCGTGCGGGTACTGGCCAGTAACGACGGCTTCGCCAACGACACCCGCACCGTAGTCGACTTCACCGATGAGGAGACGCACGGCAACTGGGGCGCGCCGGGCCACGGCCCGCAGGAGTACCGCTTCGATGGATTGGACGCAAAGGCTCGGGACCTTCGGGTGGTTCTCACACCTCGGCCCGGTACGGCGGTGTATGTCGCCGAGCTGATGGTCTGGGGCGACGGCGAAGGCCTTGCAGTCGAGCAGGCCGAGAAACAGGAGGCCATCGAGCGCTTCCACTGCATCCACAGCGCCGACCTCGACGGTGACGGCGCCGATGAGGTGCTGGCCGGCAGCCGCGGCGGAAAGCTCTACTGCATCGGCGCGGACGGCGCGGTGCGCTGGGCGTTCGACTGCCGCGGCTCGGTCGAGGCAGTCAGCACCGTGGACTTCAACGGCGACGGCAAGCCCACCATCATCGCGGGCGGGCTTTCGGCAACGGTGTTCGCGATCTCGCCCGAGGGCAAACAGCTGTGGAGCTTCGAGATCCCCTACTACAAGCGCACGGCGAATGTGCGCAACATCACTCCGGTCGACTTTGCCGGCGACGGCAGGCAGTCGGCCGTCGTCGGCGCGGATAACTGGCGCTACTTCGCCTTCGACGGCAGCGGCAAGAAGCTCTGGCAGTATGAGAGCGTGCACGGCGCGACGGCGGGCTGCGCAGCCGATGTCGACGGTGACGGCGCCCAGGAGGCCATCGCGACGACGGAGTACTACTCGTGGCACTGCATCGCGCGCGACGGCAAGCGCATCTGGGAGTACAGCTCCGGGCGCGTGGGCGGACCGCGCTGCTTTGATGTCGCCGCCGGTGACATCGACGGCGACGGCGCGCAGGAGGTGTTGTTTGCGGGCGCGGATACCAACATCCATGCGGTCGATGGTGACGGCAAGCTGCTCTGGGCTTTCAACACCGGGGACGAGGTGCGCGGTATCGAGTGCGTCGACGTCAACGGCGACAAGGTGGATGAGGTGCTCGCCGGATCGGTCTCGTTCAACCTCTACTGCATCGACGGCAAGGGAGAGATGGTCTGGCGCACCGACCTGAGCAGCCCCGTGCTGCGCCTGACGGCCTTCGAGCGCGCCGGGAGGCCGTGCATAGCGGCAGGCACCGAGGATGGTCGCGTCTACCTGGCCGACGCGGCCACGGGGCAGTTGCAGGGCATGGCGGATGTCGGGGGTACGGTTCTGGCGCTGGAGAGCGGCGCGTTGAGCCCCGCCTCCCCGACGCTGCTGGTGGCCAGCACGGACGGGAACCTGTACGCTCTGCAGATGCCGTAGGGTCGCCGGGCGTACCGGTCGATGGCGCGACCGTTTGACCGATGACATCCTGCAT
>DPJP01000323.1 GCA_003542955.1 Armatimonadota bacterium
TGCTCTCCGGGGTCCGGTACACCAAGCGGAGTATCGACCATTGCGGGCGCCATTCGCTTGTTTTCGGGCAAAAATGAACTCTCAAGACGTGACCCCAGCCGTTCCACCGCTGCCTGCATGTCCCGCGCCTGCCCTGAGACTTCGGTACAGCGCCCCGTCCCCGCATCCTCACAGCCACTTCGGCGGCAGCAGCAGGGCGACGATTCCCTCGCCCGCCCGCACCTCGTCACAACGGACTGCTGCCAGGGCGCCCTTCTTCATGTCGATCACCCCGCCGGTCAGCAACTCTACCATCTCGCTGAAATCGGGCTCATGGCCCACCAGCAGCACGCGCTCGGGGGCTCCGAGCTCCTCGAGGAGGTCGGCCAGGGCCGCAACGGTGAGCCAGCCGCCGCTGAGACGGCCATCGGTGATGATCTGCATGCCGAGCGCCTCGGCCACCGGCTCGGCGGTCTGCTGGGCGCGCTTGCGTCCGCTGCAGACGATGCAGTCAAAGCCCATCTTGTTTGCCGTGAGCCACCCGGCGACCTTCGCCGACTGCCTGTGTCCCTTCTCGGTCAGCTCCCGCTCGGCGTCGCTGCCGCCGGGCGGCGCGTCAACGGCTTCTCCGTGTCGCAGAAAGTAGATCTCCATGCCAATCCCTCCAGACTCGCCCTCGCTCCGGCACTGCGATGCGGGCCGTCTTCAGCCGGCGCGTCCCACAGCCACCCTCAATGCGCCGCGATGAAGTCGCGAATCCACTCACACTCGGCCGGGTGGAGGTCGATCATGCCTGCGGCGAGGATGTTGTAGCTCTCGATCCGGCCCTCGCTCCAGAGCCGGTACATGGTCTCATACTGCAGGCTGATGCGCTCCATTGGCACAGCCTGCTGCGCACGGTAGTCGCGGATGTAGCTGCCGACGCTGATCTGTTTGCCGGGGAAGACCTCGCGGCAGCGGTCGACATGGTCTGCCAGGTTGGGGATGTCATCGGGGCCCATCCAGAGGCTGATGACATCCACGAACCGCAGGAAGGGCGCCCAGTAGTCGTTGTCCAACTGACTGACGTAGACGACGATCCAGAGCTTGAGCGCGGGGTTGGCGCTGTGCAGGGCCGCGGTGATCTGCTCGGGCACCTGGGTGCCGTAGTCGCCGTACTCGAACATGCACGTCGTATCATCGATGAAGCCGGCGGTGACGTTTGGGAACTGAAGCGACAGCCGACTGAGCAGCTCCGCCTCCTCGATTGCCGTGGCAGGTCGGCTGTCGCGCCAACTGTGGTAAGCGACATGGTAGAAGTCCTCGGAGAGCCGCACCTCCTGCCACTTCCACTTCGAGATATCCACCGCGATCTCGGCCTTGTCGCCGAGCTTGGCAAGCCCCTGGGCGGTGGTGGGGTGGAAGATGAACACGGAGCGCTGCAGGCCGAGGTAGTCCGCCGCCTCGCCCGCTCCGTAGATAGAGGGGGGCACGCCGGGATCGGTCGCCTGTCCCTCCCATGTCCAGCCTGCATCGGCAAACCGTGTCATATCAGGCGCCTCGTTTCAGTCTCGGGCTGAGGATTCTCTCGCACATGGTGTGTGTGTCCGCGCGAGTCCTTTCACGAACTCGACGCTCTCGACAACCGACCGATCCTGCCGTGCCAGAACCTGGTGCATCTCCTCCGGCGGCACCGGTCGGCTGCTCAGGAGCACCGCGGAAAGCTCATGGGGGCCGTCGACGGGTCGGAACACTCCCTCGCCCAGTCTGCCTCCGCCGCCCTGCTCCTGTGGGCGGCCGAAGGGCGCGCTGTAGCCGTAGCAGACCTCCGTGATGAGGCGCACCAGAGGAGACTGCTCGGCCAGCAGCCGGAAGCACTCGGCGCAGTCGATGCTGCCTGTCCCAACCGTCACGCCGACGACAAGCGGCTCATCCTCGACAATGACGATGTGGTCCTTGAAGTGACTGCTGACCGCGTACGGGGCGAGGGCGGCGGTCGCCGCGACCGGGTCCTCCCAGGCCATCATCGAGTTGCCGGTGTCCACATGCGTGCCGACCCACTCGCTGTCCACCCGGCGGACGATCTCGAGTATCTCCGCGGAGGTCTCATACTCGTGGTTCTCGATGCCGATGTGGATGCCCAGGTCCGCGCACATCGGCGCCATCTCGCGGAGGTGCTTCGGCGCCTGGGCCAGCTCGAGGGCAAGGTCGCCGCCGCAGCTTGCGTATGTGCGCAGAACGTCGGCGCCCACTGCCTCGCAGAGCTTCAACATTGCGCTGAGATGCTCAGGATCAGTGCCCCGCGAGTCGCTTTCGATGAACATCTTGTGGTGCTCGACGAGCTCACGGACCTCTCGCAGGCGTCCGGGGTCGTTGCCGCCCAGGTGGCCGAAGTTGCGACCGTTGACGTTGATCTGCACCCCATCAAGGCCCAGCTCCGCGCAGCGCTCGATATAGCCGAAGACGTCCATGCGGCCGTCGGAGAACCACAGGTGATAGCTGAATGTCTCCAGACCCAGTAGCATTGTGCACCCCGTCCTGTCGGGCCGCCCCCGGCTCTACTCCGTGTGGCGGATGATCGCCGCCGACCAGTCCTCGGCCAGGCGAAGCTCCGTGTACGTCTTCCCGTCCACAGTGCGCAGCGGGGCGCTGAAGTCGGCTGCCTCGCGGCCGTCGGCATCGAACACATGCACCTCGTGCGTGGAGGCGTCGCCCCAGCCGTAGAGGCCGCTGACCTTCGTCACGATGCGCTCCCGGCCGATGATGTAGCCCTCGTGCAGCTCCATCGGCGTGATCGGGAACATGCAGGATGCCAGGGTCGGGTACTCCGGGAACACGCGCTGGCTGTACCAGTTGTAGACGCACCCGTAGTCGAGGGCCTTGAGCATCCAGCGGTAGGCGTCGACGATTGTGCGCTCGGTGAGGTGATCGCCGAGGGCAATGGGGCTGTAGAGCAGCGTCTGCGCGCAGTTGCTGATGCTGCCGGTCTCTGTGAACGCCTGGTACTTGTAGCTCGCATGCGTGCGCGTCTGCGGCATGCCGTTGGTCACCAGCGGCCCGCGGGCCATGATGCGCTCGATCTGCCGGCACTGGAAGGGCAGGCTGATCAGCGGCACGGCGCTCTTCAGCCGCGTAATCTGCATCGTGTCGGGGTCGATGTCGGCGCTGCAGCCGTCCCACGGCTCCCCGTAGTGATACTTGTACTTGCTGTAGGCGATCTCATCCCAGTAGACGCTGTCCGCGCCGATGGTATCGAGGATCACATCGACATTCCCGGCGATGTCGCGGCCGAAGCTGTTCTCCAGCGTCGGGTTGAACAGGAACATGTGCATCTTGCCGTAGTCGCCGTGCGTGCCGTCGCTGAGCAACCTGCGGGCGTCGGCATACCTCTCGGGCGCCTCGTCGAGGACATCGAGGAAGCAGTGGAAGTAGACGGAGAACTTGACCTCCGGGCACAGACGCTTGATGCGTTCGC
>DPJP01000234.1:0-1592 GCA_003542955.1 Armatimonadota bacterium
CGCGACAGGTGGCAGTCCCCGTGTCTTTCAAACCCCAAACTCGTCGCAGTCATGCGCGATGTGCCACGGGTAGGGCAGGTCGGCCAGCTTCTCTTTCAGCAGCCGCTCCCCGTCTTCGCCATGCCACGGGTCATGCACGTGGGTGAGGATCAACTGCTTGATCGGGCACTCCATCAGCACCGGCAGAGCCACCTCCGGCTGGAAGTGGGTTATCTCGCACACGCAGGCGTCACACGGCACAGTGCGCGCGGTCTGTGGGAAGTCGGAGAAATCTGATCGCAGGTCCCCGGTGCAGACGACGCGCTTGCCCTCGGCCTCCAGCACGTAGGCGAAGCTGAGCGGGACCTCCGGGCGCCCGGCGTCGCGGAGGTGACGTGTGGGCTCCGCGGAGACCTCCAGCACGCCATCGTCATAGATTGCCCCGGGGCGCACAACGTGGGTCGGGATCATCTCGATGGGCCACTGGATGACCATCGCGCGCAGCCACTCCCCGAGCGCGTCGGCGACATCATCGGGGAAGAACACCTCGGTCTGCTTGCCTTCCTTCGGGTACTTGCGCAGCATCTTGATGAGCATCGGCAGGCCGCCGGAGTGGTCCCCGTGCATGTGGGTGATGAAGACGGCCTTCAGCGCATCGAGGTCCTTGCCCAGGCGGATCATCGTCGCGACGACCGGCTCCCCGACATCGACGAGATATGACCTCTCGCCGGTCTCGATGAGCGTCGCGGTGTTGTAGCGGCAGGAGGTATGGTTGCCGTGGCTGGTTCCCAGCGTAGTGATGAGCATTGGTGTAGCCGTTCTCCCTGGTGCGGGGTTCCTGTTGAGGGCCTGTCGGGCCGCGGGCAGTCTGCGGGCCATTCCGTCGATGCGACGGGCGCACCTGCCCGGCAGCCCAACCGCCGCATGGTCTGCTGGCGGCCTCTGTGCAACCGCCGGATGGCAGGTTCGTCCGAGCACGGCGGGNNCCCCGCCAGTCACCGCCGGCCCCGGCTTCCCTTCACACCCCCACCGGCCCTGCGATCAGCTCCTGCGGGAAGTGGAAGGGGCCCTGCCAGCCGATCTCGTTGCCGAACGGGAACTCGCGGACGTTCGTCTTCGCCATGCTCACCAGCGTCTCCGGGTCGCCGCCGACAACGTGGATGTCCACGCCGCCATGCCCCTGCAGCCATTCCGCGCCGATGAGTCTCTCCCCCGCCCAGATGCCGCCGGTGGCGACCAGCAGCCCGAAGCGGGCGAGATCGAGCGGCGACATGACAATCCAGCCGGGTCCACCGCGTACAACGTGGCCGTTGATCTCATACGGCGGGTCGACATACTCCCCGTAGCCCGGGCAGTCCGGGTACCAGTCCCGCGTGTCATAGACCACCTTGCCGGGAATCCAGTCCCAGCGGTCCGCGGGGATGCCCATCCGGGAGAACAGACGCTCATCGAGCACCTCCCTGAGGTCACGGTCCCAGACTGCCGTGAGCGCCTGACCCAGCCGCACGTAGCCGCCGCTCGAGTAGCGTACCGTTGCGCCGGGTGGGGTGTGGGCGTAGTTGTCATGCATCGCGTCGCCGGTGTAGGCAACGCCCTCCGGCAGCGTCTCGTGG
>DPJP01000234.1:1619-11693 GCA_003542955.1 Armatimonadota bacterium
TCTCGAGCACGAAGCCGCCCTCGTGGTTGATCAGGTGGCGCCATGTCAGCGTCGTGTGCAGGCCCTCATCAAGGTACTTGTGCGGGTGTGAGAGCTCCCCGCGGCCGGGCCAGGTGTGGTGGATCGGCTCATCGGGGTCGACCAGGCCGGCCTCGGCAGTCAGGCCCAACAGCGCCCTGGTGATGCACTTGCCGAGTGATGCTGACGGCGTCTTGAACTCCGGGTCGCCCCAGGTGTGCACGAGATACCCTCCGCGCGTGAGAACGGCGCCGTATTCGTGCGGGGCCGGCGCGGTTCCGCCCCACCCGGCGGCGTGGACATCGACGGCCTCGATGGCCGCCCTGAAGGCTTCGGGGTCAATACCTGCCTGCTCAATGGTGATCTGCTGCCAGTCGTCTCCCGGCCATGTGAGCCAGCCGGGCAGTGCCGAATCTGCTTCGCTGCGGTTCATCTCGCATGTCTCCTCCCTGTTCCCCAGCGTGACGCCCGGAAGTCGGCCGGAGGCCATACAGACTGCGGACAGGCTCTGCCGGCGGCCCGAAGCAGGTGGTAGAGTAGCCGACCGGCCAGTCTCACGTCAACACCCCCCGGGTGAGGCCGCGAGCGGGGTCACGGAGGCACGGATGACCGGGCCTCGGTAGCCGTCCGGCTGCCTGCGGCGCTCAGTCCTGCCATAGGTCGAAGTCATCAAACCAGATGCGCCCGGTGCCGCCCGCGACATCGACATAGAGCGACGCACGCGACGTGTCGGGCGGAATCGACGAGGCGTCAACGCGCATCTCTACCTGCGTCCAGTCCGTGGTCGCCGTCGGTATCCGGCCGGCGCCGGGGATCAGCGGATCTTCGGGCGCCCCGACATCGCCCCCATGGGCCAGACACCATGTCCCCAGCCATCTGTCGGGCGCCGAGAGGCTCAGGTTGAGTGTGACGAGGCAGCGCGACAGGGCCTCGGTTCTCACCCACATCGAGACGTGAAGCGGACGGCCGGGACGGGGTTCAATGCGACGGTGCACCAGGCGGCGGTCGAGCGGCCCGTCCAGCCGCAGGCTGCCGGGCGATGTATGGCCCACGGTGGCGTCCCATGAGTACGGGCTACTGCGCTCGGCATCCCACTCGAGCAGGTTGCCGGCGAGGAAGCTCCCATCGCGGATCATGTTCGGCGCACCGATGGTGACATCGAGTGTGCGCGATGCCGTGTGCGGGGCGAGTAGGCCGCCCGCCCCGGTGGGGCAGTTGAGTTCGATGCTGACGGGGGCGGAGAGCCGCGGGGTACACTCCTGTGCACGTAGAACCAGCAGAGCGTTCTCACCGACTCGTTCGACCTGCGCGGTGACCGGGAGCCCCTCGGGCACGCCGACACGCAGGCGGGCGCCTGACGGGGCGCTGATGTCGACCGTCGCTTCGGCGCCCGGCTGCACGGATACGGTCTCCGGCTGGACGCCGGTAGCGCTCTCGACACGCGCAAGTGCGCTCAACTGGCGGCTGCCCTCGATGTAGAACGCCCCGGCCGAGGGCCTGATGCTCGCCTGGTCCGCTCGAGCAGTCTGCACCACATTGGTGAACATATCGCGGAGGGTGATCATCTCTTCAGACAGGCACCCGAACGCAACAGCGGGCACCGGGCCGTCGTCCTGAGGCGCGTCACACCATACCACCGCGACATCGCCCTCGAAGGAGACCTGGTGCAGGCCCGGAGCCGGGCGCACCTGTCCGAGGCAATGCCTCCCGTCGAGCATCTGCGCAACTCCCGCCAGCGCGGCGTAGGAGAGCTTCGGCAGGAAGCCGAGGTAGAGGATGCCCACCCCCGCGTCCCACGTCCACTGCGACTGGGTGGTCGGGTCGCGGGGGTCGTAGCTACAGAACCAGAAAGCCTTCGAGTCCGGGGCGAATGCCAGTATCTGGGCGTAGTCTGCCGTCAGCGTCACGGCCTGACTCAGCTCCGAGCAGTTGCAGCGCGCTGAGTATCCGGGGCTGAAGTCGCAGGCCGGCGCGCCGAACTCATTCACCCACACAGGCATGTCAGCCATCCCGTGCCGGGCCAGGACGGCCCTGCGGCGGGCCAGTTGGGCGGAGAGATCGGCCGGGGGCGAATAGACGTGGAGCGTGGCCAGGTCCATGGACCTGCCTGGGTCCTGCCTGCCCACGTTGTCCAGCCACTGCTCATTGCCCGAGTGCGACAGCCCGTGGATGACGCAGTCAGGGTCGGCCCGCTTCGCCGCATCCCATGTGGCCCGCAGCATTGCCAGGTAGTGCTCACCCGATGCCCTGGTGTCATCCGGCCACATCAGGTCAGGCTCGTTCCAGACCTCGTAGTGGCCGATTCGACCGCGGTACCGGCCGACCACGCGCTCGACCCACTGCCCCCAGAGGTCCAGCTTGTTCTCGGGCGGCACACCTGCCCGCTGTCCGCCTGCGACCCAGTGCGGCGCGCCGAAGAGGATATACTCGTAGCGCTGGCCGTGCAGCTCCATCCGGCGTAGCGCCGCATCTAACGCGCGTGTGTCGAACTCGCCCGGCTCGGGCTCCTGCATGCTCCAGGTGTTCTCCCATTTCAGCCACGGGCGGACCCAGTGCACACCGGCCGCGGCCATCAGCGGCACCTGGTGGGCGTACCACCAGACCTGCTGCTGGAACACATTCATGCCGATGGATGAGGCCTCAGGCGCGATCTGCTTCGGCGTGGGGATACGACACACGCGCAGCCGCGTCGAGGTCCCATCGCCATCGGATGCAGTGACCTCGAAGACACCGAAGCGCTGCATGGGCAGCTCGATGGTCCGTCTGTTGACCCGACCGGGCCGGCATTGCAGCGACACGCGGCCCGCCCAGAGGCGGTCTCGTGTCGCGTAGTCGATCACCTCGACCGCAAACGCCCTGGATTGCCGATGCGAGGCCCCGTGGATGGCGAGCTCAAGTGCCAGTGGCTCAGAGTCGGTGAACACGTGCCCGACGCGGTCGGTTGTCAGGCGGAGACAGCTATCGCCGGGGGGGCGGTCGAGCAGCCACAGGGGCGAGGTGTCATCGCCGGCAAGCAGGTACATCCCGGCGACGTAGGGGTCTCCCTGCCGGGAAGGCCCAGGCGCGATGTTGTGCAGCGAGCACTCCCACGTCCCGTCTCCGCGTGGCTTCAGCACGACCCCACAGGCGAAGTACGGCTCCTGTATTCGGAACCACAGAGCCCCCTCGGCCGCATCGACCGCTTCGACAACCCGCAGGCCCCCATGGGCCGGGTCATCCGGGAACTCTGGATCGCAGCAGAGGTAGCCGAGGCGGACAGGGCCCGCATCGGACCCGTAAGCGCACGCGTGGACGGGGCCGTCGAGCGAGAGGCGTTCGCCGAGGGCCTCACGGAACAGCCACTCTCCGCGGGCGATGTCGAGCAACTCGACCGTGAACGGCTGCAGCGGCGCCGCTGCGCGCGGGGAGCCGATCTCAGTCACCGGGCAGGGAGGGCCGAAGAGCGGGGACTGCAGAGCACAGATCGGGCCGATGCCGACCTCGTGCGGGCCGCCACGGAGCCCCTGCCACGCGCCGAAGGCGAGGCGAAGCCGCTTCGCCCGACGGACGCTGAGGTCCCCCGCATCGGCGGCCGTGCGCGGCCTGACATTGTGTGGGCCGATGATCATCCGCCGCCAGTCCGGTTCCAGCGGGAAGTCGGTGATGAAAGAGCCTGTGTCGGTCTCGATCACCAGCTCCAGGCGCTTTGTTACTGCGGTGCCTCTGACCCACACCGACAGCGCGCCGTAGCTCTCATCAACTGGCGGCAGATCGATGGTGAATACGCAGGCCCGCTCATCGCGGTCGATGGTGGGGACGGTCACCGAGACCGCCGGCGCGCCCCCGGGACCACCTGCACTCGCAGTCGTCGCCGGTATCTGAGTCTGCACGGATACGGGGATGTCCGTCCTACCCGCAGCCGGCAGGAGTTGCTGCTCGGCCAGTATGACGGGGACGCCCGATGCCGCGCCGTGCGCGTGTACGGCGAGAGACACGGCAAGGGTCACTGCGGCAACGAGCTTCCGCATCAGTCGACTCCTGTGGACGAGGGCGCCGGTCGGGCGTTCGCCTCTACACGTGGCCGAACGGCCCGGGCGCCCCGCGGATAGTGACTGCTACTCAGAATGCACGTACCCCAACACCAGCACGCCCTGGTCGGAGGGCCGGAAGCGGGTCTCCAGATTGTCGATGCGCAGCCGATTGCCGGCATCTCGTCTCAGGTCACCGATCCTGAATCGGAACAATGGGTCGTAGTCCTGCGTGAAGTACTTCTGACCGGTGTCAGGGCTCAGCTCGAAGTCCTCGTCATACTTCACGCGCCAGGCGCCCTTCCGGGTATCGAAGGCATCCAGTGACGGATAGCCATCGTGGTTTGGTGTGTGGATCTGCGCGGGGCGGTCGATGGCTCGTTCGGGGCCGAGGACCGTGTCATTGAGCGTGAGCTTCATCACGGGCAGGATGCCGTTCTCGCCCCGGTAGTCGACGCGCACCCGCAATTCGAGCGTGTCACCGGTCAGTTCGGGCAGCACCAGTGTGACGGCGCTGTCCTGCGCGACGCGGAAACCGTCGCGCATGGCCGCGGCGACCTCCTGCGGGTCCTCGATGATGCGGTCGGCGGCCTCGATCTTCGCCAGGGCGTCGGTCAGGAAGCTGACGAACTCCTTCCAGGTGACCTTCCCCTTCTCGTTCGCCGAGGTCTGCAGGGCCTTCTGTGCGTGCGATATCGTCTCCGGCAGCGTGGCGCGAGTGAGACCGTCCCGTTCCAGAACTGCCAGTATCTCGAGCNNATGCGCGCGGCCTCGGCCTCAGAGTCGAACCAGCCCGCCAAATGCTCGCGGCCGAAGTCATCGACCGTGCTGGCTGGATGGTCGAGGAAGTAGCTCCAGGCGTCGTAGAAGACCCTCATGCTGAATGTCGTCGGCGGGTCCTCGCCGTATGTCACCAGGCCCTCGAAGCCCGCCTCGGCGGCGCGGCGGCATACATCCTGGATGCGGCTGACGAAGACATGCTCAACTGAGTGCGTTGACTTGTTGCCCCAGTGCAGGTAGCCGATGTTGCGCTTCGTCGGGGGGCGGATGCCGGGCGGCCAGGCGATGTCACTGAGCATGCCTGTGAGCGTCCACTGGCAGATGATGTCATCAGGGATGAGCTTCACCCATGAGGGTGGGGTGGCGGCGATCTCCGGGGTGAAGCCGGTGTAGGTGGCATAGCTGAGCCAGGCGTCGGGGCTGATCTCGTGCGCGAGCCTGGCCACCGGCGCGGTCGAGAGTGCCATGTCCTTGAAGTGGTCGGGCGCGTCGCCGGGGATGGCCGCTCGTGCCCGCGTGCAGTCGTCACAGTGGCAGACGAAGAAGTCGCCGATCTCGAAGTTGATCCCACCGATGTCGAAGGTCTCAAAGAGCCACCGGCAGCCGTCATTGAGCCATTGCACGTTCTCCGGCCTGGTCGGGCAGAGGGCGCTATGCGGCCTGCCATCCGCGCCGACGGCCCGAAGCTCCGGGTGCTGCTTCAGCCATGTCGTCACGTTGAACTGGTGATTCCCGCGGAAGTAGTAGCCCTCATAGCCGCTGGTACCGACCCCGGGGATGATGCGGATGCCCTTCTGCTTCGCGTAGCGGCACAGCTCCTGCGAGGCCTCCACGCCGCCATGCTCGTCGCGCAGGAAGCCCCAGATGATCACGGCATTGAAGCTCGTGTGCTCGACCATGTAGTCGATGAGGGCCCTGTAGTCGGCGAGGAACTCCTCCGGCGGCTTGGAGTATGTCCCACCGCCCATCACATTGCCGCCGCGCCCGGTACCGGCCCAGTCCATGCGATGGTCCCAGGTCCAGAGGTAGCGCTGGGAGAGGACGTCAGGCGACGGCGCGTCGGCGAGGGCCGCGCAGCAGAGGGTGATGGCGGTGAGTGCGAGGATGATGGTGGTTTTCATGGTTGTGTCTCCCGAAGCGGTCTGGGCGTCCTGTGTTTCTCCCCCCAGCCCCGGACCGGGGTAGGGGGGCCGGGGGCGAAGGGGCGCCATGGCTTCTATTCGCCGACCCTCACCACCGTCTCCGTCTGCTTGCCGCTGATGATGTCGCGCGCGGTGATGCGCCAATCGCCAGGCGGATCGTTGGGCGCGAATGGGACCTGCAGGTCGGCGACACCGGCCCGGCTGAGCAGGTTCGCGCAGTAGGCATCCGCAACGGTGCCGTCGGGCCTGAGAACATCCACCCGCAGAACGTGGTCGCCGGGCGTGGCATCGGCGAGCACCGTCAGGCGGCCCCGGAGGGTCTCGCCGCGCCGCGCATCGCCCATGGTTGCGAAGCGGACGCCGGTCACCGCGTACGGGATGGAGGCCAGCAGCGCCGTACCGCCCGGCTCGATGGTCAGTTCCGCGGTCCCCGTCTGCCCGAGGTACTCCCCGGTGCGCACGTTGTACAGATGTCGCCCGTCAGGCTCCTGCAGGCCGATGCGGACCGGTCCGGGCCCGGCCTCGATGCGGTAGTCGCGCAGCACACCGTAGAGGTGGATGTCGCCCCTGTCCAGGCGCACGACTTCGTATGCTCTTGGCGCGTCGCCATCGGCCTCACTACCGGTGTCGGCGAACGCCGGCAGGCCATCAAGCAGCCCGCGGAGGTCGGGCAACTCGCCGGCCACGCAGTTGAGGAAGACCGTCCGGCCCTGCCCGACATGCCGCTCGACGATGATCGGGCTGCCATCGTCGTAGCTTGGAGCGTCGGCGACCGGCGCGAGCTTCTCATGCCCGCGCAGTTTCACGGTCATCTCCCCGAGCCAGGGAAGCGGAACGGCCATCTCGGTGGTCTCGTAGCCAAGTCGTCCGTCCGTTCGTCCGATCCCCACCACCCCCGCGAGCGGGCCACCATCGGGGTAGTTCGCGCCGACGCCGTTGAGCAGCCCCGCGCCCTGGTCGGCGATCAGTCTGCCGCCACCGCGCACGAACTGCTCGATCTTCGCGCAGACCTCGGGCCCGACGGCGAAGCTGCCGGGGAGCATCAGGCACTCGTAACCATCGAGCGCTCCATCGAGTATTTGCTCCTCGCAGAGGTAGTCGAACTGGCGGCCCGTGGATATGACCGCCTGCCGGAACGCCTCGCGGCTGTAGGCGTACTGCCTGTACGGCCCCGGCCTCGCCTGGGCCTGGCCGACGGTCTCGGCGTTCTCAGTCAGCCCAAACGCCGCGTAGAAGCTCGGCTGCGACCAGAGAATGGCGACAGGCGCCTGCGGGCGCTCGGCATTCATCAGCATCTTGCCGATGCCGCGCTTGAGGGGCTCGCACTCCTCGGCATAGATGCGGCCGCGCGTGGTCAGTTGCATGGTCGGGAAAACCTGCGCCCAGGAGTTGTTGCCCGCGAACAGCGACATGCAGCCGTAGATCTCGACACCGCTTGCCCCGTGCAGCGCGCACCACCACGGCTCGTAGTGGAGCGCCTCCTCCTGGTGCCGGTAGCCGATCCACGGGTGATGGACGATCTCCGGCGAAAAGCTGCGCACCGCCTCGAAGTGGTAATGCCATGGCGTCGAGCCCCAGGCCTCGTACGGGTACTCCATGGTGTAGTCATTCGCCTGCGCAAGCAGCCAGTAGTCGCGGCCGGAGAAGGGCGCGAGCCCGAAGCTGTTGGCAAGCGCGAGCATCGCGTCGGGGTCGGCCTTCTTCGCGCTCTGCGCGCTGAAGCTGATACCATCCGCCCAGACCCAGTCCATGAAGCGCCGGTACATCAGCCACGGCGCCAGGTTCCCCGCCTCGCGCGCGCTCTTGAAGTCGCTCCAGCCCACCTCGGCCCAGTCGGCGTACGCTGTGCCCCACTCGGCATTGAGTTCCGCGATGCTGCCATAGCGCTGCTTGAGCCAATCGCGGTAGCGCTGTCCGCAGGCGTCGGAGGAGCAGGTGTCGATGGCAAGGGCGTCGCTGACGAGGCTTGTCTCATCGCGGATGTAGCCGAAGATCGGCGCGAAGCCCCGCTCCTCGGCTGCCACCTGCTCCGCCGCGGAGGCCATCTTCTCGCGGACGTCGGGGGCGCTCAGGCACGGTTCGCGGGCAGTGTCGGGACCGGCGAAGCGCGTGAAGCCCGGGATGCGGCCATACGCGGTGCTGACGGGCCACACGCCGCCGGCAAGCGTCGGNNGGCACGTAGGCCGCAACGCCTTCGAGCCCCTCGGTGATCCCCGCGCGCTTCATTGCCTCGAGCATCGCATCCTGCAGATACGCCGGGTGGTAGCCGGTCGAGGCCCATGTGCCGACCTGGAAATCCTGCAGGAACGGCTGTCTGGGCATTGGCACGAGCACATACGAGCGCGCGGCGTCAACCTCGAGTCCGTCGCGGACCAGGCGTGCGGTGACCCAGTTGAGCGTGCTCAGGTGGTCGCGCATGGTGAGCGTGACGGCATTGGCCCCGGCAGCGGCGACGGTATCGGCGCGTGCAATCTCGCGCCCATGGATGTCGGTGAGCACGGTCTGCAACGATGTGCCCTGCTGCTCGCCCGCGATCTGCACCGTGACGGCTATCTCCTCGCCGGGGAGCCAGTACGGCTTCTCAGGCCTGACTGAGACGATGCCGGAGGCAATCGGCTCATCGACCAGGCAGGAGGCGAAATCCACGACTGCCCCATCGGCATTGCAGGCCATAGCCGAGAACATCGTCGGGCCGGAGGCAGCCTCGGCAGGCGCCGACAGCTCGATGGCGCCCTGAGTGACGGGGACCGTCTGCTCCGCGAGGGTCCGGTTCAGGCGGTCGGTAACCCATGTCCTGACGGTTCGCGCGCCCTCGGGTACCGTCAGTGACGCGCCGGCTGCTGTGGGAACGAGCTTGACGGGTTGCTCCGGCTCCCTGTGCGCGGCCCAGAGGATCGCGCGGGCGAGCGTCTGCAGGTAGCCCTCCCAGTAGCCGGCCCCGGTGGCCAGGTACTCGTCATAGCTGTGAGTCGGCGTCAGGCAGCGGAAGCCCTGCGTCCAGCTGATGCGCACAGCGCGCCCGGGAGTGCCCTCCGCCAGCTCGATATCACCGAGTGCGGTCTTCTGACCATCGCCCATCCGCGGCATGGCAGCCACGGAGCGTCTCAGCCAGTGGTCCTCGGGGGCGGAGCTGAATGCCACATCGGCCGGGGGCTTCGGCTTCGACGGTCCGCCGGCCACGAAGACCACCCCGCCGTCGGGGCCGAGGCGATCCATGAAGGCCCGGCAGAGGTTCTCATCCGCGCTCAGGGCGATCACGGCGCAGTCATAGTAGCCATCATCCAGCCGCCGCTGAACCGTGCTGTGATCGAGGGCATACAGGGAAGCCTCATGCTCATGGGCGAAGGTGTAGTCATACTCGATATCCATCCGCTGGGCCAGCTCGATATGCTCGCGGAGGCTGTGGTCATGCCCGAGGACGAACAACACGCGCGTCGTGCCCAGTGCCCACGGTTTGGCCCACGGAGTGTGGGGCGTGACGGGAGGTCCGCCCTCCGGGTAGAGCAGCTTCGGCATCCAGCTGCACGCGGCGATGAGGATATCCTCGGGGCCGAACGCGTCGACTGAGACATCGTCGAACCAGCACGTGTCGGCATCGGTCTGATTGTCCGCGGTGAGCAGGATGACCAGCCGCCCTGCGTCGGCAGGCGCGGTAGCCGGCAGCTCGAGCAGCTGCCACTCGCCGGGGGCGACCTCGCGCGGGAGATCGACCCTCACGCCCGACCCGCCGACCCACTTGCCGTCGGCATCCTGCCAGCGGACCGAGAAATAGCAGCCGGTGCCGGGCTTGCTCGTCTTCCCCCATGCCCGCACGCGATAGGACCCACCGGGCTCGATGGGGACGGTCTGAATCACGCAGACGGGGCCGATGCAGCCGGCGAGCGAGACACAGCGGTCTCCGGTGCGCCCGCCGGTAGTCTCCCAGGTGAGCACGGGGTTGCCGGGCCTGGCCGTGTCGCCGATCCAGTGGTGCCAGCCGGGCGGGGCTCCGCCGGTCTCCCAGTCTGGTGCGGCGGAACCCTCGGCCTGGGCCGCGGCGTCATCGAATGATGCGTTGACGACCGGGACGGGCTCGGTTGCCCGGGTGAGAGCGGGTAGAAGCAGCAGAAGCAGTGGGGGCCATAGAC
>DPJP01000234.1:11739-13590 GCA_003542955.1 Armatimonadota bacterium
GTCCTGCGACCGAGAGCCCGTGGTGGCACGAGGTTGGCCATAGGGGAACCCAACCTGCGCACGCATGCCGGGGCGTCGAACGATATCTTCGGGAGGAGGCAGGTACACGTCCATCCGCGAGGAACCCTGATAGCGACCCTTGCTCAAATACGCGAAACGTTTTCCACGCTTTGCCGCCAGGAGATTGGGATCATGCTCAGGCACATTCCCCCGCACGTCGCCCTTCTGTTCGTCCTGCTCACCATTCCGACGTGGCTTGTCGGCTGTCACAGTGGCTCCGACACACACGGCGTGGCGCTCAACTCGGTGGACGCCGCAGGCGTCCGACTCCGCGGCGATCTCGACAATGATGGGACGCCATCAGTGGCCGACGCCATCGGCATTCTGCGCATTGTTGTCGGGCTTGACGGCGGCGATCCCACCGCCGATGCCGATGCCGACGGCAGTACCTCGGTCAATGACGCCATTGCGGTTCTCCGTTGCCTGGTCGGGCTCGCCGAGTGGCCGCTCGGGGAGTNNTTCCGTCTCCCTGCAACGCGCACCATCGGGCCGGGCGTCGTCGTTGAGACCGATTTCCTTGTGGGGGCCGAGGAGCGCGTCGAATGCCTGGCCGACACGACGATCCAGTGCGGGACAGCGACGATCACCGGCGAGCTGTACGGCGTCGATGGGGACGATCCGGGGGAGGACGGCGCCTCGGTCACTATCGAGGCACTGGGCGATGTCCAGATCGACGGCGAGGTGACCGGTGGCAGGGGCGCAGCCAATATCGATGATGAGCATGGCGATACGCAGCCGGATGGCGGCGACGGCGGCACGGTGCGGATAGGTTCCGCCGAGGGCGACATCACCCTCGACCCCAACGCGCTCCTGGGCGGCGGCGATGCCGGTGACGGCGGCGGCTCGCTCAACGGCGGCGCGGGCGGGACAGGCGGGTCGGTCNNTGAATGCCCCAATGGGACGCTCACTATCGATCAGCATGACGGCCTGTTCCATATCGGCAACGGCGGCGACGGCGGAGATGGGAATGTGCATGGTGAGGATCTTCTGACGTTCGACCTGGCTGAGGACAGCGTCAACTGCGGCGGAGATTCCGGCTCTTTTGGGCTGGACTTCGGGGAGCTTGTGGGAGCACAACTCCAGGACATCGAGGTGGATGGCGTCGGTAGCGTTCCCGCGCTCGTCGTCGAGGCGGATACGTTTGACGGCGGAGAGGGGGGTGACGCGGGCGACTTCAACTACGGGGTCGACCCGACTACCGAGGAATCGACCTGGCCGTCTGGTGTCACTACCGCCGGCGTCATCTCCACGGCTGACGCAGGAATTGTCGCGAAGACGGGGGCTAAGGGAGGGGATGGGATGTTCCGCAGCGGCGCGGGCGCGAATGTCTGCGCGCGATCATCCAGGACCGATACCGAGGGCAATGGGGGAGCCGCGCAGGCAGTCGGCGGCAACGCCGGCGAAGTGCGAACGCCCGAGTACTTCGTTGCATACCTGGTAACGAGAGTCTACAACGGTCCACCACGCGTTGGGGGCAACGGCGGCAATGCCAAGGCCTACGGCGGTCGCGGGGCCGATAGCGCCACCCCGAGCGGCCCCGGTGGCAGCGGCGGGTACGCGATCGCCCACGGCGGCGAGGGCGGGAGCATTATCAGTGATAGCAGTTCGCCAAAGACGCCTGGGGACGGGGGCAGCGCCACGGCCAAGGCTGGCGCTGGGGGCCGTGGAGGCAATGGCTGCTCCGTCGTGCCCCCGGTCCAGGGCGGCACCGGGGGCAGCGGCGGCTCCGCGGAGGCCAGGGGAGGACTTGGCGGGATCTTTCTGGGGACGCCACCGCAGGTTGGCTACGTG
>DPJP01000234.1:13616-16769 GCA_003542955.1 Armatimonadota bacterium
AAGGGGGCGACAACGGCGATTCCGGCAACGGGATGCCTCCGGGTGCGTCCGCAGGCGCCACCGGGGGCCGTGCGAAGGCCACGCGCCCTGCGGTGGGGCAGCAGCCGCCGGGCGCCCCCGTGGCGATCCCGGGCGGCCCCGGCGCGGCGGGCGGCGAGTGTCCAACGGTGCCGCGCGTCTACAAGGCCAAGGTGAGAGCGGTCAAGTCGTCACCGGCCCGATACGTCGTGCAGCAAAAGACAGTCCACCAGACCGGCACTGATACGGGGAGCGTCACCCCCACTCAGACGATGCCCGGACCGAACTGGAACTGGGGCCCCAGCGCCGCCATGGCCAGGGATGGCTCCCGCCTGTATGCGGGTACACCTGAGGGGCTGGCAGTCTATACAGACCCGATCAATACCATCGGCGACGAGCCGGATTTCTACCTCAGCCCCGGCGGGCCCGGCAGCGGCTCGCAGGACTGCACCGCCTGTGCACTGGATGAGACCAACGATCGTGTCTACGCCATCTACCAGACATTCAGTCCGAACAAGACATGGGTCTGGGGCTGGACCAACGCATCAGCAATCACCGCGGACCGCCAGGCCGATTTCGGCTGCCAGGTGCCGAACGTGCTGGCGAACAGTATCGCCGTCGGCGGAAATGACATTGTGTTCCTGGCCGACGCGTTCGACATCTTCGTCTTCGACGGCGTGCACCTCGACGCCGGCACGGAGCACGCGCCGGACCGCAGGATGACCTACGTGGGACATGGTGAGTTCCAGCCGATGGCGTACGATGAATGGCGCGACCTGCTCTACATGTTCCATGCACAGGAGCACTGGGAGCATACCATCAAGGTCATCGAGAACGCCTCGACCGCCGACGGCCAGGACCCGGCGTGCCACGAATTCGGTGGCAGCGGGAGCCTCATCGGCGGGAGCAATGACCGCGTCGTGGACATCACGGTGTTCCCCGATGACGATCTCCTGTTCGTGACCAATCACGGTAAGAGCTACATCCTGGTATTTGCGGATGCGAGTACGCTCACCGGACAGGTGGCGCCGACCAACAGCGTCTACGTCAGCGACGAGATAGAGAACGCCGCGATCTGGCGTGAGAGCGAGTAGCCGGGGCGCATTGCGTCATAGATATTGGGCGTGCTTCGCATCAGCCTCGGCGACGATCTCGAGCACCTGCCGCTTCTGTTCATCCCTCAGCGGGCACTGGTTCCGGGCCTCCTCGGCCACGCGCTTGGCCTTCGCCCGGGCATTGTCCAGCATCGTCCGCGGGTCATCCGCCCATGCCATCGGCACGCGCCTGTCGACCAGTTCTGGCAGCCAGAACTCCTCGCGGAAGTGCTTTGCGGTGTGCTCATGGTTGAGGAAGTACGCTCCGCGCGGGGCCACCTCGCAGATGACCTCCTCGGCCAGACGATCGGCATCCACGGCAACGCCCTTCACCAGCCGCTCGAGGTAGCTCATCAGCTCGAGGTCGAGCATGAGTTGCGTGATGCTGCCGATGTCGGAGAAGGCCAGGCAGCCGAGCGAGCCCCATCCGCGCACTCCCGCGCAGACGGCCCACATGCACGAGAGCGACTTCTCCATCAGCGCCTGCTCGCCGGGGGTCTTCGCGGCGGTGCCCGGCCCGCCGAAGCCCCGGTACTCGCCGCCGAAGGCATACGCGCCCATCTGCCGCTGCGCCAGCGCCAGCAGGTCCATATCCGGGCCGCTCTGGGTGTGGATGCCCACCTTCATGTCGAAGGGGCACGGGTGCGCAATCGAGCCGATCAGCCGGTCATCCAGCGCGAGGCTGACCACATTGCACATGAGCACCTCGGCGAGGTTCTGCACCAGCGAACCGGCGATGGTGACGGNNGGTGCCGGCGACGGGCATTGTCATCATGTTGAAGGGCGTGCCGAACATCTCGCGGGCGGCCATCCCCACCTCGACATTCTCCCGCGTGATCATCAAGGGCGAGTTCACCCAGCACTTCGCGACGAACGCCGGGGCGCTCCGCGCCTGCTCGATGCTCCCGTCGCAGATCGCCTGCAGCTCGAGAAACAGCGGCAGCAGGTCGGCGTTGTAGACCGACACCGTGGTCGGCCGCCTGCTGTTTAGGATATTGATCGCGAAGGCGTGGAGATCGCAGGTGGTAGCGGGGACATCCTGCGGGATGAACGTCGGGTGCGAGCGGCCCAGCCGGGGGATGCTGTCGCATATCCACGACCACTGGGCGAGGTCATCCGAGGTGGCCGGCCGCAGCGTCTCGGTCTGCAGGTCACAGCAGACCAGCGCCTGGCCGGAGGCGGAGTACGATATCGTGTCATTGCTCACATCCGCGGGGCGGCACGGGCCGTTGGCGGCGCGACTCTGCTCGATACGCGCAAGCAGGGCGTCGCGCACCGGTTGTGGGAAGCTCACGCGCTCGCCGTCGATCTCGCAGCCGAAGTCGCGCAGCGCCTGCATGAACTCCTCGGTGCCCTGGATGCGCATTGGCACGCGCGAAAGCACTCGCCACGCGGCCTGCCAGACCTGCTCCATCTCGTCGTCTGTGAGCACCGACATCGTGCGCGTCGTGAGGATCATCGCCATTCCCCGCAGTCATCTATGGATTCGCCAACGCTATGTGATGGTAGCTCACGGCAGCGGCGGCGTCTTTGCACCGATGCGGTTTGCTTTTGCTCTAATCCGATGTATAGTGCCTGCGCAACGGCTCTCACAGCCGCACACATCCTCGGAGGCGGCTCATGGCGGATACGCAGGCCTCACCCGCGGCCACACGACTGATCGCGGAGTTGCTCGTCTACGATATCGAGCGCTATGAGAAGGCATTCGGCGCCGGTGATGCCTGCCTGCATATCCACCACTTCTGGCAGATGGATATCTATCTCGACTGTCTCTGCACGGTCCTGACCGACCAGGAACGCTATCCATGCGCCTCAGGCACGGCAGCGCTGATTCCGCCGCTCACCTGGCACAACTACGAGTTGGAGGCCGGGCACCGCCGCGTGACCTTCAAGTTCACACTCGCCGCGAGCTTCTCGGGCCTGCAGATGCGCGGGATGCAGTTGACGGCCCTTCCGCATTCGCTCGTCTCGCTGGCGTGCGGGGCCCTCGGGCACTCCCCCGCCGGCGCTATAGGCGCCAACACAAGCGCTTTCGGAGCGT
>DPJP01000333.1:0-8496 GCA_003542955.1 Armatimonadota bacterium
AACAGGGAGAGGGGGCTGGGGGGTGAGGCCCGAAGGTCGCCCCTCACACCTCCGTGCCCTCCATCACCGGCATCTCCTCAAGCCGCGGGAAGCGGCTGTTCTGGGCGAATTCGACTGCCGCCTCGACCTCCGCAAGCGCCTCGTCGTTGAGTGCCTCCTGCTCCTGAGCACTCATCACGCCGTCGTCGATGAGCCTCTTCTCAAACAGGCAGATGGGGTCGCGCTCCATCCAGCATGCCAGCTCCTCGGGGTTGTTGTGCTGGTCCTGCCCCGCGCCCGCATGGCCGGTGAAGCGATACGTCTTGGCCTCTATCAAGGTCGGCCCGCCGCCGTCCCTGGCGCGTTCAACTGCCGCCAGCGCGCACTCGTGGACTGCCAGCACGTCCTGCCCGTCAACGACCTCGCCCGACATGCCGTAGCCCGCCGCCCTCTCCGCGACATTCGCGATGGCCAGCGCGATCTCGGCCGCGGTCGTCGCCGCGTAGAGGTTATTCTCACAGACAAAGAGCACCGGCAACGCCCACAGCGAGGCCATGTTGAGCGCCTCATGGAATGTCCCCTGGTTGCTGGCGCCGTCGCCAAAGAAGGCGACCGCCACCTGCCGCGTGCCACGGTACTTTGCCGAGAAGCCCGCCCCGGTCGCGAGCGGTATCTGCGCGCCGATGATACCGTTGCCGCCGAGCAGGCCGAGTTGCTTGCAGAAGATGTGCATCGACCCGCCGCAGCCGCGGCTCGACCCGGTCACGCGGCCCATCAGTTCCGCCATCATCGGCCCGAGCTCGGCGCCCTTGGCGATGCAGTGGCCGTGGCCGCGGTGCGTGCTGGTCACATAGTCATCCTCATTGAGCGCGGAGCAGACCCCGACCGCGACCGCCTCCTGCCCGACGTACAGGTGTACCGCCCCGGCGACGATGCCCTTGCTGGCGAAGTCGTACATATCGCCGGCGACGTCGCCGTCCTTGATGAAGCTCGTGTAGTCATACAGCCCCGTCAAGCGCTGCTCGAAGTGCCGGATGCGGCGCATCATCCGCAGCATCTCGATGAGCGCCTCCCGCGTCGGCGTAGCCATTAGCTGCCTGCCTCCATCTCGTATGCGACCCGCTCTGTCTGCCCGCTCTGCGATGAGCGCTCGGCCGCCTCGAACACCGCTATCGTCCGCCGTCCGTCCTCGCCCGTGACGGGCACCGGCCCGCCCTCGAGCAGGTGGTCCGCAACGCCGATGTAGTAGTCCAGCCACCGCGACTCGAGGTATGGCACGTCAGTCTCGACGCGCTCCTCGCCGTCTGTCTGCACCATCTGGAAGCTCCCGCCCGGTGGCGCGGTGATCTCCTCCTGGTAGCCCTGGTTGCCGCCGGCCCCGGTGTCGAGGATGCCGCCCTTCGTGCCCAGTATGCGCCACAGCGGCTTGCCGACGGCAGCCACGTGCGAGAAGCTCACATCCGCGACGCACCCGTTCTCAAAGCGCATGATCGCCCGCGTCTGGTCGGCCTGATCGAACTCGTGCCAGACGAGCTTGTGGTAGAAGCCGTTGACGCCGACTACACGCTCGCCGACGAGGTCCAGAACCCAGTCGATGGCGTGGGGGCCCCAGTAGTAGAAAGCGCCGCCGCCGAGGGCCTTCTTCGAGTACCACCAGTCTCTGGGGCGTCTGAAGCCCCCTGCGCTCAACTCGATGTGGAACACCTCGCCGATCTCCCCGCTCTGAACCGCCTGCCTGATGGCGCGGAAGTTCCCGTCATGCCGTCGCGCGTGGAACACCGCGAGCATGACGCCATTCCTGCGCCCGGCCTCGATCATCGCGTCGGCCTCGGCGACGCTCAGGCACATGGCCTTGTCCACCACCACGTGCTTGCCCGCCTCCATGCACTCGATTGATATCGGCGCATGCGTGAAGTGCGGGGTGACGACCGAGACCATGTCGATATCGGCGTGTGCCAGCATCTCCGTGACGCTCTCATACGTCTCGAGCCCGGGGAACTCCTCTCGCGCCGCCTCCAGCCGCTCCTGATCCCGGTCGCATACCGCCACCCACTCGAGCCCCGGTGTGGCGTCAATCCAGCGGCCGTGTGCCCTCCCGAAGACATGCGCGGCCCCATACCCGACAACCGCGCAGCGTACCGGCGCCTCGATCGCCCCATGCCCCATCGCTACTCACTCCCTCGCACGACGCTCGGTGGCCAGGCGTTGCGATAGACCTGCTGCCCGAAGCGTGGTGCATCATCGAGCATGAAGAACATCCGTCCGGCGCCCCAGAAGTTGCCGGCGGCGATCCAGTCCAGGATCGCCCGCTGCACGCTGGTGTCCCGCGGCCAGGTCTTCGGGTCGGGCAGTCCCTGGCGCAGGAACACGAACCACAGCCCATCGGAACCGCTCGCAGCACTGGGCACCAGGAACAGCTCGCGCTGGAACCTGACCAGGTTTGACTCCGCGGACAGGCACTCCTCCAGGCATGGGCTGAATATCCATGACCCGCAGGTGATAGCCACCGGCGCGTCATCCGGGAAGTGCCTGGGGAAGAACTCGCTCGCCCGCAGTATCGACTCCGCGCACGCCTCCGGCGTCATCCGCCCCCCGGAGGGGATGTGCATCTGCAGCGTCATGACCCCCTTCTCCAGCACGGGCTCCCATCCACCCAGCGGCAGGCTGACGCGCCGTGGGGTCCCGTGGCCGTCCGGATGCAGCAGGTGTCCGCTCACATGCGTGTCGGTTCGCTCGACCAGGGCCGTCCATCCCTCGCCATCCTTGTACATCGTTTCATCGGCGAAGACCCGGCCGTCCTTGCTGAAGCGCACGCCGTCCGCGGCAAAAGCGGCCACCTCGCCGGTCGTCTTGTGGCGGAAGACCAGTTCATCCCAGTTGTACGGTGCAAGCCAGTACTCGAGCCGACCGAGGCGGAAGTAGCGCTCCCTGGTATAGTGGCGCATCCAGCCGAGCTGGTTGATGTACATCCCCGGCAGGCCGTTGTGGCCGGTCCGGTACATGTCATCGCAGTAGCAACGCGCCTGGCCGGCCGTCTCGCGGGTAACCTCCTCGGGGATGCCCAACTCAGCATGCCACTTCCGCATGAGCGGAATGACACCCAGCCCCACGAGCATGTAGAACACCCCGGCGTCATCGCCGAGCCTGGCGGTGAACTCCGGCCAGCCCCGCGGCGGGCACGCCTCCGGGCAGAGGTAGACGCGCCAGTAGCAGTGCCACGACAGCCGCAGCAGCGCCGGTGACTGTGAGATCGCCCCTGCGGTGCGGCGGAGCACCTCATCGACTTCAGGCCCCAGGCCTCCCCACTCGCGGCACTCGCGCCATTGGGCCTCAGTCAGGTAGCCCGGCAGTTCATCGGGCATCTGGGCTCCCGACTCGTCCCATCGTTGCGCGATATCATCCAGCCCCTCGGTCTCACCACAGGCCTTCAGCGCATCCTCCGGGTTGAGCGTCCGCGCCTTCTCGACGACTTCCTGGCTGACATCGTTCGGCATGGCTTCACTCCTCTGCATTGCGTTTCGTCGACCCGTAGATTGCTCCGGGTGCCCCGCAACCTCCTCCATGCGGGGGCCGGAGATGCCGCGCCCGCGGCGTCGCTGCCGCGGGCGCAGGTACAGACTCGCTTCATCCCCCGACGGGAGACTACTTCGGCACGTGGATCATCCCGGCCCGGTCACCCTTGATCAGGTAGATGAGCCGCTTTTCGGCGTCCCACTTGACCGCCACGTCGAACGCCTCCGCAACAAAGCGCAGCGGCACGTACGTGGTCCCCTCCTTCGCGGTCGCGGGCGCCTCCAGTTGCACCGGGTTGCCGTCAATGGTCGCGCTCATACCGCCGACCTTGAGCGTCACCACTCGCGTGCCCTTTGTCGCGGTGATTGTCTGGGTGGCCGCATCGAACTTGACGTCCGCCTCGAGCCACTGGAAGATCGGCCGCAGCGGCACGAGCGACTGACCATTCACGGTGATCGGTGTTGCATCGGGGATCATCCCGCGGTTGAACGGAATCTGTATCTCCTCGGGCTGCGTCGTCGTTGTCGTTGTTGGTGGCGGAGGTGTCGTGCCTGCATCGGCTCTCTCACACCACCACGCATCGGGGCCGCCGAACACGCAGGTGAGCGGATCGGCCTCGGGCGCCGCACGGCCGGCGAGGACGATCTTGCCGCCCTGAACGGTGAACCTCCAGGTCGCGTAGTGCTGCCCATCCATCTTCATCTTCAGCGTGTAGCCGCCATCCCGGCCGACGAGGTCACCGCCCGTCATGTATGCGCCTCCGCCGGTGCCCTGCATCGGGTGGATCAGGTCCAGATCATGCCGAATCCAGCGGGCCTCGAGGCTGCGCGTGACGTCCGGCCTGTAGGTCGCTATGAGCTTGCCGTCGGCATCCCGCGTGATCTCTACCTCGACCTTCTTGTCCGCCCGGTAGCTTGGACCCTTATGCCGAAGGAAGACCTTCCACACCAGCGGCTGCGTGGTGTCGGCGCCCTGGTAGTAGATGTAGCCCCAGTTGCTCCAGTCGCCCTCGAGGTAGGAGTGAGTCTCTCCGGCATTGCTGCTCGGGACTTGCGTCACCTCGAAGGGGAAGCTGTAGAACCGGCCGGCGGCCACGTGGAAGTCCAGCACGTACTTGCCGGGCGCGAGCTTCGCCTCCATCGCCCCGCTCTGGGCCCCCTCCCCGAGGGGAGTGAAGCGTTGCTGGTTGAGTACCCAGATGTTCTCATCCTGCTTATTCGCCGTGAAGTCGAAGCGACCCAGTTCCGCGCCCGAGGCATCCGACAGTATTGCCCACAGCTTGTCGCCGTCGTCGGCATTGTACGGGTAGTACTTGTTCGGGTCGGTCGGCTGTGGGAGGTTGTAACACATCAGGGTGTCGATGGAGAGAGTGCCGGCCGTGGCGTTCAACTGGACGCCGGCCAGGAGGCGGGAGAAAAGCAGCCGGGGTGGATCTGCCGCGTACGCCGATGTCGCCGCCAACAGCACGGCAATCAGGCCCATTACGGCACAGACTTGCGATGATACGGTTCCGTGTCGCTTCACGTTGGATCATCTCCCGGTTATTCAGACAATATNNATCCATCCCGCACGTAGCGATAACACTGCGTACCTCCCCCTTGTTTGCCCCGCGCGCTGCCTTCTCCTGCAAGGCTACGGCACCATCAGCAGGTGAACTGACCGATGCGGACACGTGCGTTTGTGGCACCATCTCAGTGGAGGAGGACAGATTGTCTCTCGTTCTTGCAGGTAAGCCGCGGCAGGCCGTTGAAATCACTCTTGCCGTGCACACGGCGCCGGGGACGAAGGCTGCTTCGAACCCGCGCGCAGGCTCCCAGCACGGTCCTCGGGCTTTGGCACGGCATTGGGGCTGAGCAGGCGCTCGCTCATCGGTGTTTCAACCGACTGGAGGTACCACCCATGAGTTCCATCAGGTTCCGGCATGCATTTCCTCTCGTCATCGCGCTCTTTCTGCTCAGTGTCAGCGTGGCCTTCGCGCAGGTGTCCTCGGCGCCGCTGAACCCCGAGTATCTGCAGTGGCAGCGGGAGTACGCCGGGCGTCCGCCTGTGACTGCGGACGGTCATGCCCTCGGCTACATTCCTCCACCGTTCAAGCACCCCATCGTTGCCGGCGCGCGCGCGCTGCGGCCCCCTGTCGGGGCGCCTGCCACCTACGACCTGCGGGATATCGCCGGGAAGGTTCCGACCGTCAGAGATCAGGGCGCGTGCGGCTCCTGCTGGGCCTTCGCGACATTCGGCTCACTCGAGACATTCCTGCGACCGACCGACACAACAGACTTCTCGGAGAATAACCTCAAGAACCGTCACGGATGGGACTGGGGGCCCTGTGACGGCGGCAATCCATGGATCTCCACGGCCTATCTCTCGCGGTGGGAAGGTCCCGCCCTCGAGTCGCAGGACCCCTATAGCGACTCCCCGGGAGTGTCTTCGCAGTTCACGCCCGACAAGCATTGTCAGGAGGTCCTGTTCCTCCCGGCGATGACCGGTCCCACTGACACTGACACGATCAAGAACGCGATCATGGACTATGGCGCCGTTTACGTCAATTACTACAGCGACGCCTACTACTATGCCAACGGCACCAGCGTCGCGTTCTACCATCCAAGCGCGTCCAGCACCAATCATGCCGTCTGCATCATCGGCTGGGATGACAACTATGCGTCGACGAACTTCCGGCCGGGCACTCAGCCGCCCGGCAACGGCGCGTGGCTGGTCCGCAACAGCTGGGGAGCGACCTGGGGCTACGACGGCCACTTCTGGGGCTCTTACTACGACTCGAAGCTCGGCAAATCCTCGGTCGTCGTCTTCAACAGCGCCGAGTCCCCGGACAACTACCAGCACATCTACCTGCACGATCCACTTGGCAATATCGACGCCGTGAGCGCCCCCTATTCAGCAAATGTCTTCACCGCGACCGACGCCCAGAAGCTCAATGCGGTGGGCTTCTGGACTGAAGTGCCGGGCGCGACATACACGGTGCGCATCTACCGCAACCCGACGCCCGTCCCGGCCGGCGGCACGCCCGCTCTGACGACGACAGGCAGCTTCCTGCAGGCAGGCTATCACACCGTACCCCTGCCCAGTCCCGTCAGTGTCGCTGCCGGAGACAGGTTCTCAGTCGTAGTGCAGTACACCAACGGAGGGTCGTATCCGTCCGGCTACGAATTCGCCTACCCCGGCGTCACCAGCGGCGCGACGGCCTCCCCGGGCCAGAGCTACTACAGCACCAACGGGCTGGGGTGGACCGATCTCACGAGCTACAACTCAACCGCCAACTTCTGCATCAAGGCTTTTGCCGACGACAACCAGGTACCCACCGCCCCAACTGAGTCCGCCATCTCGCCAACTGACCCGAAGACGGCATCCAACCTCACGGCAACGGCCATCGGAAGCACAGACGCCGACCCGGGCGATACAGTGAGCTATCAGCACCAGTGGCGCTGCAGCACTGACGGCGGCGGTACCTGGGACGACTGGGGGCGTACCGGAAGCACACTGCCAAGCAGCAACACGGCCAAAGATGAGCAGTGGCAGGCTCGCAGTCGGGGCACCGACGGCACCGAAGCCGGTCCGTGGGTGGAATCGACCCCGGTCACCATCCTCAACACTGCTCCGACGGCCCCGACGGCCTGCACCATCGCCCCGGCAGAGCCGGTAACCGGCTCCGACCTGACCGCCTCCGCCACCGGCAGCAACGATGACGACTCCGGCGACACGGTGAGCCATGAGTATCAGTGGCGGTCAAGCACTGATGGTGGCGACACCTGGAGCGACTGGGGCCGGGATGGTGACACCATCGCCAATGCCGACACCGCCAAGGGCGAGCAATGGCAGGCCCGCGGCCGCGCTACGGACGGGACTGAGTACAGCGACTGGTTTGAGAGTGACGCCGTCACGATCGGCAACACTGCGCCAATACCTCCGACCACATGCGTCATCTCCCCATCCGAGCCAAAGACCGACGACGACCTGACCGTGGCCGCCGGTGGCAGCACCGATGTCGATGACGGCGACGCGGTCACCTACGAGCATCAGTGGCGCGTGAGTGCCGATGGTGGGACGACATGGGGCGACTGGGGCTACGACGGAGATACGCTCCCGAGCGCCGCGACCGAGCGGCGCGATGTCTGGCAGGCCCGCAGCCGGGCCACCGACGGCACCGACGCCAGCGACTGGCTCGAGTCTGACCCGGTCACAATCCGAAGCGTCGACATCACCGCCGGACCTGAGGGCGCCCCGAATCCCGTCGGGTCCGGCGGCCAGATGGTCTGTTCCGTCACGGCCGTCGAGACCCCTGGAGGCCACGGTCTGGACTATGCGTGGACGGCCACCGACGGCGGTGGCAACCCGGCCGGCGCCTTCGACGACCCGACTGCCGCCGGTCCGACATGGACAGCGCCGGCCAACACCTCCGACAACCCCGTCTCCTACACGATCTCCGTGACCGTCTCATGTCAGGACGACGCGTCCATCAATGACTCCGGGACATTCACTGCCGACGTCGACCCGGTCGAGCACACCGTGACGATCACCAGCGGCCCTGCGGCTGCTCCCGATCCCGTCGAATCATCGGGTGATGTCGCATGCTCCGTCGAAGCCGTCGACAGCCGCGACGGGCATACCGTCGCCTACCGGTGGACGGCTACCGACGGCGAGGGTACGAGTGTGGGCGGCTTCAGCGACCCCGACGCGCAGAACCCGACCTGGACCGCACCCGCGAACATCTCCGATGCTCAGAAGCAGTACACTCTGACCGTCGTGGCGTTCTGCTCCGATCACCCCGAGATCAGAGATCAGGGCGCCTGCACGGTGAACGTCAACGGCAAGTCCGTGAAATCCTGCTCCGTCCTTGCGATTCNNTGAACGTCAACCCCACCGCGCACGAGATCATCATCACCGAGACGGTCGGCGGCATCCCGAATCCCCGGTCGTCCGGAGGCACCGTGCTCTGTGGCGTCCATGCGCGCGATACCCACAACCATGCCGTGACCTACCAGTGGCGGG
>DPJP01000333.1:8547-21037 GCA_003542955.1 Armatimonadota bacterium
GGGCGGAGGACGGCGACGGCAATCCCGCCGGCACCTTCGATGACGAAACGCTGCAATTCCCATCCTGGACCGCGCCCGAGAACCTCACCGACGCCGCCATCCCGTGCGAGGTAACGGTCACGGTCTCGTGCGCTCACAATCCCGCGGTGAACACCTCCGTGTCGTTCACCGTGCAAGTCAACCCCGTCGGGCACCATGTGACGATCACCGAGGGCCCGGTCGCCGACCCCAATCCCGTCGCCTCCGGGGGGCAGGTTGGTCTGAGCGCCACGGCCATCGACAGCCGTGACGGGCACACCGTCAGCTACGCCTGGACCGCCCAGGATGTGGGCGGCAACCCCGCCGGCGAGTTCGATGACGCCAACGCGCAGAACCCGGTCTGGACCGCGCCCGAGAACACGGGCGACCATACCGCCCGTTACACCGTCACCTGCACCGCCACATGCGATGATGACGCCGGTGTCAACGATGTGGCCACCGTCACGGTCCATGTGAGCCCTGTGGACCATGCCGTCGCCATTACCGCGGGGCCGCAGGGCGCCCCGAACCCCGGGGAGGCGGGCGACCAGGTGCAGTGCTCGGTTACCGCCGAGTGTTCGCGCGCCGGGCATGCGCTCCAGTACGCGTGGACGGCCCGCGACGGCAGCGGCGCTGTGGCGGGCAGCTTCAGCAACCCCACCGCGCCGAACCCGGTATGGCACGCTCCGGCGAGCGTGCCCGCCCAGAACAACGAGTACCAGATCAGCGTGACCGTAACCTGTCAGAGTGACCCGAGCGTGAGAGCGACCGGCTCCTTCGCCCAGCAGGTCACGCGTCCCGCGCATGCAATCGAACTCACCCAACCGCCGCAAGGCCCCGGGGGTGCCATCAACTCCGGGGCGACTATGCAGTGCACCGTCGAGGCGAATGACACTCACGGCCACGCCGTCACCTACCTGTGGACCGCAGCCGACGCCGGCGGGAATCCCGCGGGAAGCTTCAACAACCCGAGCCTCCAGCATCCGCGCTGGACGGCGCCTGCCAACGAGACGGGAGCGGTCGCCAACTACACTATCACGGTCACCATCACCTGCCCCGAGGACGCCCAGATCACACGTGAAGCGTCATTCGTCCAGCAGGTGCGGCCGGTGGCGATGCACACATTCGCATCCGGCGCGCGCATGATCGGTGTGCCCGTCCAATCGGCGACGCCGCCCGATGTCCAGGCCGCCGCCGGTGTCGCCGATGCCGTGTGGTGGAACCCCGCCCTGCCGGCCTACGTGCCGCATAATGCCGCCGACCCCTTTGTGGTCGCCCGCGGCTACTGGGCGCGCTTCCTCGGAGCCACCACCATGGTCGTCCACGGCACCTCCGTCAACGGCAATGTGGACCAGAACTTCGACGACGGCTGGCACATGATCGCGAGCCCATACCAGTACCAACTCGGACTCGACGCCATCACCGATTGCGCCAATCTCAAGCCCTACGCCTGGACCGATCAGGGCCGCGGCTACGAGCTTGTCGCCGCGCTCAGTGACGCGCTCAACGCCGTCCACACCACCATCAACCCCTGGTGGGGCTACTGGGTGGATGCCGACGGGCCGGGCACGCTCCACTGGAGCCCCGCGCAGGCCGCCGCCGGCTCGGCGCCTGTCGATCTGCTGCAGATCGGCGCTGCCGATGCAGATCGCGGCGGTTGGCAGATACAGCTCGTTGCGGAGGCCGGCGGGCGCGTCGACGCATGCAACTTCCTCGGTATCGCCGGGGATAGCGCCGTCCGCGCCCTGGATATTGCCAACCCGCCGCTCAATCCCGACGGCGTCGACCTCTACTTCGCCGGTGGCGCTCGCCCCATGGCCGCCGATATCAGGCCACTTGCATCCACCGACCTCGGATGGGACTTCGTCGTCACCTCCGGTGTGGATGGCCCGGTCACACTCAGCTTCCCCGACCTGAGCGGCGTTCCGGCTCAGTACCGCCTGACGCTGACCGATGTCGCCTCCGGCAAGTCGCTGAACATGCGCACCTCGCGCGGCTACCAGTACAGCGGAGTCGGGACGCGCGCCTTCCGCATCGAGGCGACCCGCGGCAACGGCAACACGCTCACCGTCAGCACCGCCGACGCCCGGCAACTCAATTCCGCGGCGGCGACGGTGACCTACACGCTCTCGACTGCTGCCGACGTGACCGTCGACATCCGCAATATCGCCGGTCGCACAGTGGCGCAGATCGCCTGCGGCCAGGCTGCCGCCGGAGCCAACACCGCCGCCTGGAACCTCTGCGGCGCGGGCGGAGCCAGGGTGCCCGCGGGCACCTACGTGTGCACCATCACCGCGAGAGCCGATGACGGCACCCAGGCAAGTGCCGTGCGCACGCTGAGCGTCATCAGGTAAGCCATCCGCCGCAGCATAACTCGCACGGCCGCGGGGCACCACAGACCCGCGGCCGTGTGTTTGGGCGCGCGGGTGCTCGTCTGGAAGCACCGTCATCCCACGGCCCACGACAACAGCCGGGGTCGGGGCTTTGATCCTCTGACCTTCATGCGGGCATCGAGCATGCGGTTCGTCGTCAGAAGCTCAAACGATCAAAGCCCGGACCCCTCAGAACACCACCTGCCATTCCCACACCCCCCGTATTGCGAACAGCAGGCCCCCCGCATGCGTCTGGCGAATGACACCACTCGCGCGTACGCACTGACGACACAACACCGGAAGGCGCTGCCATTTGCCTACACGCCTGCTGCGCATATCCTCCAGCATCGCGGTCATTCTTCTGCTCGCGGCCGCCCACGCCGCCGAACCCGCGATGGATAGCGCCTGCGACGCCCCCGAGCAGGCTTACGATGTCTTCTTGAGCCTGCCTTCCGCAGGCCCGGAGCAGCTCTTGCTGCTTGACTGGGGCGCCGAAGGCGGCATCACCATCGCCTTTGGCGCCGATGCCACGCGCGTGCTGCGCGGGAAGGCCGAACTCGGTCGCGGCCCCGCAACCGCGCCCGGGCAGGTGCACATCCGCCGCCGGATGCCGCTCATCGAGGTCATTTCGTCCGGGCGGCGACTGGTGCGAACCTGGTGCGCACTGCCGCCGGGCGGCACGGTGGCGGCGGCGCAGGGCGCGCGCATCGAGGACCTCTATGTCCAACCAATTGCGCCCATCGCCTTCGCCGACGAGTTCTTCTACCCAGATCGGCAGGCAGTCGAATGGGAGCCGCTTGTGGGCGAGTGGAAGGTCGGGATCTACCGTGACGACCTGATCGAGCGCGACCACGGCGACAAGGGCCCCATCGGCGCCTCATGGTACGAGATCAGAGGCGGCCGGCGCGCACTCTCCGCCACCGGCCACGAATTCTGGGATGACTACCACGCATCCGTCGCGGCCACCGCCGACGACAACACGACCGTCGGCCTGGCGTTCGGCGTTCGCGATACGGACAACTACGGCGTGTTGAGCATCCATCCCGGCGCAGATGGACAAGGGCTCGCACGCGTTGACATTATCCGACAGGGCCGCGCACAGGCAGTCGCGGAGCGCCCTATCGCCTGCCGCGCAGGCACGTGGTACATGCTGTCTACGGAGGTGCACGGTGCGCACGTCGTCTGCGCCGTAGCCGGGGAGACAGTCTTCTCCGGCACAGTCGAAAGCCTGCTGCCCGGCCGCGTGGGCGTCTTCGCCGATGGCGACGGCGTCGCGAAACTCGATGACGTGGCCGTCGCGTCAACAGATCGTGACACAGACGGCTTTGACCGCCCGGCTCTCGGCGAGGGCTGGCTGCCTTCCGGTGGAGACTGGCCACTCGCGAAGGGAAGACTCGAGGGCCGGGGGCAGAACATGGTCCGCTGCGAGCGGGTCGGGCCGGAGCGATCCGCTACCGACATCAGTGTTCGCCTGACGCCGGTCAGCGGCATGGGAGGCATCTACCTCAACTGGTCGGCCGGTTCCGGCTATGCTCTCGGTGTTGAGGCCGGTCGCTGGACGCTGCTCAAGTATTTGGCCGGCAAGAAGGAGATTCTCGCGCGCCAGGACACAGCCGGTGCGCGGGATGTGCACGTATCCCTGCGGTGGCAGGACGGCCGCCTGCAGGCCCGCGTCGGCAGCGCGAGCACNNTCGTGTATGACTTCGACGCTCCCGCCGGCGCCTGCGGGCTCTTCGCCGCAGGGAAGGCGAGCTTCTCGGGCTTCGCCGTCTCGGAGCCGCTCCCGGCAGTGACTACCATCGACGAGGTCAACGGCAGCCCGCGCTATGTCCCCGGCAAGGCCGAGGGCACGCGCCGCCCGGTGATGGGCTACATCTGGCGGCCCACCGGAGGCTACTGGCCGTCGGGTCCGGTCACGCGCGCGGACGCCGACAGCACCCTCCCCGGGCTCAAGCCGACACCGCGCGGGGATGCAGTCTCCTCGCTGTGGTACTACCAGCCATGCCCCGGCGACGCCGTCATGAGCGCGGAAGCTTGTAGCGTGCCGCCCGGCGCGACGTTTGGAGTGACTATCGCCGCCGAGGGCGCCAACGCCGCCTCCGGCTACGCGGCCGAACTGTCGGCCAGCAGCCCTCTGCAGCTGCGCCTGCTGCGGGCAGGCGAGGTCCTCGCGGAGGCTCCCATTGATGCGGCTGCGCCGCCTGAGTTGAGCATTGCGCGCGACGGGGAGTGGATCTCCGCCCGGTGTGCCAACACGGGCCTGGCCTTCCGCGATACCGAGCCGCTGCTTGGCGAGCGCTGCGGCGCCTACGCCTCCGGCGGGGGAATCGGCGTCGGGGGACTGAGCCTGGGCAGCCGCGGGGGCCTGGCATACTCGTTCAAAGGCATCGAGCCCGACTGGCAGCCGGAGGTCGGGGAGTGGGTCGTCCACTCAGGCATGGCGTGCATCGACTGGGACTACTGGCTCACCGGCATCGGCGAGCCACAGGCCATGGCCTACAACATCAACCCGCAGCCGCACAACCTGCACGTCGATTTCGGGGTCAGCGAGTACACGAAGGGATTCGTCAACGGCGACCACGTCCATTACCCCTACCACGATATCAGCCTGGTTACCTGCGCCTCGAGTCGTGATATCGACTCCGGCTACAGGTATCTCATCGGCGCCGAGGGCGGACGCGTGACACGGCTGTTGCGCCTGGGACAGGTGGTCGCGGAGACGACTGACCGCCGTTTCTACATCACGATGGGCGGCCACTGCAACACACCCCGCGCAATCCAGGTAGTTGCCAACCAGCACAGGGGCCGCCTGACGCTGCACCTCAACGGAATGCCCGCCGTCGACTACACCGACCCAGAGCCGCTGCCCGGCGGGCTTGTCGGCATCGGGTGCGCGGGGTGCTCGGCGGATTTCCGGGACTTCTGGATGGCCCCGATCACGTACTGAGAGTGATATGACCGGGGGCATGCGTTCGGGTCATGTCCTGAATCTTGAACTGCCTGCACCTCGATGTGCACGCTTCGCCCCTGTATGGGCAATTCAAGATTCGGGACGTGACCCCGGCTCGGGATGTGAAGGCTGACGCCACTGTCTTCGCGCTCAACCGTACCCATGGGTGGTCGCGGCCGCGCGGAAGACGCCTTCCCACGGAGGTCTCATCCGCCCAATCGCGAATCTCCCGTCGAAGCCACGACACACCGGAGGTGCCGCTCATGTACGCAGAGTCGCTGATCTTCGACGAGATTCCCGACCGGCCCAGTTCGCACTGCGCGGTCATCTGCGAAGTGACCGGCGGCGATCTGCTCTGTGTCTGGTATGCAGGCACCGCGGAGAAGAACACCGATGTCGCGTTGATGCTCTCGCGCTGGACCGGTGGGCAGGGGACATGGACGCCTCCACGGACCATCCTCAATACCCCCGGCAAGTCCGATGGCAACGCCGTGATTCACTATGGCGCTGAGGGCGCGAAACTGTGGCTGTTCCACACCGTGATCCAGGAGCGCACGTGGGACAGCGTCAACCTGTATGTGAGCAGCTCGCGCGATGAGGGGAGCACATGGACCGATCCGGAGTTGTTCGACACCGAACGCGGGATGATGGTCCGCAACAACCTCGTGGTGCTCAAGGACGGNNCTGCCGGCCTACGACGAGCGCGACTGGACCGGCTTCTGCTACATCTCCACGGACAAAGGGACCACCTGGGAGAAGAGCGGGCTGATGCAGGGCTCCGGGCCCGTCATCCAGCCCACCATCGCCGAGCGCAGCGACGGCAGCCTGCTGGCGCTGCTGCGCTCCGGCGCCCCCGACCACCGCGTGCGGCAGTCAGTCTCTGATGACGCCGGACGAACATGGTCAGAGTGCGAGCCCATCGACCTGATGAACCCCGACTCCGGCATCGACATGACACGGCTCAGGCATGGGGAACTGGTGCTGTTGCTCAACAACGTCGAGCAGGGCCGCACCCCGCTGCACCTGGCCCTCTCGATGGATGAGGGCCGCAGTTGGGACATCGTCACAGAGTTGGAGGTTGACCCGGGCGAGTACTCATACCCCTCGATCATCCAGGACAGCACCGGCCTGGTCCACTGCGTCTACACCTACCGGCGAACCCACATCAAGCATGTCTGCTTCACGGAGGACTGGCTGGCGACGGCGGGCTGAGGCGCACCCCTCGCCCGCCATCCGCCTTTGCCGTGCCCTCCGCGAAGCCCAGCTCGTCTCGCCGTCGGACGCCGCCGTCCGCCGTTGCCGTTCCCACACCTCTCGCCCCTCGTCTCTCACCCCTGCCGTCGAGCCCCTGCCATCGAGCCCCTGCCGTCCTCACCCCACCGCCGTCTGCCTCGCCCAGAACGCCCCGATGCCGCGGGTGCCCCACTGAAGCGTCAGCACGTATGGCGGCCGGTCAAGCTTCGCGATGATCTCTCCACTTGCCAGGTCGATGATCTCGTAGCTGCCCGGCTCCAGCGGCAGCCGCACCCGCACAGTGCCCAGGTCATCCTCGTAGTAGTTGCCCAGCAGGAAGATGAGGTCGCCCTCGTGCTCTATGCCCGAGAGTCGCAACAGGTCACTATCGGAGTTGAGCTTGTCCGCGACCACCGTCCCATCGGCGATGATGTCCTCGACCGGGGCCACCACCTTCACCGCCCTGGCGTAGCCCTGGAGTATCTCGCTGTCCCAGACGCGACTGGACCAGAAGTTCGTGCCGATGGCCCCGTTGAAAAACTGCTCGAGCAGCGCGCGGTAGAAGGCCTCGCCGGAGAACATGCCGGCATCACCCGGCGTCAGCCATGGCATCACGACATTCCTGCCGAGCTTGACGGCATCCGCGCGGGCTTCATCTCCCGCAAGGGCGATATGGTACGGATACAGCGGTGTGTACGTCGACGGCTGGGAGGTCTGCAGGTACTCGGGGTACATGCGCATGAAGGGCCAGGTGAACTGGTAGTCATGCTGCGGGGTCCAGTCATACACGCCCAGGATGACCTCCGGCCCGCCGGCGGTCTTCACCGCGTCCCGCGCGGCCGTGGCCAGCGCCGTCCACATCTCGTAACCCTTCTGGAGCTTCCATTCCTCCCATGTCGCACAGCCGCTCCTGGCGAAGTCGGCCTGGCAGCGCGTGCACTTCTCCGCATCGACCGGGCCCTGCCAGTTCCAGACCTCGATGTCGGGGAACCAGTAGTCAGGCTTCAGGCGGGCATTNNCGCGACGCGCTGGAGTTCCTCCTCCCAGTACGGCCCGCGGTAGCTCGGACACAGCCGCGTACTGACCTTGCCGTCGGCCAGTTGGCACTTCCACTCCGGATCGTCCTTGTGGCTGCTCATCATCACATGGATTGGCGAGTCGATGTTGAGCATCTTGAAGCCTGCCGCGGCGATCTCATCGCGGAATGCCCACAGTTCGGCGTCATCTTGGGACATGTGGCGCGCAAATGTGCTTGCCGTGTTGAAGCCGATGGTCCTGAAGGCCTCGATCGCTCCAGGCCATTCCTTCGTCGCCGCGAGCCCCCACCAGCTCAGCGTGGTCATCAGCCGCTCCGGCTGCGGCGCATCGGGGATGACGATCGCCTCCACTGGCTGCAGCGTCAGCGGCGACTCGCCGCCCGCCCACTTGAGTTGGTAGCGCAATGCGCCGGTGCGTCCCTCCGCCCAGTCGCCTGTCAGGTAGACGCGTCCGAAGACCTTCGAGTCGCCCTTCAGCTCAACAGGGAACTCGTAGCGAGTGTAGCCCTCCACCTGCGAGGTCTGCACCTCTGTCAGCTTCGTCCCGCCGATGCTCCCACCGACGAAGTCCAACCCGCCGGGGAGGTCCACAATACACGTGCCCGTCTCAGCAGTGACGCCCTCGGCCTTGATCAGGCCGATTGAGTTCGGGGTGTTCACGTTCGTCGAGAAGTACAGCACCGGCTTGTGGAAGTAGGGCGTAGCACCGGTAACAGTGAAGTCGGTCTGCTGCTCGTCGGTGAACGCCACCGTCGCGGGGTCATGGTCACCGGCGTAGACGTACAGCTCCTCAGCGCAGCTCAGGCCCGTCATGTACATGCGGAAGCCCACGTGGCGTGCGCGTGTCTGGAGGTTCCTGAAGGTCAGGGGGAAGACGAAGTTCTCCTGCTCATGGCGGGGGATTGCGAACTTCTCTCGGTCGCCCGGGTTGAAGACGGAGTACTCATCCACCTTGTAGTAGGTCTGCCCGTCGTCGGAGACGAGCAGTTCGGCCCACAGCGGGAGCCGCCAGCCGCCGAGCATGCGTATGGTGACCTCGTCAACGGCCTGCACCTGCTCGAGGTCAACGCTGAGGTTGCATCGGCCGCCGTAGCTCCAGCCGACGCAGCCGGCGTCGAACCAGATCGCCTGGTTCTCGCGGGTGGTCAGCTTCCCGTCGGTCAGGTCAGTCGCGTCGGTATCGCCTTTTGCCGTCAGGCCGTAGTTCGGCTTCGGCGCGTACGTGACGACCTTCCCGGCGGCGATGCTCTGCCGCTCTCCTGCATCCTGGGCCGGCACGCACCTCGCGATCAGCAGCATGACAAGCAGAACGACTATGGACCGCATCATGGTACTCACCCCATGGCGATGATGTCACACCCGTGGGGGAGTATTGACCGCGGGGCACTGGTTGCCCTCTCTCAATGACCAACGGTGACGGTGTTCGAGTAGCCTCGACCTATCGGGGGGAGCCTGCTTGACGGCGTGCTCTGCTCTCTTGCCTCCCCCTTTCCCCTATCAGAGGAGTCGCGGGCTTTCCAGCCCGCGAATTGTACTATTGTAATTGGTTTTCGCTCGGGATTGAAAGCCTGCGACTCCTCCGATGCTGTGTCAGTGGCGGGCAGGCAGCCTGCAGCTCCTCCAATGTCGTTCTGTAGACGCCACGCCCCTACTTCGCCCGCGCCCTCACCGCGACATCGGGCAGTTGACCACGCAGCTCTCCACCCCGCAGCGGTGGTGCCCCTGCACGGTGTCGAACTGGTTGAACGCCTCGGCCAGCGCCTCGGGCGTGATCTCATCCGGCGGGTAGATATCCTGATCCACGCCCATGTGCTTGAAGCCGTCGCCACCCATCAGCGCATGGCGCGCGCACCAGTCGCAGCGGAGCTGATCAAGGCGTCGGAATGTGATTGACTGGCCCTCGAGCGTTACCTCGACCTCATCCGAGTACGCTCCCGGCGGGCAGGCGTTCACGCAGATCTCGCACCCTTCGCAGGCGCCCAGCAGCGCGCCGAACTCCGGCAGGCTGTCCGCCGTCAGGGGCGCATTGGTTACGACGGCCACATAGCGCACACTCGTGCCGAACTCCGTCGTCGTCACAAAGCCGCCTCGGGTGATGGCCCCCAGCCCCGCTGCTGCCGCGGCGAAGCGGTTGCCGAAGACGCTGTGCTGAAGCCCCCTGGGATTGGCGACAATCGAGCCCGTCCCCATCAGGTCCAGGCTTACTTCGGCGCTGTAGCCCCGTGCATGGAGCCACTTGACCACCTGCAGCGCCTTCTCCCGCAGAATCCACTGCGTGATATACTGCGCGAACACATACGGCCCGACGACTTCGGCCGGCGGCTGTGCCACGCGACGCACCGTCGCCTCCGGGAGCCGCAGGCCCAGCACGACCACTGCCGCGGCATCCTCCAGGTAATCGGTGGCGTCCTTGATTTGCCGCGTCTCCTCGGTCACCTCGGCCTCGAACTCAAGCCATCGGATGCCCTTGTTGACCGCATTGAAGGTCTTCTCGCCGTCCATGATCGGCGCGAGCTGCCGCTTGAGTTCTGAGAGTCGCTCAACAGAGGCAATGCCGACCTGGTCACACCCGAAGCCCTCCGCCGCCTTCTTCAGCGCGCCCGTCAGGCACCGCAGGGCCCGGCTGCCGGTCGCCTGCGCCGGGAGCGCCTTCGTCACCGTAGCGGGATCGTCGGCGACCAGCGGCGCGCTGGTCAAGAACGTCGCTGTCAGCATCTCCCACCCCTCCGGTGTGGCATCGGCAAACGCCGGCGCCATCACATCCATCGGCAGGTCGGAACTGACCACCACGCTGTAGCCGAGGTCTTCGAGCTTGCGCGCTGCCAGGTAGGCCTCCCGCTCCGCGAAGTACTTCCCGGCGCTCCAGAGCTCGATGTAGGTGTCGGTGCCTTTCGGGATGGCCACACCCATGGTGACCCCGCGCACCGCGTCGGGGAGGCGCTGCTGGTAGTCGAGGCCGAGAGCCTCCATGCCGGACGCGTCATGAACCAGCACGATGTCGACATCGGCTGCCAGCGCGGCAGCAGAGAACTCCTCCTGCACGTATCGGGGCAACTGCTCTGTAGTCGGCTCGTACAGATGCCGGCGCCGCGGGGCGTCGGTGTAGTCGCGATCCCACACACGCACGTTCGGGGGAAGGCAATGCCGGAGGCAACTGCCCATCTCCCCGCCGCGCAGCCCCTTCTCTCGCACCGTCTGGATGATGCTCTCCTCCGTCACCACAGCCGGCTTGGGCAGGTCCAGGTCCACGCCGAAGTGCTCGCCCCACGAGCAGCGCCAGAGGTTCTTGTGGACCTTTCGGTAGGTGTGGTCCTCGATGACCAACTCATCATAGCCGTCGAGTTCCTCGCTCAGCGCGCCCGCCAGGCAGTGCTTGACGCACTGGTTGCAGTTGTCACAGAGGGTGTCACCGGGCAGTAGCGGAGAGGGGTCCAGCACCGCATCGGTGATAATCGAGACGAAGCGGTTGCGCGGCCCGAACTCCGGGCTCATTGAGATGCCGTGATAGCCCAGTTCGCTCAGCCCTGCGGTCACGGCCGCATAGATGTGCGACATGTCCGGCGCGAACACCGCGTCGAGGCCCTTGTAGTTGCGATAGCGCCAGATGTTGCTCGCGGCGATGGGAATCGCGTTGAAGCCGAGGTCCTCGATGTGGCGCGCCATCTCGTAGGACATGTGGTCGAGGTGGGTGTTCATGAGCCCCTGCACCGCGTATGGGCCCATCCTCTGCGGGTGCTCGCGCCCCCCCATCTCGATACACCCGTCCGGGTGGTGCAGCGCGCACACCACCACCGAGCGCGCCTCCGGGTAGATGCCCTGGGGGCTCATCATCAGCGGCGCGTTGGCGAAGCGCTCGATGTTGGCAACGCCGACAAGGTCCGCGCCGAGGGTGAAGGCATAGCTCTTGATGAGGCCGGTCAGTCTCGATTGCATGGGTCGGCTCCCTTTGTGGGTAGTCGGATCCGCCGTTGTACAAAGCAGAATCTACTCTATCGGCCCCGCTCGCTCAAGAGACGAAGCGATGTTTGTGATTGGACAAAATGCTGACGGCGGCCCGGTATCTGGCAGGAGATGCCGTGGAGGCGCGGAATGGGTCGGCATGTCCGCGACGCACGCAGGCGACGGCGATCACCCCGCGCTGCCGACGGCCGGTCTGGCCGGACAGGTGTCCTTCGTCTGCTACTGGGCGCGCGAGTTCATGGCTGCTCCCGGCTGGGCCTTCCCGTCGCCGGTGTCGCGTCCGTACGCCACATTATGGCTGATTCGGGCAGGCGGGTTGCGCATCGACGATGGGAGCGGGCCGCAGACTTGTGGCCCCGGCTCGCTGGTGTGCTGGCCGCCGGGACACACGCGCAAGGCGGACAACTGCTCAGCCGGCCCTGTCGGGCTCTACACGGTCGCATTCGATCTGCACGTATGGGGGGAAGTGGACTTCTTCCACCTCTACCAGGTGCCCGCGGTGCACCATGTAAGGGACTTCGACACGCTGGCTGAGCCCTGCCGGGCACTTGTGGCCGAGCTTACCGCCCATGGAGAGGCCGTGACGCTGGTTGCCGAGGGCTGGGCGCGGGTGCTGGTGGGGAGGTGGCTGGCGGAGATCGAGGCTGCCGGAGCGCTGCTCCCGGCCGCGGGAGTCGATGGCCGGCTCTCGACCGTGCTCGCCGCTATCGAGGCCGATCTGGCCGGTGAGTGGAGCCTGGAGCGCCTCGCGGGCATGATGTGCCTGAGCAAGGTGAGGGTGCGGGAGCTTTTCGTCCGGGGTGTCGGGCTGCCGCCGATGCGATACATCACCGTGCACCGCATCGCCCATGCGCGGAGCCTGCTGCAGAACACCGACTTGACCTGCGCTGAAATCGCCCGGCGCTGCGGCTTCCAGGACC
>DPJP01000241.1 GCA_003542955.1 Armatimonadota bacterium
TACTTCGGTGATGTGGCCGCGCTGGACCGCGTCAGCCTCGACATCGCCGACGGCGAATTCCTCGTGCTCGTAGGACCCTCCGGCTGCGGCAAGACGACCTGTCTGCGCATCATCGCAGGTCTGGAGAGCCCGACCTCCGGGGATGTCTACATTGGTGAGCGATGTGTCACCAACGTCTCGCCGAAGGACCGCGACATCGCGATGGTCTTCNNATGGCTTTCGGGCTGAGACTGCGCGGGACCGCGCGCGGGCGGATCGGTGAGAAGGTGAATGCCGCCGCGCAGATGCTCGGCATCGAGCAACTGCTGAACCGACGGCCGTCGGCGCTCTCCGGGGGGCAGCGTCAGCGTGTCGCGCTGGGGCGGGCGGTCGTCAGAGAGCCACAGTGTTTCCTGATGGATGAGCCGCTGTCGAATCTCGACGCGAAGCTGCGGGTGCAGACGCGCGCGGAACTGATCCGCCTGCACAAGCGCCTTGGCATCACAACGGTGTATGTGACCCATGACCAGGCCGAAGCGATGACGATGGGTGACCGCATCGCCGTGATGAAGGACGGCCTGATCCAGCAGTGCGATACGCCGATGGAGCTGTTCGAGAGACCGGCCAACCGCTTCGTCGCCGGCTTCATCGGGAGTCCGCCGATGAACTTCCTCCCGGCGGTGCTCGAGCACGTCGATGGCGCCGTGTGGGCTTCGGGCGAGGGCTTCCGCGCGCCGCTGGATGCCTTCGACGGGCTCGATGGGCAGGCGGGCCGGGAGGTCGTCATCGGCCTGCGGCCGACAGACATGCGTCCCGCCGGAGCCGCCGGGGGCAGCGCGGAGCGTGTCGGCAGGCTCGAGGGTGTCGTTGATGTGACCGAGCCCATGGGTCCGACAACGCTCATCTATCTACAGGTCGGCGGCGAGAGCGTGATCGTGAGCGTCGAGGGCAGCGAGCAGGTGCCGGAGAGCGGGCCGTTCTGTGTCGAGTTCGACGGCGACCGGTGCCATGTCTTCGACCCCGATGACGGGCGGAACCTGTGCCTGTCTCCCGGGGCGCGACCGACACAGGCGGGGCGGTAGCCATGTCTGAGCGCCCTGCCCGCCCGCTCGGTTCTCGCGACATGACCTTCATCGAGCACCTCGATGAACTGCGTGGCTGCCTGCTCCGCTCGCTGGCCTACGTGGGGCTTGGAGCGGTGGTTGCGTGGCACTTCCGGACCGACCTGCTGGCGTGGCTTTCGTATCCGGCGCTGGAGGGTGCACGCAGGGCCGGGCTCGAGGACTTCACCTTCCACATCTTCGAGCCGGCCGGCGGCATCATGCTGATGGTGCAGATTGCCGCGCTCGGGGGCGCCGTGCTTGCCTCCGGGGGCCTTGCCGCCGAGGCATGGCGGTTCTTCAGCCCCGGCCTCTACCCGCACGAGCGACGCTATGTGTACATCGTCGTGCCTTCGGCCGTGGTTCTGTTTCTGGCCGGCGTCTGGTTCTTCTACCTCGTCAGCCCACAGGCATTCGGCTTTCTGATGTCCTTCAACACGCAGATGGGCGCTCAACCGGAGTTGACGCTGGTGTCCTACCTGCGCTTCTACATGCGGCTGCTCGTGGTTTTCGGGCTGACCTTCGAGATGCCGCTGGTGCTGATGTTCCTCGGCCGGATAGGTGTGGTGTCGGCCCGGCAACTGCTGCACACGTGGCGCTATGCCGTGGTGCTGATCATGATCGTGGCGGCCGTGGTGACGCCGACGCCGGACCCGTTCAACATGGCGCTGCTGGCCGGGCCGATGATCGTGCTCTACTTCCTGAGCGTGGGGCTGACGTTCCTCGCCGAGTTGCCCGGCAGGCGCAAGTCGGTCGCTGCGGCGGCGGGGACACCGGAGCCGCCGCGCAGCCTGACGTCGGGCCCCGAAGAGCCGATGGACGTCGGCGGGCAGTCGGATGTGACGGCGGAGGACGACGCGGGCGGGGAGGGCGACAATGGACCTCCTGGCGCTTCTTGAGGAACTCAAAGAGGGCAAGGACTACCGCGACCAGCTTGTACACACGGAGGTCATCGAGGCTGCTGAGGCGCGGTACGGTGAGCTTCAGACGTCGCTGGACCCGCAGGTGAGCGGAGTGCTCGCACGCCTCGGCATCGAGCGGCTCTACACCCACCAGGCGGAGGCGATCGATGCCGCGCTGACGGGGGAGCACACGGCAGTGGTGACCGGGACGGCCAGCGGCAAGACGCTCTGCTACATGGTGCCGCTCGCTCAGCGTATCGCCACGCGCGCATCGAGCCGGGCCCTGCTGGTCTACCCCACCAAGGCGCTGGCTCAGGACCAGTTGCGCAAGCTGGCCGACTTCGGAGCGGGGGATGTCTTCACCGCGGCCACCTACGACGGTGACACGCCGATGGCGGAGCGCAGGCGGGTGAAGAGGACCGCCCAGGTGGTGCTGACCAACCCCGACATGCTGCATGTGGGGATACTGCCCTACCACCACACATGGGCCGATTTCATCCGCAACCTCGAGTACGTGGTCATCGACGAGGTCCACACCTACCGGGGCGTCTTCGGCAGCCATACGGCCGATGTGCTGCGGCGGCTGCGACGCATCGCGGCGATGTACGGGGCGAAGCCGACCTTCATCTGCTGCTCGGCCACGATCGGCAATCCGCTGGAGCTGGTGCAGGAGCTGACGGGGCTGGATGTGCGGCTGATCGATGATGACGGGGCGCCGCGCGGGCGGCGCATCCTGGGGTGGTGGAACCCGCCGCTTGCCAGCGAGGCCACCGGGCAACGTCGCAGCGCCAACGTCGAGGCGGCGCGGCTGCTTGCTGCTCTGGCGCGGCGCCGGGTGCGCTCGATCACCTTCACGCTGGCGCGCAGTACCGCCGAGTTGATCCTCCGCTACGCCCGCGATCTGCTGAAGGGCGAGGGCCTTGGCACGAAGGTCATGGCCTACCGGGGCGGCTACCTGCCGGAGCAACGTCGCGAGATCGAGCGGCGGCTGTTCGACGGGGAGTTGCTGGCAGTCACCTCGACGACGGCGCTCGAACTGGGCGTGGACATCGGGGGTATCGACGCAGTCATCATGGTGGGCTACCCCGGCAGCATTGCCGGCCTCTGGCAGCAGGCGGGGCGGGCGGGGCGCGGCGGGCAGGACAGCCTGGCGCTGCTGATTGCGCTGGGCGGCGGTATTCACCAGTACCTGATCAACCACCCGGAGTACCTGTTGCAGACGGGCGCGGAGCGGGCCGCAATCGACCCTGACAACGAGTTCATCCTGGCCTCGCATCTGCTGTGCGCGGCCTACGAGCGGGAGTTGCGGCCGGCCGACCAGGAGCTGTTCGGTGAGCGGATGGTCGAGTTGGCCGAGCTGCTCGAGCAGGAAGGCTATCTGACCCGGCGCGGGGACAAGTGGTACTGGATACACCCGGAGTTGTACCCGGCGGCGGAGGTCAGCATCCGCTCGATTGCGGGCCGCCCGTATGATATCATTGAGCAGACGAGTGGGGAGGTGCTGGGCACCGTCGACTCCGCGGCGGCCTTTCGCACCGTCCACCCGGGGGCGATCTACCTACACGCCGGGGAGACCTACCGCGTCGAGGAACTCGACATCGAGCTGCGGCGGGCCTGTGTGGCGCCGAGCGATGCCGGCTACTACACGATGCCGATGGTGGGCTCACGGGTGCAGCCGGAGGAGGCCCTGCAGAGCAAGGTCGGCGGCGAGGCCACGATACGCTATGGACCGGTCAGCATCACCTCGAGGGTGATGAGCTACCGGATGATCAGCCAGCGGCACGAGAAGGACCTCGGCTCGGAGCAACTGGACCTGCCCTCGGAGGAATTCGACACACTGGGGGTCTGGATCGCCGGTGGCGATGCCGCGGCGCTGTGCGCGGAGCGCGGCCATGATCTGATGGGGGCCCTGCACGGGCTCGAACACATGCTGATCGGACTGACACCGCTGTTTGCCCTCTGCGACCAGCGCGATGTCGCCGGCGCATCGGAGGTCGTCAACGAGTTGACCGGGCTGCCGACCATCTTCATCTATGACGGCTACCCCGGCGGGGTCGGGATCTCACGGGCTGTCTACCTGCGCATCCACGAGTTGCTCCGTGCGGCGGCGGAGACGATCCGCAGTTGTGCGTGTGAGAGCGGCTGCCCCGGGTGTGTGCAGTCGCCCTTCTGCGGCAGCGGCAACGAGCCGCTGGACAAGGCAGGGGCGGCGGAGCTTGCAGAGCACTGGGCGGAGGGTTTCGGCTCCGGTGACGTGCAGGGAGTTGGCTGAGCGACGTCGAACTACGCACGGTAGGATGTGATTGGGTTCGTAGACCTGCATCTGCACACAACAGCATCTGACGGCACATTGACGGCGCGCGAGACAGTTTCGGAGGCCATTGCGCGCGGCCTGCACGCCATCAGCATCACCGACCACGACACCGTCGTGGCTGTCGCCGCGGCTCAACGGGCCGCGGGCGAGGCTTTGCGCGTACTGCCGGGTGTCGAGGTCAGCACGGAGATAGGAGTTGCCGAGGTTCACATCCTCGGCTACATGTTCGACTGCACGAACCAGCGACTGCTCGACGCCTTCGAGTGGTCGCGGCAGGGGCGGGTGAGTCGCGCGCGTGAAATCGTGGACCGGCTCAAGTCGCTGGGCCTGCGGATCGACTACGACCAGGTGGCCGCCGTCGCCGGGGAGGCGAGTATCGGGCGACCGCACATCGCGCGCGTGCTGGTCTCGGAGGGGCTGGTCAACACGCAGGCTGAGGCATTCAGTCGGTTTCTGCGGCGAGGCGGACCGGCCTATGCCCCGCGCGTGAAGATTGCGCCCGAGCAGGCTATCGGCCTGATCCGGGCGGCTGGTGGCGCTGCCGTGTTGGCGCATCCCGGCCTGGTGCGGGACCGGAAGGCCGTCGAGCATGTGCTCGAGCATGGCGTCGACGGCATTGAAGCATACCATATCGACCATACCGATATGATGACGCAGACCTACCTCGGGATTGCCCGCGAGCGCGGTCTGCTGGTCACCGGCGGCAGCGACAGCCACGGGCCCCGTGGCCCNNTGGCGGTGCCCGATAGCTGCGCCGATGCGCTTATCCGGTGGGCGGAGGGGTATCACGGACATCTGGAGGCCGGAGGGTAGACGCATGGAGACGACAGTCAGCCCCGCACCGAATGCCGTCGATGTGCGGATTCTGCGCATCGAGGGCGACGCGAGCGACTGCAGCCGGGAGGTCGGCCGGCTTGAGCCGTTGCTCGAGAGCCTGCTCGCCACGGACCTGCGCTACCTGGTCGTTGACCTTGCGGGGCTCACGGGCATTGGCTGCGTTGCGCTGTCAAAGCTGATGTGCGCGGTCATCATGCTTCGTGGCATGGGCGGAGACATGGTGTTGGCGGCGGCCGGCGAGCAGACGCTCGAGACGCTGCGCAGGTACGGCGTGGACAGGATGGTGCACACCTACGCGAGCGTCGATGCGGCCGTCGTGGCCGTTCACGGCCCGATCTCGGTCGGGGACGCCGAGCGGCTGTGAATCTCGGAGACGCGGAGGTACAGATGGCTACTGAGTCCAGGACGATTGTGTGCTTCGGCGATTCGGTCACGCTTGGCATACCCCATGTTCAGCCGGAGGACACCTTTCCGGCGCTTCTGGAGCGGAGGCTCAACTGGTTTCTGGGCGGTACTGGGCCACGGGTCAGGACGGTCAACTCCGGAGTGGGAGGCGAGAACACGGTCGAGGCGCTCGCCCGCTTTGAGACCGCTGTCGCGGTGCACGCGCCCGACATCGTGACCGTCGAGTTCGGGCTTAACGACATCCGGCCCGAGCCGCTGAAGCTGGTCGAGCGGCCGCAGTTTGCCGCCAACCTGAGCCGCATCATCGACCAGAGCCGGACCCTCGGGGCACAGGTCATCCTGATGACCCCCAACCCAATCATCGACAGGTTGCACCGATCTTGGGGTACCGACGACTACGCGGCATGGGGCGGGTGTAACGGGGCCGTGAGCGCGTATGCCGATGTCGTCAGATCGGTTGCGGCAGAGAGCGGCACTATTCTGTGCGACGTATTCTCAACATTCGTGGAGATTGCGATTGAACGGCAGTTCAACGGGGNNCTATGAGGACCTGACATGCATCCGCGATCTCATCAGCGGCGGCGACGGGGTCCATCCCACTGTCTCCGGGCAGCGGGCTATCGCCGTCAGGGTCTACCAGAGCATCATCCGGGAGGGGTTGCTCGGCGGGGTTGGGGCATAGAGAGGGAAGCGGCTGCCGTACTGCCATGAGTGCACGCAGCGCGCAGCCGGGACTTGCGCCAACGCAACGCAATCATATTGGTTCCATCCGTGGTGAACAGCATGGCTACGACCAGGCAAGGCAGTTCGGATGTTCGTCCGATCGGCGGGCGCTTACAGCCCGTGCTCGGCGACTTCCGGCGCGCGCCGGACAGCGTCTTGGTCCGACACGCGCAGGACGGCATTGACCAGGCCTTCGCGGTCATCGTCGACCGCTATCATGCCGGCATCTACTCGCTGGCATACCGGATGTGCGGTCCCACCGACGCCGAGGACCTGACGCAGGAGGTCTTCCTGAAGGCGCTCGGCAAGCTCGACCGATTCGAGTTCCGCAATCAGGCGTCTCTGCGCACATGGCTCTACCGCATCGCGATGAACTCGTGCATCAATGAGCTGCGTCGCGCGAAGCGTCGCCGCTCGCTCGAGGGGCCCTCTCTGGATGCGGTGGTTGTGACCGACGACGGCGCAGTCAGCCGGAGTGCCCCTGACGAATCATGTATGCCGCACGTCATCGCCGAACGTGAAGAGACCCGCGAGATCGTCCATGAGATCATCCGCAGGATGTCGCCCAAGTATCAGCAGGTTCTGGTCCTGATCGATCTCGAGGGCATGGAGTACGAGGAGGCGGCGGAGGTCATCGGCTGCCGCGTCGGAACCGTAAAGTCGCGGCTGTCGCGGGCGCGCGAGCACTTCGCGTCGAAGCTCAGAGCTCACATGCGGGCACCGCAGAACCACGACATCAGGCAGGCGAGATAGCGACCAATGGGGATGATACCGGCTGAAACACAGGAACGGCAGCTGACCTGCGCGGAGGTCCGCCGACTGTATGCGGCCTACACGGCCGGAGCGCTGTCAGAGAGCCAGCGCGAGGCATTCGAGGCGCATTGTCTCGAGTGCGAGGATTGCGTCGAGTTCGTCGACATCGCGACGCCGCACCTGTATGANNCCACCGCGACCAGCGCCGCCGCCATATCTGGCGGCCGAGATCCTCGCGGAGGCCAGGCAGCGCAAGTCGCCGCAGCAGAGGGCCGCGCGCAGAAGCACGATCGGCTCCCCCCCGTTCCTGGCCACCTGTGCCGTCATTGCCGCCGGCGCGATCCTGACCCTGTTGGCCATCTACCACTACGAACGCGTCCAGCCGCGTCAGGATACGCACACGCCGGTCTTGTTCGTCAAGTCAGGGCAGGGCGTACTGATCCTTGCCGACCCCAATGACCCGATGCGCGAGCAGACCCCAGAGGAGATACTGGACAAGATCCGTCGGGGCAAGATTGTACTCGAGTATGGCCCTGACCTCGGCGGGAAAGGCGCAATCGCCAAGGGCACCTCCGACATGCTGATCCTGCGCTACAGCTCCGGCGAGCGGCGTTCAGGGATCTCGGCCCACCCCTAACCGCCCGGCGCGGCCCGTACCCGCACGATGACACGCCCGGACTGGATCAGTTCGGCTACCCCACGAGCGTAGCGCACCTCGACGCCGAGCGTGTCCGCCGCGAACCTCAAAGGCACATGCACCCGCCCACCCACGAGCCGCGGGGGGGCGTCCAGGTCGACTGCTCGCCCATCTACCCAGGCTTGCGGGAAATCCACCTGTAGAAGGACCGTGCGTGCGTTGTGCCACATGGTGATCGCGCGCGTCGGCGCGTACCACTCGATCGACACCCCTGCCTGCTCGAAGACCCCGCGCAATGGGGCGAGCATGCGGCCGTTCTCGATGATGCCGGGGACGGTGGGAACATCGCCGTCGGCCAACGGGGCGGTCCGCGGAGCAATCAGTACCGCAAGTGCAACCAGCACGCAAGCTCTCATGCGCCCATTATACAGCGTGTGGGGCCGCTATGGGAGTGGCGGGCGGGTTCGGTGCATTCCGCGTCATGGGATTGCTTCGGCGTACTCCTTGCCGATGTAGTACATGTGCGCGTTGGCGTTGTCAAGTTTGACGGTGAAGGCCCCATCGGGCGCCACGGCACCTGCCCTTTGCCGCGCGTGCAAGTCCCAGACGGGGGTCGAGGGGGGGGCACCGGCTTCGACGGTCACCTCAGTCCCCGCCGGCACTCCCTGGTAGTTCGACACCAGCACCGCCATCTCAGCGCCCATGCCCATCCCGCACGCCTTGACCCGTGCATCGCTGCACTCAATGCCCTCCAGGGGCCGCCCATCCATGAACAGGTCCTCGATAGGCGCAATGATGCTGATTGCCTCTGCATGGTAGCGGAAGTGAGCGGCATCGAAGTACCCGTACCAGTAGTACGTGACGCCGCGGGAGCCGTTGGCAAAGACCTCCAGGAGCATGTCGCGGGTGTGCGCGGGATCATACTCCCCGTAGCAGCCTGTGCTCAGCCACGGGATGATGTCGTTGGTCTGCATGGCGGCGCGGTTGGTCGCGACGCCCCGTGCGACCGCCATCCCGCTGCCGGCCACATACAGGCTGGGCATCGCCATCTGGAGCATGTCCGGGTAGAGGTTCCCGAATGCGAACAGCCCATCATTGAGCGGCGTGGTGGGCTGCGTGCGGTAGCTCCCGTACTGGACCTGCCGCTGGATTCCCGCCTCGGCGAGAGCCTTGTCGATGGCGGACCGCATGTCGACGTGTATCTCCCGACCCATCGCCGCACGGAACTGATCCCAGTCGGTGAAGCCGCCGGCTTCGGAGCGTTGCAGACAACGTTGGCATTGCGGCGCCTCCTGAGCCCCGTGCCAGTAGGCCTCGATGTCATAGAAGATCATGTCGGGCTCGATCCACACGGCGTGCCGGGCAAAGCTCTCGTGCTCCTTCTGGTAGAACTGGCCGCGGTAGGATGGGCACACCGAGCCGTACCTGTCGCCGGGCAGGACCGACCTGGTCTCCTGCTGTTGGCGGTCTGAGGCGATGGCGCCCGCGGGTGACTCGATCTGGATTATCTGGAGGCCTGCCTGCCGCGCCCGCTCAATGAACTCGCGATATCCGGCAACACTGCTCTCGCGCCAGTAGCATGGCTGCATCCCGACCGCGTTGAAGCCCAGGTGTCTCTGAGCGCCCAGGTAGTCCGGCCATACCTTGTCCAGTGACGGGGCCTCTGCCCACGAGAGACTCACGTGCAGGCGTTTCGGCACGCGTGCAGGCGGGATGACAAGCGACTCCCACCGCAGGCGACGTTCATTGGCCGGGCCGCTGCCATTGTCGCCGTAGGTATAGAGCACGTCGGTCTGTCCGGGAGGGAGCAGGCTCTGAAGGCAGATCTCAGTGCCCAGTCCGTGCCAGTCGACCACGTAGCGCCTGAATGGGCGCCCTTCGTGCTCGACGTCGGCTGGGGTGCTCTCCGGCCTGACGAGCTTGAGCGTCTCCGGCAGGTCGAGGACGAGTTTGCAGGGCTTGCCGTACTCGGCTCCCTCTCTCGCATCCTGCGCGAGCAGCCTGGCGCGCAAGGGCAGGTTCTGGCAAACGGGCACCGTGCGCCAGACCGGGGTGAAGGCGACGCCCTCGGTGACAATCTCCATCCTCCTGCCCGGATCGGGCTCGAAGACGGGGAGGTCATCGGCGCCCTTGACCACGGCCATCTCATCGCTCACAAAAAACTGCTTCTGGTGTAGCATCTGCAGGGCAACGTATCGTGCCTTGAGCCCAACCGGCACCCGGAAGTTATGCACCCAGGCGAGAGTCTGTTCGGGCAATTCGTACGCTTCGTCGGAGAGATCGTCCATACCGCGCTTGTGTCGGGATGCGACTTGGTAGTAGTCCTCACCGTCCTCGCTGAGCAGGACCCTGATCTCTTCGGGGAACTCCAGAGCGTTCTGTTCGGCTCCGCCCAGCAGGCGCACCACGACGGAGTCGACCGGCTCCACCGCCTCAAGGTCGGCGAAGATGGTCACCAGCGGCGGTCCCTGCCAGCCGACGCAGCCCCGCTCGAACCAGATACGCTCGTCGGTGCGCTCGCCGAGCTTGCCGTCGGTGAGCTGAAGCGGATCATCATCGTCGATATTGAGATACTGGGTGGGGGCGGGGGTGTAGCGGAGACGCTTGCCCAGGATCAAGTTCCCGGGCGCGATCATCCTGCGGAACTGGTCCCTGCGGTCGAAGACGTTGTCGAGGTACTCGCGCTCACCCGGGGGCATTGCCGGCAGCAGCCTGACGGCGCCCTCGGCGGGAGTGACGGCCAGCTCATCCGCTATCATCGTGCCATGCAGCGCGAAGTCCAGACGCAGATAGCGCGCCTGGTAGCCCAGATTCAGCACAACGGCATAGATGCCCGGGTAGTCCGCGGGCAGTGGCGAGTAGGTCCGTGCCGGATCGTCTTCAGGATGGCTCTGGGCCGACAGATTGCGCACCGGCACGAAGGCCTCGCCATCATCACTCAGCGACACCGAGATCGTCCGGGGAAGCGTATTATTGGCGTCGATCACTTGCAGGCGCATGAGGACCTGCCCGATCGGCCGGCTCTGGCCCAGGTCACACGTGATGCGCGCATACTGCTGGTAGGCCCATCCGACCGCGCGCTTGTCGGTCCACATCCGTCCTTGGACCCCGGCCAGGACGCCGTCGGTCAGGGCGCCCAGATCGCCACCGGTATGCCGGTCGTTCGGGGCGGGCTCCGCCGCCGGCGGCAGTCCCGCGACGAGATTCACGGGCCCAACCAACAGCGGCCAGTCGGCCGGGTCGACCTGGGGGTAGATGGCCCATTCCTTATCGGAGCGGATGGGCGCGCCGACGGCCACTACGCTCAGCAGCAGACAGCCCACTATCCACAATTGCGTCATGCCTCTCACCTCAGCAGTCTCCACAACCCACACGGCAACACGTGGTCCGGCTCCGAACTCGGCAAACAGGCGTCGGGACAACGCTCAGATACCGCCTGATGAGCGTGCCGGCCAGGCACACGTTCCCCGCCGGAGTATACGGCGCCTGCACACCCCTGCTACTCAACCGGGGCAACAGCGCCGCTCGGAGTACACCATCGAGCCCGCGGCCGCAGACGGGCTGTTCGCCGAATGGTGCCGCAGCGGAAGGAATCAGCCGTCGAGCGGCGAAGTGCCACCGGGCGCATCGCATCCCCAGAGTAGCGGACACCATCCAATGGGCGACCACAGGGTCAGACTGCTCGAGCCCGGCCCCCATGCGGCACTGAGCGTCGAGCTGGCACGGCTGGATATCGACGAGCCGTGGGCGCAGTACATGGCCCACAAGGGCGCCGTCATTGTGCTGCGCATCGAGCGGGTGCGGGGGAAGGCGGCCTCACTGCTCAAGCAGCATATGCTGTCCCTGGGCGGAGACTGCGCAGTCGGGCGGCAGGTGGCCAACTTCGACGATACTCCCGCCCCAGTCGTGCTGCTGGGGACCCGACTCCATTACCAGCAGATGATTCACAAGCTTGCGGCACAGCCGTTCGAGCTGGCAGCCATCGCGCAGGAGATCGCCGTGGCGCTCGAGCGCCTGGCCGGGCCGCCCGAGCCGATCCGGTGCGGAGAGCACCTGCTGCGCTTCGATGCCGGGACGCTGGTGATGGGGATCATCAACACCACACCCGATTCTTTCTCCGGCGACGGGCTGTCGGGCGATGTCGAAGCTGCACTCGCCCAGGCGCGCAGGTTCGTCGCCGAGGGCGCCGACATCCTCGACGTGGGCGGGCAGTCGACGCGGCCGGGGAGCGATGATGTGGAGCTGGAGGAGGAGATCCGCCGCACCGCGCCGGTGATCGCGGCGATATGCTCCGAACTCGATGTGCCGGTCTCGGTAGATACGTCTCGGCCACAGGTGGCGGAGGCGGCAATCGCGGCGGGGGCGAGCTTTATCAATGACATCTACGCCCTCCGGCGCGACGGGATGCTGCAAGTGGCGGCCGACAGCGGAGCTGGTGTCTGCCTGATGCACATGCAGGGCACGCCCGGGGACATGCAGCAGAGCCCGACCTATGGCGACCTGATGGCGGAGGTGTATGAAAGCCTGGCGACTTGGCTGGAGGCGGCGGTTGCAGGCGGCGTGTGCGAGACACAGATCATGATCGACCCCGGCTTCGGGTTCGGGAAGACCGTCAACCACAACATCGAGCTTGTGCGCAGGCTGCGTGAGTTGACCTCGCTGGGCCGGCCGATCCTGATGGGCGCCTCGCGCAAGTCCAGTATCGGGACGGTGCTGGGGCTGCCTGACGCATCGCAGAGACTCTGGGGGACGGCGGCGGTCAACACGCTGGCCGTCGCCAACGGCGCGGCGATGGTGCGCGTTCATGATGTGGCCGAGATGGCGCAGGTTGCCGCGATGGCCGATGCCGTGCTGCGTGGGTGGGGCGAGTGAATGGGCGCCTGGTCCGGGAGCAGAAGCTCGCAGTGCGGCGGCAGGTTCAGGCCGCGCGGGATGCGCTCGACGCGGCCGAGCGTGAGGTCAGGAGCGCGGCGATCTGCCGGACCATCGCGGGGTTGCCCGAGTTCGAGCAGGCTGAGAGTGTGATGCTCTTTGCCTCTTTCGGTAGCGAGTTGAGCACACGCGCGCTCGTCGACACGACGCTGCTGGCGGGCAAACGGCTGGTGCTACCGGCCGTGCAGGGCAGGGGACGGCTGGCCCTGCGCGTCGTATGCGACCCGGCCACGGAGTTGGCGCGCGGCACGTGGGGCATCCCCGAGCCGTGTGTGCGGTGCCCGGAGATCGCCGTCGGCGAGTTGGACTTCCTGCTGGTGCCGGGGTTGGCTTTCGATGAGCGCGGTGGCAGAGTCGGCTACGGCGGCGGCTACTACGACTGCCTGCTACGGCAGACGGTCGCGCGCCCCCGTCCCCCGGCCGTTGTCGCGGCGTGCTTCGAGCTGCAGCTGCTGCCGACGGTGCCAACCTCCACCCACGACCTGCCGGTCCCCATCATAGTGACCGAAGCCCGAGTCATCCGCACCGGCGCGGAAGCATAGACAGGAGGCCGCGAAGCGACGATGAAGCAGGATGTCATCAGGCTGGTGAACATGAGCTTCTACGGGCATCACGGTGTCGCCGACTCGGAGCGGCAGCTCGGCGGAAGATTCTCGATGGATGTCGAGATATTCCGGGACCTGCGGGAGGCCGGGCGGACTGACGACCTGACCAAGACAGTCGACTATAAGGCCGTCTACGAGTTGATACGCAGAGTCGAGACCGCGCGCGGGTACCTGCTGCTCGAGGCGCTGGCACACGACGTCGCGCAGGCGCTGCTGCGGGAGTTCGATATCGATGCGGTGACCGTCCGCACACGCAAGCAGAGCGTCCCCCTGGGGGGACTCGTCGACCATACCGAGGTAGAGATACACCGCACACGCGATGACCTGGAGTCGTTACCGGAGGAGTGAGCGCATGCCGCAGCCCATCGTCATCCGCAAGGGCGCCGAGGAGAAGCTGTTTGACGCACAGATGCTGGCCAAGCTTGAGGCCGAAGAGATCGACTTCCGCGATGTCGGGGTCAACGACTACGGCCTGGTGCCGGGTGGCGGTTTCGCGCCGCAGTTGCATGACGACAAGCTCGAGGTCGTCACGCCGGTGGCGCTGGGCAAGGTCGAGGGGCCGGTCGTCCGCTACACCGATGACGAGGGCGGCTACGAATTCGAGCTTGCCTCGCTCGACAGCATCGTCATCCCCCGCGGGGTCAAGCACGCGGCCTACAACATCTGCGACACCATGGTCGCCCTGTTCATTACCAACTTCAGCTACCGCGACTGATTGGCGGCGCACAGGAGGAAGAGCCGATGGCCGAGCGAGAACCGCTGCGCAGGGCGATTGTGTTCCGGAGGGCCGAGCAGGCGATCTACACGCTGTTCGAGGCCGACGAGGTGCGCAGGCTCGCCGGGGAGACCATCCAACTACGCGACGTCGGCATCAACGACTTTGAACTGGTGCCGGGCGGCGGCTTCGAGCAGCAGACCCATGACGACAAGCTGGAGGTCGTCGTGGCCATCCCGTTGGGCAAGACCGAGGGAATGATCGTGCGCTACACCGATGACGAGGGCAGCTACTGCCTGGAGCTTGGCGCGCAGGACAGCATCCTGATCCCCCGCAACGTGCCGCACAAGGCGCTGAACATCTGTGATACGCACGTGGTGCTGATCACCGTGAACTTCCGCTACGTGCAGTGAGGGACCCCCATGCCAAAGCTCATCGCGGCGCAGCGCATCTGGGACCGGGGGGCCTACAACTGCTTCACCGACCTCTGTCGACACCGCGACCGCTGGGTGTGCGTATTCCGGGAAGGCGTGGCGCACGCCGGCGACATCGGCAGCGTGCGCGTGATCGTCTCCGACGATGCGGAGCAGTGGCAGTCGGCGGCGTTCCTGGAACGTGACGGCGTGGACCTGCGCGACCCGAAGGTCTGTGTCACGCCGGACGGCAGACTGATGCTGCTCGTCGGCGGAGCGATCGACACGCCCGACGGCGTCCTGCACCGGTCGATTGTCAGCTTCTCGGAGGACGCGCAGAGCTGGACGCCGTGGGTGCAGGTGACGCCCGACGGTCACTGGCTGTGGCGGGTGACCTGGCATAGGGGCAGGGCCTACGGAGTGAGCAAGCTCGGGGACGGGGATACGCCCAAGCGCGGCTTCCTCTGGCAGTCCGAGGACGGGGTCGTGCATGAGCTGGTTCATGAGTTCGAAGTGCCCGCGATGAGCGAGACGACGCTGCGCTTCACGGAGGCGGGTGAGGCCATCTCACTGACGCGGCGCACGGGCCCCGGAGGTGGGAACGGCTGGGGCGGAAGCGCTGCGCCGCCGTACACGAGTTGGAGCTGGCACGAGACAGACTACCCATTCGGTGGACCGAACTTCGTCATCATGCCTGACGGGGCTATGTGGGCCACGAGTCGCCTCTATGGTGAGCAGGCGCGCACGGCGCTATTCCGGATGACGCGGGAAGCCATTGACCCGGAGTTGCTGCTTCCGAGCGGCGGCGACACGAGCTATGCGGGCATGGTCCTCCATGAGGGCCTGCTGTGGATGTCGTACTACTCAGGGCATGAAGAGAAGCCGTGCATCTACCTGGCGCGTGTGGCCCTGGGCGGGTGATGGCGGCGACGGGGGCCTCAGCCCGCGCTCCGTCTCAGCCGACACCGGGTTCACGATGGGGATTCCAGGGCCTGTTGGGCGGTCCGTTCGTGCCTCCTGCTGCCTGTCCCCGGACCGCGCCGGACGACGGAGCTGGCAGGACAGCGGACAACGACATGGCAGTCGTTGCGTGACAGAACGGCCGACGAGGGCCTCCGGCCACAGCCACGGCATCTGAAGCAACCAGGGAGGGCACCTGTGCTTACGGGTCTATCTGTATGCGAGTATGTCTCGCAACTGGCGTCGAATCAGCCTGCGCCGGGGGGCGGGAGCGCGGCGGGGCTGGTTGGGGCGCTCGGGGCTGCGCTGGGTGAGATGGTGGCTAACTTCACCGTCGGCAGGAAGAAGTACGCCGATGTTGAGGAGGAGGTTGGAGCGGCGCTGGGACGGCTGACGGACTTGCGCGGGCAGTTGCTTCGGTTGACCGACGCCGACGCGGTAGCCTACACGCAGGTCGGCGCGGCCTACGGGATGCCGAAGGAGACGGATGATGAGAAGGCGGCGCGCGCGGAGGCCATCGAGCAGGCCCTGAAGGCCGCCGCGGAGGTTCCACGCCAGATCGCCCTGCGTGCGGCGGCGGTGCTCGACGTGCTGCCGGTGCTGCTCGAGAAGGGCAACCAGAACCTCGTCAGCGATGTCGGTGTCGGGGCGAGGCTCGCATTTGCCGCGGTGGAGTGTGGTTGGCTGAATGTCGAGATCAATCTGGGCTCGATGAAGGATGAGCAGCACATCGAGCGGCTTCGCACCGAGATGCAGGACACTGTGGAGATGGCGGGGAATATGTGCCGACAGCTCTGGGACGCGACTGTAGCGCGCGTCCGCGGCTGAGTACTGACTCGATGGGAGGAGTTCGCAGTGGGAGCGAGACTACTGGAGGGCGGGCCAATTGCGGACCGCATCAAGGCCGAACTGAAACCGAGAATCGCCGCACTTGCCGCGACGAGGCCGCCGAAGCTGGTCGCGCTACTGGCAGGGGACAATCCCGGTGCGAAGTACTATGCCAAGAGCCAGCAGAAGGACTGCGAGGAACTCGGCATCGGGTACGAACTGCGAGAACTGGACGCGGAGATCACCCAGGATGACATGATGGGCGTCATCGCCGGGTTGAACGGATGCCCCGCGACGACCGGCATCATCCTGCTGGTGCCGGTGCCGAAGCACCTCGACGCCCGTGCGCTGCAGGCGGCGATCGCGCCGGAGAAGGATGTCGACGGCGTCAACCCGGCCAACCTCGGCCGCGTTGTGCAGGGCGACAGGACGCTGGCGCCGTGTACCGCCCAGGCAGCCGTGACGATGGTTGAGGAGGCCGGTATCGAGGTCAGAGGCGCGGAGATCGTCATGGTTGGGCATTCCGAAATCGTCGGCAAGCCGACGGCGCTGTTGCTGCTCGAGCAGTTGGCCACGGTGACGGTCTGCCATATCGGCACGAAGGATACTGCCGCGCACTGCCGGGCGGCCGACGTGGTCATCGTGGCGACCGGCGTGCCGGGGCTTGTGAAGCCGGACTGGATCAAGCCGGGCGCGCTGGTTGTGGATGTCGGTATCAACCGCGTCAAGGGCGAGGACGGCAAGACGAAGATCGTCGGGGATGTCGACGCCGGAGCCGTGGAGGTAGCCGGCATCCTGACACCGGTCCCCGGCGGTGTGGGGGCGGTCACGGCTGCTTTGCTTATGAAGAACACGGTCGCGGCCGCGGAGCTCCAGGCCTGAGAACACAGACCGCGCCCGACCCCGCACGCTTGCGGTGGGCGGGGAGACCGATGCGCGCAGAGAGGGGATTTGATAGCGTGTCGATGCGAGAAGCCATAGACTCAGGGAAGTTCATCATCACCACCGAGGTCGGCCCGCCCAAGGGCCACCACCTCGAGGAGATGGTCGAGGAGGCGGAAGCCTGCCGCGGCATGGTCGACGGGGTCAATGTCACCGACATCCAGTCGGCGGTGATGCGGGCCTCCTCACTCGTCGGCTGCCTGAAGATTCAGCAGGTTGGGATGCACCCGATCATGCAGATGGTCTGCCGCGACCGGAATCGCCTGGCGCTGCAGAGCGAGCTGCTCTCCGCCGCGACGATGGGCATAACCGACGTGCTGTGCCTGACGGGAGATTACACCACCCTCGGCGACCACCCGGACGCGAAGCCGGTGTTCGATATCGACTCGGTGCAGCTCATCCAGGCCGCGAAAGGGCTCATGGAGGGCCACGATATGGCCGGCAACGAGCTTGACGGCGAGCCGCCGACCTTCTGCCTGGGCTGCGTGGTTAACCCCGGCGCCGAGCCGCTCGAGCCGCAGATCATGAAGCTGCGCAAGAAGATCGATGCGGGCGCGGACTTCGTCCAGACACAGGCGGTGTACGACCCGGCGGTGCTCGCCAACTTCATGGAGCAGGCCGGCGATCTGGGCGTCCCCGTGCTGGCGGGTATCGTCATGCTGAAGTCTGCCGGCATGGCCAACTACATGAACAAGTTCGTCGCGGGTGTGAGCGTGCCCAAGGACCTCATCAGCCGGATGAAGGAGACCGAGAGCAAGGTTCAGACCTCGATCGAGATCACGGTCGAGCTTGTCAACGGCTTCAAGGACCTCTGCCAGGGCATCCACATGATGCCTCTGGGGTGGAACAAGCACGTGGCAACGGTTCTCAAGGAGTGCGGGCTGGCGTAGGCACGCGGGGCGCGCCGATGAATGATGACCTCGAGCCGGCACGCCATCGTGCCGGCTCGTTGCATACCGACCCGGAGCACCGGGGCGAGGTGAACAGCGCATGGAATACAAGATCGGTGTGGTCGGCTGCGGCGGCATGGGGAAGGCCCACATCAAGTGGTGGAACCATCTGGACAACTGCCGGGTCACGGCTATCTGCGATGTCTCCCAGGAGGCGCTCGATGCGGCGGCGGAGGTGGCCGGCGACGTGGGCCTCTACACCTCACATGAGCTGATGCTCGAAGCCGCCGGCATCGACATCATCTCAATCGGCACATGGCCGAACATGCACGCGCCGATCACCCTCGACGCCGCGCGCAGCGGAATCCACGTCTACTGCGAGAAGCCGATGGCGCTCGACCTGCAGGAGTGCGACGCGATGATCGAGGCCTGCGACGCCGCCGAGGTCGCGCTGATCATCGGGCACAACCGGCGCAATGATCCGTGCTTTGACAAGGCAAAGAAGCTGCTCGCCGATGGCTTCATCGGCGACATACGGATGATCCACGGCCAGAACAAGGGCTACTTAGCCGGGTATGGGCTGATGAACATGGGCTCGCACCTGTTCGACGCCATGCATATTCTACTGGGCGACTCCGAGGCTGTGTACGCCGACCTGCGCGTCGACGGGCGCAAGGCGACGGCGGCGGATATCGAGGTCGAGGGGCACCGCGGCACAGGCTACACGCTGGGGCATTCGGGGATCATCCACCTGGAGTATGCCTGCGGCGTGCCCGGTGTGGTGGAGTTCTGGCCCAGCTTCGAGTTCACGCGCTTCGGAGTGGAGATACTCGGGACAACGGGGCGTCTGGCGATCAGGGGGCCGGACCCGCAGATATATCACTACCCCGCACCCGTCTACAGCCCCTCTGAGTGGGGCGAGTGGACCAGGATGGGGCTGACGCCGGAGGAGGACCCCTACGGCTACTTCGATGGTCACCGCGCCACTCGCATGCTATTGGACATGCTTGCCTTCATAGAAGGCGGGCCGGAGCCGTCGTCCTGCGGGCGCGAGGCGATCAAGGCCATCGAGGTCATCATGGGAGTCCACCAGTCAAACCGCACCGGCTGCCGGGTGAGCCTGCCGATGGCCGATCGGCGCCACCCGCTGAAGGTGTGGCGGCAGGACGCGGGATTGGAGTAGAGCGGCATGGCCGAGTACCTCGACGATGTCGCGCGCTTCAATCGGGACGCCTGGGAGCGGCTCGCCGAGGCGGGGATCGAGTACTCGCGCCCATGGCTCGACCTCGACGCCGAGTCCGCTCGGGCGCGCCTGGACCCCGAGGGCGTCATGGGCGATGCTGAGGGCAAGAATGTCCTCTGCCTGGCCGGCGGCGGGGGGCAGCAGTCGGCGGCTTTCGCACTGCTGGGGGCCAATGTGACGGTCATCGACATCTCCGAGACTCAGCTCGAGCGAGATCGCGAGGCGGCAGAGCACCATGGCACGGATGTGCGGCTGGTCACCGGCGATATGCGCGACCTGTCGGCATTCGCGGATGACAGCTTCGATCTGGTCTACCACGCTCACGCCATCTGTTTCGTGCCCGATGTCGCGCCTGTCTTTGACGAGGTGGCGCGTGTTCTCCGCCGTGGAGGGTTGTACCGCGTCAGCTGCCCTAACCCGTATGTTCATGGTCTATGGGACGGCGGCTGGGACGGCCGCGGCTACTGCATCCGGTCACCCTACGTAGATGGGCAGGAGATCGTCTACCAGGACGAGTGCTGGGATGTCGAGGGGCCCGACGGCCGGACGAGACGCGTCCCCGGCCCCCGCGAGTACCGCCATACGCTTACGACGCTGGTGAATGGGCTCTCAACGCGCGGTTTCTGCATTCTGCGGGTCCGGGAGTGGCCGACTGGCGACGCGGATGCGGAGCCCGAGAGCTGGGGGCATTTCGCGGCGTTTGCGCCGCCGTGGTGGACACTCTGGAGCCGCTACACGCCGGGGAGTGAGTGACATGAATAGAGCGTCGATCGATCCCGAGCGGCGCCACACGCAGCGGATGACGTGCAGCGCGTTGAGCGGCGCCGACTTCGAGCCGATCGCGGTTCGGGGGCATCATCTGCTGTGCGCGGTGTGCGTCGCCGGCGGGTGCGAGACACCGCCATGCGGCATCGAGGAAGTTCAGGGCCTTCTGGCCGCGCTGTGGGAGTATGCATACGTGCCGATTCGGGTCTCGGCAGATATCGAGGTGAACCGGGCCCACTACCTTGATGCGTACGAGGACCGTGGCGAGCGGGAGCTGCCGGATGACTACGAGGACCGGGCGGCGGACTATGCCGGGCGGCGCAAGGACCTCGAGGTCTGCCGCCTGCTGGGGATCGCGCCCGGCTCCGTGCTGCCGGCCTGGGCGCTTTACATGACTCTCTTCGAGCGGCTGGCCGGCGTCCGCTCCGTCTGCGCGACCGGTGATGCACAATCGGACGTCTGGCCTCGCTGCCCGCATGCGGAGGCCGGCTACTATGAGCGCATACGCGATGCCGCGCCAACAAGTCTCGAGGACCAGACCGAACAGGGTGAGGCGCTGGATGGCCACGGCCGCTGGGCGATGTTCCGGATGCGCACACGCGAGGACATGCTCACCGCCAAGGACCAATCGGCCGGCTTCATCGAGGAGGATGCCGATCATCTCTACATCCGGCCGCAGCACCTGCTGTGCATGCTCTGCACCATGGAAGCTCAGGACCCGCTGATCCAGGACAACCTCGTCGAGTTGCGCAAGCGCATGGAGGAAGACCCCGACATCCCGGTGACCCTCGTCGAGGGCTGCTGCATGGTCTGCGACCCGTGCAACGTCTACCATCCCGGCGAGCACGTCTGCTACACGACGCACATCAAGAACCAACTGCGGGACCTGAATATCCTCGAGAAGCTGGACCTCGAGCCGGGCGCTACCCTGCCGGCAGGGGAGCTGTATGCGCGCATCTATGAGCGCATCGGGTCGCTGATGGAGGTGTGCGGCTGGGGCGATGGGCTCAAGACCGTCCACTTCTGGGCGCCGTGTGGCGGCGCAAAGGGCGATGCGCTGGAGCGCGCCAGAGATAGGGGGCTCATCTCCGACGGGGTCGAGTGAGCGGACGCGCCCAGGTGCGCCTCACTCTATTTGCAGCCTCAGCCTGCGGCATGCTATGATCTCCGGCAGAACATACAACACCGGAGGTGGTAGGTACGGCCGAGAGGTCCCCGGCGCATCGCACACAACTGGGGCGAGCGGGTCGGCGGGTGGGGCGAGGACAACAGAGACGGATTGCCGCGGTCGCACCACCGGCCGTCGTCACTACGGCCGGCGGGACGATGGCGTATGCGGTGTATCCACGAGGTGATGGTTGCCAGGTCGCCATGGGCGAGGAGATCTGGTGATGGGCGAACAGCGCGACCATGTGGTCTGGAACCGTCAATGCACCGCCGTGTGTGTAGCGATGACGCTGCTGCTGGCAGGCGTGATCGGCCGGCAGCGGTGGGTCGCGGCGCATACGGATGCAGTCGCGGATGCGGTTCTTGTGAGTTGGTCCAGTCCGGCGGCGGCCTCGACCGTTGCCACGACGTTCAACGTGTCTCTGACCCCCATGGGCGGCATACAGGCTGGAGATCACCTCATCATCGGGTACTCCACCATGGATGAACACCCCTTCGTTGATGAGGCATACTCGGGCTCGCTCTCCGGTGGCGAAGCCTCAGTCGATGTACGGGTCTCTACCGTTGATGCCGCGACAGGCACCTTGTACTTCCTGGCCGAAGTCTACCGCGATGGGGCGGTGGTGGGGGCCACACGCTGGGTTCGTCTCGATGTGGCCGCATTCACCATCGCGATGGGCTCCAACGCCGTTGAGCAGGCGCTATGGGATGACGCGGGCAGGCACACGTGGTCGAAGTACGGTGGCAGCGGTGGCGATGCGGCAGAAACCCTGGATGCCACCGGCCCGCCGCCGATCGCGGTCACCATGCCGAACGGGACCGACGCGGCGACCTACACGGTGCGGATAACGTGCGCGGGGGCGACCTGGGGCGAATGTGTGCTGTCCGGCGTCGCGCCCGAGATAACCGTCGGCCGTGTGGACAACGCGGCCGGCGTCGATGGCGGCAGGCACGCGTGGCTCCCCTGTTCTACCGGAGCAGGCGACGCGTGGGATGCGCTGCTTGGCTTGGCCGGGGTGAAGAGCTTCGCCGTCGAGCTTGTCCGGGCATCTGACGGCACGGTTGTGGCCTCCGACACGGCCGAGTTCACCATGTCTGTGCGCGAGGCCGAACCCGCAAGGCCGTCCAGACGTTCAGCGCTGCCCTCGACGTAAGCCGTCAATCGCGCAGCGGGGTCGAGTCTTGCCTCCGCAACCGCGATCACGGTGGCGATCTCTGCGTCGACGCCGCCAACCTGTTCGCGGCGCGCATGTCCGGCCGTGCCCCCGTCGGTTCTCCCTATTGGATTCCCGCTCGATGCGTATTACACTACGTGCAGGACTGCCGTCAAGGGAGACTGTGACGGGGGGCGTCCGGTGCCGGGTGCCGGATTGCTCGACTGGAGGGATCAGCATGATAGCGGAGCCACAACTGCAGCTTGCCCTGGATTTTGCCAACCTCTCGCAGGCGTTGCGTGCCGCGCATGAGGCGTGGGAGGGCGGTGTGCGCCGGCTCGAGGCCGGGACGCCGCTGATCAAGAGTGAGGGACTTGACTGCGTCAGGAAGCTGCGGGCGGAGTTTCCGGACGCAACTATCGTCGCTGACATGAAGATCATGGATGCGGGGCGTGCCGAGGTCGAGATGGCCGCGAAGGCGGGCGCGAATGTCGTCGCCGTGCTGGGCGCGGCCTCCGATGCGACCATTCGCGAGTGTATCGAGGCCGGTCAGAGCTACGGGGCGCAGATCATGGTCGACCTCATCGAGGTCGCCGATCCGGTAAGCCGCGCGGTTGCGGCCGCGCGGATGGGGGCGGCCATCGTCGGCGTCCATTGCCCGATCGATGTGCAGATGGAGGGCGGCGACCCGATGGAGAGCCTGCGCGCCGTCGCCGCCGCCGTCGACATCCCCGTTGCGGTGGCCGGCGGGATCAACTCCGAGACCGCGCCGGTGGCGGTGGCCAACGGGGCGTCGGTGGTCATAGTCGGCGGGGCGATCATCAAGGCGCCTGATGCCCGGCAGGCGGCGGAGGACATTCTCGGGGCAATGCGCTCCGGGCAGGCCGTGCAGACAGACGCCTACAAGCGCTTTGGCGCCGAATCGCTCAGAGAGACGTTCATGAGGGTCTCGACCGCCAACATCTCCGACGCCATGCACCGCAAGGGCTGGGTCCCCGGGCCGATGGCGATTGCCCCGGGTCTCAAGTGTGCCGGGCCGGCGTTGACGGTGTGGGCATATCCGGGTGACTGGCACAAGCCGGTGTCGGCCATCGACCAGGCCGAGCCGGGCACGGTGCTGTTTGTCGACGTCCGCGGCGAGGGGCCGGCAGTCTGGGGCGAGGAGGCCTCCAAGAGCTGCGTGCGCAAGGGCATCGCGGGGATCGTCATCCACGGCGCCTCGCGCGACAACCGCGAGATCCGAGAATTGGGCTTCCCGTGCTTCTCAACGCTGCAGTGCATGGCGGCCGGTGACCCGAAGGGCGTGGGGATGATCGGGGTTCCGTTGCACATCGGAGAGACCGACATCCGCACCGGCGACTGGGTGATCGCCGACGACGACGGGGTGGTGGTGGTGCCTGCCGAGCGCGCCGTCGAGATCGCCAATCGTGCGCTTGATGTCGTCGAGCGGGAAGCGCGCGAGAAGACAGAGATCATGGAAAAGGGCATGACGCTCGGGGAGGTCTCCGAGCTGATGCGCTGGGAGCAGAAGCGCGGCGACTGAGCCCGGAGGCGGCAGCGTTGGTGGAGACTATGCATCCGCGCATCCTGGTCGTCGGCCCGGGCTCAATGGGGCTGACGCATGCCGGCCTGCTATGGCGGGCCGGCCTTGATGTGACCGTGCTCGACCACCGGCCGGAGCGCGCCCAGCGCCTGAACGCCGACGGCTACCGGGTCAGCGGGGCCGCGGGAGAGTTCCATGCCGCGGTGCCGGTGAATGCAAGCGCGGCGGAGGTCGGGGCCTGCGGGCTCATAATCATTCTGGTCAAAGCCTACAGCACGCGCGATGCCGTCGCCCACTGCGCGGATGCGGTGTCGGATCAGAGCGTCGTGCTTACGCTGCAGAACGGGCTGGGCAACCTCGAGGTGCTGCAGGGCGCATTCGGGCCGGAGCGGGTACTGGCAGGCACCACCGCCTCGGGCGCGTACCGGCTGAGCGATGACGAGGTTGTGGTCGCGGGGATCGGGCAGATTGCGCTTGGCGGAGAAGACCGACGTGCTGCGGAGCGCGCGTGCGGACTGCTCTGCGCCGCCGGTCTGCCGGCCCAGGTCAGTGACGACGTCCAGGCGATCCTCTGGGCCAAGGCGATTGTCAACGCCGGGATCAACCCGCTGGGTGCGCTGACACGACTGCGCAACGGGCAACTGCTGCAGGCGCCCTCGGTGCGGATGCTGATGGGACGCATCGTCCGTGAAGCCTGCCGGGTCGCGCATGCGGCCGGAGTGGCGCCCGGCGAGGACCTCGTCGCAATGGTGGAGGAGGTCGCGAGGAAGACGGCGAACAACCGCTGCAGCATGCTTCAGGACCTCACTGCCGGCCGCCCCACTGAGATCGACTACATCAACGGTTACGTGGCCACACTGGGTCGAGAGCTCGGTTGCTCATGTCCCGTCAACGGCGCAGTCCGGGACCTCGTGGCAGCCGCCCACCTACGGAGAGGACGTTGCGCCCCATGATCATCATTGGCGAGCTTATCAACGGCACCCGCAAGCGGATCAAGCAGGCGATCGCCGATCGCGACGACGGCTACGTATCAGGGCTTGCCGTACGGCAGGCCGAGGCCGGCGCCGCCTTCATCGACTGCAACCCCGGTACCGTCGGCGATCAGGAGATCGAGGACATCCGCTGGCTCGTGCAGACGGTCCAGGCGGTGACGGACCTGCCGATCAGCTTCGACACGCCAAACGTCGCGGCGCTGCGGGCGGCCTTCGATGTGTACGAAGGCGCTGCGACGCCGATGATCAACTCGATTACCGCCGAGCAGGAGCGGATTGACGCGATGCTGGAGTTCGTCGCGCAGAGCGGAGCCAACATCGTTGCGCTGGCGCTCTCCGACGCCGGGATGCCGAGCGGGTGCGAGGACCGCGTGGCGGCGGCTGTCGGGCTTGTCGACACGCTGACAGGGGCCGGAATCGACGCCGGGAGGATATTCGTCGACCCGGTGATCGCGCCGCTCGGAACGGATGCAGGCACGGGGCGCGCGGTGATGGGCGCGGTGACGCAGTTGCGCGCACAACGGCCGGGCATCCACATCACCTGTGGGCTCAGCAACATCTCCTACGGGCTGCCCGAGCGCAAGCTGCTCAACCGTACCTTCATGACGCTGTGCATCGGAGCAGGGATGGACTCGGCGATCATCGACCCGCTGGACGAGCAGATGATGGCGACTGTCTATGCCGCCGAGGCGCTGGCCGGCTGCGACGAGTGGTGCATGAACTACATCACGGCATCACGCCAGAACAGGCTGGGCGTCTGAGCGCCATGCTGAAGCTGCACTGGGCGTTGCTTGTTGCCCTGGTCATGCTTGTCGGGTGGCTTGCCTGGCTCGGCTATGCCTCCGACTGGTACTTGCCTGAGTTCTACGAGCAACTGGCCGTCAGTGCGCTCTCCTGGCGGCTTGTTGGGCTGGGCGGTCTCTGCCTCACCGAGGCCGTGGATGCGTACAGGGCGGAACTTGCGGCAGCCGAGAGCGCGGGCGACGACGTCTGGCAGCAGACGGCCCGCGGGAATGTGATGCGGCTGCGGATCGAGTTGGCGCGGCTGCTGCTGGCCGAGGGGCACCCGGATGCGGCCCTCCGCCTGGCCGAGGAGGCCCATCGCGCGGACTACGAGAATGCCACCGCGGTGGCGTTTCTCTGGCAGGTGCGGCATGCGGCGGACAGCGAATCCGACGCGGGCAGGGAGCTGCTGCTGCTGGCGATGGAGCGGCCGCTGCCCGAGACGCTGATCGCCCTGGGGGAGGTCGCCCTGGCCGATGGCAACATGGAGGATGCCCTCTACTACGGCTCCAAGGCGCGGGAGAAGGCGGAAACCAATCCGGAGTTGTGGTATCTGCTCGCGAGAGTTCACCTGGGCGATTCACAGCACACTGAGGATGCCCGCGATGCGGCCGCCCGCGCGGTGAGCCTCGCCCAGGGGCGGCACGTGCTGGCCCACGACAGTCGGCGCGTGTGCCTTGACATCGACGTCACGAAGGCGCAGAATGCGGGCCAGCAGGGCGAGGCCGTGTGGCTGGAAGTACGTGCGTGGCTCCACGATCACTGGGCCTTCCTTGCCATTGCCGGAGGGTTCGTCATCGTCCTCGCGAGCCCCGGTCTGATCGGGTTGGTGCGGCGCAACAGGAACGAACCGCATGGATGCGAACGCTCGGACGACGAGCCGAGTGCTCCGGGTGCGGACGACACCGAATGAGGTGGCCTCTGTGGCTACGAAACAGGCCGGGCCGGTCATCGAGGATGATATGGACGAGGTCTACAGCCTCTTCGAGGAGCTGCAGGACCCCGCGATCTACAGCCGACTGTCCGCCGGCATGCAGGAGGCGGCGCTGGGGATCGTCAAAGCGACACTGGTCGAGCGTGCGGAGTCTGAGCAGGAGCCCGATTCCTGACCTCACGCGGATATCGACACACCCAGGCGGAGCGGGGATGATCCCGCTCCGCTTTGTGCATTCCGGCCCTCAGCCGTTGAGTTGCCGTCGGCGGTCACCACACGCTCATGCCGATCGCCTGAAGGACTGCCGCCACATCGGTTCCCAGCCCACTCCGATTCAGGCTCACGTCGCTGCAAGGGGCCATGCTGCCGATCCCGAACCAGTGCGACAGGAAGCGCATGCCCTGGTAGCGGATGGCATCGACCGGGTCATCCGCGCCAAGCACCAGTCCGCGTGCGGCCAGCAGAACCGCCATCCAGATCAGCACAGCCACCGTTATCCCGATCGTGCGTCCCATGGTCCTCACCTCTATGGGATATGACGTAGTGAGTTATGCCGGTGTTCCAACTACCCACGATAGTTTGAGCGGGCTCAATCTGCGTGTAGAGGTCGCTCACAGGCCCGTACGGGCCGCAGGAGGGTGATGTCATGCATTCGGTGCGGCCAGAGTCCTGGGAGTTCGTGGTCAGTCAGGCCGTCGACGTGATCCTGGAGTTAGCCCCGGCGCATGCGATCGAGCCGGGCGGGTCCATCGAGTGCCAGTTCCCGAATTCGTGGCTTGCGCGCGAGTGCCAGAGCTTCACCAAGCAGCTGCAGTGGGATGATGCCGCGGCGGATGACTACATCACCGTCTTCGCGGCCGACTCGGCATGCAGGTTCGAGCTGTCGGTACGGGAGCGGGAGTTCGACAGCGGCGAGCCGGTGAGCCGGCACGGGCGAATGCTCACAGCCACACTGGTCGAGGGCACCGTACCCGCCGGCGACGTGATCACCATCGAGTGGCGCAACACGACCTCCGCCTGGATCGCGGAAACGGACAGCGTGTACGTCGCCGTCAACGGCGAACGGCTCGAAACGCTGCCGGAGATCACGACACTGCCGCTCGAGGCTGTGGCGGTGCGCGTGATCGCCCCCTCGGCCGTGCGGCCCGGCGAACCGTTTGAAGTGCTCATCGTCTCACTGGATGAGTTCGACAACTGCTCGAGTTCGTGCTTCGAAAGCACATCGCTTGCGCTCGCAGACGGCACTCCTCTCTATGAGCCGCTGAGCTTCCGGGGCGCATGCCGGGTGCAGGTGACACTTGAGCAGGAGGGCATCCAGCGTCTGCGCTTCGGTGATGTGCTGAGCAACGCTATTCGCGTCACAGAGCAACCTGCCGGCCCGTACTGGGGCGATATCCACATCCACACATGCTACTCGACCGACGGCATGGGGCGGCGGTTCTACGAGTATGCGCGCGATGTCTCAGGCCTCGACTTCGCCGCGGCGGCCGATCACGCGGAATCGGTGATCTACAACTGGGAGGCAATGCGAGGGATCAATGAGCGCCTCAACGATCCCGGCCGCTTTGTGACGATCCTGGGCTATGAGAACGCACTCTCATACCCCTCGGGCCATCACAACAGCTACTAACTGGGCGATGACGGGCCCGTCTGGACGCGCGAGAGCATCAGCCACGATATGAACGCCATCTGGCCGGAGCTGGACCCGGAGACGACGCTGACTCCGCCGCACCATACGGGTGTGAACTTCGGCTGTCCGCGCGGCAAGGGGTCGGCGGTGGTATGGGAGCAGGAGGCGCCCGAGTTCTGCCCCGTGGCCGAGATATACTCACACCACGGCTTCTGCGAGCTCTACGACCCGCATCACCAGCTCGCCTATGAGACGGCGCGGGCCCACGACCCGGGTGGGCGTGTCTGCGGCTCGGTACCGGGGCGGCACTACCTGCGGGATGCCTGGGCGATGGGCCGCAGGATCGGCGTGTACGGGTCATCGGATGACCACCAGGCGCAGGGCGGGCGGCGCACGCAGGGCGTCGCTGCTGTGTGGGCGGCCGAACTGACGCGGGAGTCCGTCTTCCGGGCGCTCCAGAGCCGCGCATGCTATGCCACTACCGGGGAGCGCATACTGCTGGAGTTCACCGTCAACGAGGCCGGCATGGGGCAGGAGCTGGCAGTGGAGCAGGATAGGGAGATCGTCGTGCGGATGGCTGCGTACGGCACTGGCGACTTCACGCGCGCGGAGCTGATCATGCTCGACTTCGCGACGGGCGAATACACGACCGTCATCGAGGAGCGGCCGTGCGCGATGGACTGGCGGGCAAGCTTCACCTTTGACTTCACGGGCGATGTGATGCTCTACATGCGCGTGACACAGGCGCAGATGATCCGGCACCGACTGCCGATGGCGTGGTCGTCGCCGATATGGGTGGTGGACGCAAGTCGCCATGCGCCGACGCGGTAGCTGCCCTCGCGCCGTCTTCGCCGGGAGCCCGACCATCTTCCGCAGATGCGGGAACGCAAGCGGGCCTGACGGGCATTGGTCTATAGGGGCATGGCGCCCCCGGTTGCGCGCGCGCCGCACTGTCTGGGCGCGGGCGATGTCACACACATCAGGAGGGTGGCGCAGTTGCGCAACAAGACATCGTACAGATGCCTGATTGGTGTGCTGGCGGCCGTGCTGGTCGTCACACCCTGCGTTGGTCCGGCAGACGCGCAGCAGGCGAAAAACGTCGTCATCATGATCGCCGATGGCTGGGGCTACAACCACATCCTGGCCACCAACTACTACACAGCCGGCCGCGCGCAGGCGCAGCCGTATGAGGCCTTCGCCGTCTGCTACCCGATGAGCACCTACTCACTCAGTGGTGAGGGCTATGACGGGGAGGCCGCGCGGGCATCGTTTGACTACGTCAAGCAGAAGTCGACGGACTCCGCGGCAGCCGGCACCGCCCTGGCCACCGGGCACAAGACACTCAACGGGGCCGTCGGTGTCGACGCAGACGGCAATCACCTGCAGAGTATCCTCGAGTATGCCCAGAGCCTCGGCAAGGCGACCGGGGTCGTGACAACGGTTCAGATCAGCCATGCCACTCCCGCGACCTTCGTCGCGCACAGCGCCGCCCGCGGCAGCTACGAGGACATCGCCCGGCAGATGATTCTCGACAGCGCGGTGAACGTGATCATGGGTTCGGGCAACCCGTTGTTCGATGACAACGGGCAGCGGCGGGAGACCCCGGACTACAAGTTCATCGGCGGGCAGGAGACATGGGATGCACTCGNNCGCGGGTACGTGGAGACTGGTGCAGTCGCCTGATGAGTTCCGGGCTGTTGCCGCTGCCGATAGCCCACCGGCGCGCGTGATCGGTGTGATGCAGACGGCGACGACCGCTCAGCAGGCGCGCGCGGGAGCGACGGATATGCCGCTGGCAACGCCGAGAACCGAGACTGTGCCGACGCTGGCGGAGATGTGCGCGGCGGCGCTCAACGTGCTTGGCCAGGACCCGGAGGGCCTCGTGCTTATGGTCGAGGGCGGAGCGGTCGACTGGGCCAACCACGCCAACCAGACGGGCAGGATGATCGAGGAGATGACCGATTTCAACGATGCCGTCGCCGAGGTCGTTGCCTGGATCGAGCAGCATGGTGGCTGGAGCGAGAACCTGCTGATTGTGACGGGCGATCATGAGACCGGCTACCTGATGGGGCCGGCAGGCCCGGATGCGAAGGCGGAGGAGGGGATAGTCAACGCCGGCGCGGGAACGGTGCCCGGTGTCGGATGGTACAGCACCGGCCACACCAACTTGCTGATCCCCGTGTTCGCCAACGGCGATGCGGCCGAGTTGCTGCGCAAGTATGCCGACGAGCAGGACCCCGTCCGCGGCGCCTATGTGGACAATACAGACGTGGCGAAGCTGATGTTCGAGGCGATTACGCCGCAGCCGTAGGGCGGTCCGAACAGAGTCGGCCGAGACGCTAACGGGNNCAGATGGGTGCCCCGTTGTGGTCTCCGCGACACAGCAGGCAGTTATGCCCCTGGCTGTTGTACCGCACTACCGCTGCGGACCCAGCTCCATGAGGGCGTCGGAGCCCTCCGAGGCGACAACCGACATTGTCCCGTATGAGGCGGTGCCGCCGCCCGCCAGGCTGAGCCAGCGGGCCTCGCCGTCAACCAGGCAGACGGCTCCCGCCCGGCCGTCTACGGTCAGGTCGCGGCAGGTCACCGGGCCCGCCTCCGGCGCGTGCAGCAGCACAAAGCGAGTCCCGTCCGCGCATCGAAGGTCGACGCCGACTGCATCCGGGCGGCCCTCGACAGGCACAAGCTCGGCGACCACGTCATTGGGGTGGGCGTCATCCCCCGGGGCATAGACGGTGACAAACACAGCGGGGTTGGGGCGCTTGATCTGGATATGCCCGCGATAGGGCATCTCAACGCCTGGTCTGGGATTGCCGCCGCTGACGTGCGCCTTCAGTATCTCATCCTCCTCCGGCGGGCACTCCGACAGCGTCACCTCCGCCGGCGTGGTGGCAAGCATCGTCGTCCGCAGCAGCGCATGGTTCTGTGTGGCGAAGCTCCAGGTCGCCGAGATGTCGCCTGGCGCTGTGCCACGCCGTGCGTTGCGGAGCGGCTCCTCGGCATCGACCTGCCGCAGGTCGTCGATGCCGGTGACGGTCCACTCGCCCGAGCGCGCATGCATGGCCCAGGTGGAGACCTCCGCCGGGCCGCTGACGCGGAAGATGTCCACGATTACCGGGACGCCCTCGGGGCGCAGGAGCATCGCCAGAAAGCGCGAGTTGCTGCCCGGCAGGCCCGCCTCGGCCATTCGGCATCTCGCGTTGATGCACCAGAGCATCGGCTCGCCCTTCTGCGCCTGCGAGGCGACTTCGAGCACGGTGTTGTGTGCGATCGGCGTCCCCTGCCAGCGATTGACCCAGGCCGGCTGGTGTGCGTAGCCGATCTCGGAGACCATCTCCAGCCCGCAGGCCCAGAGGCCGAAGTTGCCGTAGTCCTTCTGTTTGTGGTTCCAGGGAACAAGTGGGCCGTAGTCCAGGAAAGCCATCGTCGCCGGCTTCGGGGCTGCCTCGTCGCGGAGGATCATCAGCCCCATCCCGGTCAGGTGTGTGCTCTCCAGGCCGTACGGCTCCCCGGAGTCTTGCACCGCCACCGCATCGGGGTCGCGGTAGAAGACGGCGAACTCCCCGCCGGGGGTCAGCTGGTCTCCACAGACATCGCGCAGGTGGCGCAATGCCTTGCGGTTGCCGTATCGCGTGTAGGCGNNATCTCAGACCACTGCACGACCGGCCTGTAGCCGACGTGGGCGTCGGCAATGGCCGGCATCGTGCCGTCCGGGAAGATGCCGTCGAGGTACCATGTCAGCACCTTCTCCCACAGGGCGCAATTCGGGTTCGAGTAGATGTCGATATCCAGATTGCCGCGGATGATCTCGGGGATTGGCCAGATGCCGCCGATGAACTGCCCCTGGTAGGCATAGGTCCCCTCGTAGAAGGTGCCGTCCTCGTAGAACACCCAGCTATCCGGGCCGAGCATCTGCTCGAAGGTATCGACCATCAGTTGCAGTGTGTCGGTGTCGCCAAGGATCGCCGCGCATGCGGCGAGGCACCACCAGGCGTGCCCCTGGTCCTGGAGGGTCTGCGTCCCGAGCAGGCCGGCATCGCCGTAGCTCTGCAGGAAGTAGTCGCGGACATGGGCGATCAGGTCCTCATCGATCATCGCGTGCTGCCGTCGAGTGAAGACCCCCGAGTCGTGGATGAGGTCGTAGGCGTGGATGAAGTTCCGCAGCACCACCGCCTCGCGGTACTTCCACCCGCCTATCCGCCCGTAGTAGGGGTCATTGGCGTCCATCCACTCGTTGCGGTTGACCCTGTTCATCCGGTAGCCCTTGAAGACCTCGGCCATGCGCTCGATGAGCACGGCGGCCTTCCGAGCGGCCTCGAGGTCGCCATCGACCTGGTAGCGGAGAGCCAGAGAGTAGACGGGGCCGATCACGGAGGACAGGCGCTCGTAGCGGATGACGCCCTGGACGTTGAAATCCTCGGTGGTGTCATCGGGGTCCCAGAGGAACTCGGTGCCGCAGCTCTTGCAGCGGAGGCCGCCGGCGTTCGCAAGGACATCATACCAGTACCATGGCCCATTGCCGCAGACAGGGCATTTGACGCTGAGGATGGGCGTCTGGTCGGAGATGCAGGAGCGGAGCGTGGCATCGTCCATCCNNGACGCCTGCAGGATGCTCTGGTACCAGCGGCGTGCCCACTCGTGCGTGGCGATGTTGTGCCTGGCGCGGGCGATGTCCTCGGTCTTGTACATTGTGCAGGGGTAGCGGGCGGGCGGCTGGGCCGGCGCGGGGGAGACGGCCAGGGCGAGAAGGAGCAATGGGGCCAACACAGAAAGGCGGGATACATGGATGACGTGTCGCATTGTCACTCCACCGTGGCGTGGCTGGATGCGGGTGCTCGATGGGCCGCGCTTCCCCAGGGGAGCCCGGCCGGAAGTCACGCCATGCAATTCGCCTCCGGCGGCATTGGACCTGTCAACCGCCCGCGCGAGAGTGCTGCCCCGACACGGAAGAGCGGGACGGCCGTTGGACCGTCCCGCTCAGGTATCTCAGCGCCTCGGGGCAACTACGGGGCGCGCCACGTGTTGAACTTGTCGTACACGCCTCTCTGTCCGTGAATGAAGGACAGGCTGTACCACTTCGCGTGGCCATCATAGAAGCCGCAGTTGTTGCCGTCGTTGTGCTGGCCGATCAGTGTGGCATAGCCGGTTGTGCCGTACACGGTGTTGGCCGGAATAGCGTTCACGTAGTACCCGCCACCGTACTGCAGGTAGTAGTAGCCTCCGTCGACGAAGGTCATGCACTCCGCGGGGTACTTGACCTCCGACAGTGTGTGCGGGTAATACCACTGACTGATGAAGTAGTTGTATGCGATGCCGGTGGTGGAATCGTAGCCGCCATCCCATGTGGTCGTGGAGCGGCTGGGGCATGTGTGGACCTGAACGTTCTTGATGTAGGGGTGCAGCATCTGCATCCAGAGTTGTCCGTTGCTTGGCAAGCCATAGGCATACCAGAAGTGAGACATGCCCGTCTCATCGTAGTCCTGCAGGTACATGAGGTGTCCGAGCACGACCTCTTTGACGTTACTGAGACAACTTGTCTGCCGGGCTTTCTCTCTGGCCCGGGCAAACACCGGGAACAGGATCGCCGCCAATATGGCGATGATCGCAATGACCACGAGCAACTCGATCAGCGTAAACCCACGTCTCTTCATCTCCGCACCATCCTTCCAGTTCTGAGGCCGCCCGATCGGGGCGGTTTTCTCACGCAAGGACATTGTACCCCATTCGGCAGGGCTCAGCAAGTGCGACGGAGATACTGCCGCGGAAGTTCACTTCCATGTCCTCCGCTTTCCCTCTATGAGGAGGATGGGATCACTGCGCCGCAAGCCGCAGCCAGGCCAGCCCCTCCGGCGTGCCCACCCACAATCGCAGACCGTTGACACAGAGTGACTGGACCGTCTCGTGCGGTAGAAGCTCCCGGCTGACTGGTGTCCAGCCCTTCCCGTCATAGATGACCAGACCGTCAAGCGTCCCGACGTAGAGGTCACGGTCGTGCGCCAGGCAGTTGATGCGATCGCTCGGAAGCGGCGAGGGCGCACGGATGCTGCGCCAGTTCCTGCCGTCCCAGCTACAGAGGCCGCCGCTGAACGTGCCGACCCAGAGCCGCCCGTCCCAGACATCGAGGCAGGTCACCCAGGTGTCCGTGATGCCACTGCCCAGGGAGTAGGTCTCCCAGAGGCCGCTCTCGCCGTTGTAGCGGCACAGGCCGCCCTTTGCCGTGCCGACCCAGATATCCGGCCCCATCGTCGCCACCGATGTGACCACCTGGCCCTCGAGCGCGGGTTTGGGGGCGAAATGATGCCACTTCTTGCCGTCGAACTTGCTGACTGCGCCCCAGGTGCCGACCCAGACGTTTCCGCCGGAGACCTGCACCGAGCTGGTCCAGTCCTTGAGCAGGCCATCCTGCCGCGTGAGCTTCCGCCAGCGGTCCTTGTCCGGCACGAGCAGGTCGCCGCCGGAAGTCCGGGCCCACGGCCGACCGCGACCGAAGCAGAGATGGTTGATCCAGAGGTCCCCCGTCGGCATGCTCGACCAGCCCATGCCCTCGCGCAGGCGCCCCACGCCGCGGTCGAAGGTGCCGATCCAGACATCGCCACCGGTGCCCGCGGCCACCCCCGTGATGTTGTTGCCCGGCGGCTCCCCGGGTCTGGTCAACTGCTGCCACGTGGCGCCGTTCCACGCCCGGACGCCGCTCTCCGGTGTGCCGGCCCAGATAGCCTTGTCTGTGGCGCCGAGTGATGTGATGTAGCCGGGGCTCCCATGGACTGCTGTGATTCGACCCTTGCGCAATATGGCCGCACCGCCGCCGAAGGTACCGATGTAGAGGTCCTCCCCGCGCACGGTCAAGGCCGTGACGTGGGCGTCCGGGAGACCCTCGGCGGGTCCCAGGCACGCCCACACGCCCTCTTCGAACCGAAAGAGCCCTCCAGCGGTGGCGACGTAGAGTGTTTCGCCGAGAGATGTGATGTCATTGACCATGGCGGCCAGGGGCGCCTCCGAGTGGATGAGCTTCTCCCATGCATCTGCGTTGAGCCGGTAGAGGCNNCGGCCCCCCGCCGTGCCCGCGAGGACGCCGTCGGCGCCCCTGTACACGCAGCGCGCCGGGGTCGGAAGCGGGGGGCCGAGGGCGGCCCACTGCCAGGGCGTGGCGTCCGCGGCGCCGGTGAAGAGCTGCCCGTCGACTGCGGCGAGAAGACCCTCTGCGCCGACGCATAGTGCAGTAGCGCGGCCCGGCAGGGACGCCCCCGCGACGGGTGTCCAGCCATCCCCCTCTTCGGCCAGGATACACAGGCCGCGCCTGGTTGCGACAGCCACGGTACCCGGCATCGGGCCGGGGCAGATGTCGGCGACGGCGTTGGAGGGCAGCAGCCCGTTCTCGGTCGAGATGTGCGCAGGCGGACCGTTGCCGTCGGCGGG
>DPJP01000092.1:0-130 GCA_003542955.1 Armatimonadota bacterium
TTATAGGAGAGCAGTCCGGTATCAAGAGCCGCCTCAAGCTCGTCGATATTGTCAAAATACTTGCCTTCGCCGGCGGCACCCTTCATGTCACGGGTCAGGTAGTTGATACCAAGAACCATGTCCTGAGAAG
>DPJP01000092.1:187-4072 GCA_003542955.1 Armatimonadota bacterium
CGTCGAAGTCGGCGTTGTAGGCATGACATACCAGCGGATGCAGCTTGATGGCCTTTCCATCCACGAGGACGGGGTCGAAAGCCTGAATGCCAAGACGGTGCAGCGTAGGTGCACGGTTGAGCAGGACAGGGTGTTCCTTGACAACTTCATCAAGGATGGACCATACGGCATCGGTCTCTTCCTCAACCAGGCTCTTCGCCTTCTTGATATTGTAGACAACGCCATCCTGTACCAGCTTCTTCATGATGAAAGGCTTGTACAGCTCAAGGGCCATCTTCGAAGGAAGACCGCACTGGTGCATTCTCAGCTCGGGACCGACAACGATTACCGAACGTCCGGAGTAGTCAACACGCTTTCCGAGCAAGTTCTGTCGGAACCTGCCCTGCTTGCCCTTCAGCATGTCGGAGAGGCTCTTCAACGGCCTGTTGCTCGCGCCCTTGACAACCCGCTTGCGCTTTGAGTTGTCAAAGAGAGCATCCACCGCTTCCTGAAGCATACGCTTCTCATTGCGGATGATGATATCCGGTGCGTTGAGCTTGACCAAACGGTCAAGACGGTTGTTTCGGTTGATCACGCGACGATACAGGTCATTCAGGTCGCTGGTGGCAAAACGGCCGCCATCGAGCTGTACCATGGGCCTGAGATCGGGGGGAATGACAGGAATGACGGTGAGAATCATCCACTCAGGGCGGTTGCCGCTGTCACGGAAGTTTTCACACACCTCGATGCGCTTGAGCAGGCGCTTGTCGGCCTTGTCTCCCTTGAGGCGCATCTGTTCGCGAAGATCGCGAGAGAGTTCCTCGAGGTCGAGATTGACCAAAAGCTTGCGTACCGCCTCGGCACCCATGCCTGCCTCAAAAGAGTCGCCATACTGCTCACGAGCCTGCCAGTACTCCTCTTCGGAAAGCAACTGCTTGCTCTTCAGATTGGTATCCCCTGCGTTGATCACTACATATTTCTCATAGTAAAGAATGCTCTGCAGGGAGTTGCGGGTAATATCGAGCAGCATGCTCATACGGCTGGGAACCGAGCGATAGTACCAAATATGGGAAACCGGGGCCGCCAAGGTGATGTGACCCATGCGTTCACGACGCACCTTGGTATTGGTAACCTCGACACCACAACGGTCGCAAATGACACCCTTGTAGCGAATCGATTTGAATTTACCGCAGTAGCACTCCCACTCCTTGGTCGTACCGAAAATCTTTTCGCAGAAAAGACCATCACGCTCCGGGCGAAGGGTGCGGTAGTTGATCGTCTCCGGCTTCTTCACCTCGCCGTGCGACCACGAGCGAATCTCGTCCGCCGAGGCGAGCCCGATGGTGATCATCTCGAAGTCCGTCGTCGATTGAGCCAATTCTTCCGCCTCCAGCCTCTATTCTCAGAGCCATTGCACTCGGTATCTCTCAGCAGACACCACACCGCGCGGTCGACCGCGACCACGGTGCGGACTAGCGGAAGTCGTTGTCGGCGCGCAGGTCCACCTCGTGACCGCCGAAATCGGTCACCTTTACATCCAGCGCCAGACTCTGCATCTCTCTGACCAGAATCTTGAACGACTCCGGGATACCCGGCTCCTCGATATTCTCGTTCTTCACGATGGCCTCGTACGTCGCCACCCGCCCGACCACGTCGTCGGACTTGACCGTCAGCATCTCCTGGAGAGTGTGCGCCGCGCCGTAGGCCTCCAGCGCCCACACCTCCATCTCTCCGAAGCGCTGCCCGCCCATCTGCGCCTTGCCGCCCAGCGGCTGCTGCGTGATCAGTGAGTACGGACCCGTCGAGCGCGCGTGAATCTTGTCCTCGACCAGGTGCAGCAGCTTCAGTATGTACATGTACCCGACCATCACCGGCTGGTTGAACGGCTCGCCGGTGCGGCCGTCGTACAGCACTGACTTGCCCGTCTCCGGCTGGAACTGCGCGTGGTGGGAGCTGTTGGTCTCGGCCATCGCCACGATCAGCTCAACCGCCCGCGAGTCGTTGGCCTTCGCCCACTCCCCCTCGTCGATGCCAAGCCACTCCGCCAGCTCGCTCAACTCAGCCTTCGAGTGCCGACTGAGCTGCGCGCGGATGCTCTCCAGCAACCCCTCGTAGGTGGCATCCGCCTCTTTCGGGTCAACGATCGGCCCGAAGGCGTTCAGCTCTATCGACGCGTAAGCCCTCAACGCATCCAGCCGCAGCTTGTCCGCCACCTGGCGCATGCCCTCGCGGACCTCGTCGATCCCGAAGCTCTCGAACACCGGAGTGATCCATGACTCGTCCAGATTGTGCGCGATCCAGCCGCAGTGAGTCTCGAGCAACTGCCCGATGTTCATACGCGACGGCACCGACAGCGGATTCAGGCAGATGTCGATCGGCGTTCCGTCGGCCAGATACGGCATGTCCTCGAGTGGGAGTATCTTCGAGATGACGCCCTTGTTGCCGTGGCGCCCCGTGAGCTTATCCCCCACCATGATCTTGCGTCGCTGAGCCACATACACGCGCACAAGCTGATTCACGCCCGGCTTGAGTTCGTCGCCGGGCAGCTTCTTCAGGTCGCCGCCGCAGCGGCTGCAAGACAACGCCGCTTCCATCGGCTTCCCGTACGCGAACTCCGCCTCACACAACCCGCATGTGTACTTGTAGCGCGAAAACACCTTTGTCCCGATGACAATGCCGCCCTCGCCGTGCGGGGTGCGCAGCGAGACATCGCGCATCTCCTCGGCCTTCTTGCCGAAGATCGCGATGACGAGCTTCTCCTCCGCGGTCAACTCGGACTGACCCTTCGGCGTGACCTTGCCCACCAGGATGTCCTCCGGGCGGACCTCGGCCCCCACGCGAACGACCCCGTCGGTATCAAGCTCCCTGAGGGCGTCGTCGCCCACGTTGGGGATGTCGCGGGTGATCTCTTCGGGTCCGAGCTTGGTATCGCGCGCCTCGCACTCGAACTTCTCGATGTGGATCGAGGTCAGCTCGTCGTGGTTGACGAGCCGCTCCGAGATCAGAATCGCGTCCTCGTAGTTGTAGCCCTCCCACGGCACAAAGGCGATCAGCAGGTTCTTGCCCAGCGCAAGCTCACTGTCGCGCGTGGCGTGGCCGTCGATGATCGGCTCGTCCTTGGCCACACGCTGCCCGCGTCGCACGATCCGATGCTGGTTGATGCATGTGCCCATGTTGGTGCGTAGGAAGTTCTCAAGCTCGTAGCTTTTCTGCGTGCCGTCCACGTACTCGATCAGCACGTGGCGCGCATCCGCCTCGAGCACCACACCGTCGTTGTCCGCCAGCACCGCCGCGCCCGAGTCGATGGCTGCGCGCAGCTCGATGCCGGTCTTGACGATGGGCTGCTCAGTGACCATCAGCGGAACCGCCTGCCGCTGCATGTTCGAGCCCGCCAGGGCACGAACCGGCTCGTCACTCTCCAGAAACGGCACCATCGAGGTGGCCACGGAGAAGACCTGCGTCGGCGACACGTCGCAGTAGTCGACCTCGGTCGCCGCAACCTTCGGATAGTCACCCGCGTGCCGGCAGGAGATCATGTCGTGCACGAACCGATTGTTCGCGTTCAGCGGCTCGGAGGAAGTGGCAATGTAGAACTCCTCCTCCTCATCCGCGGTCAAAAACACGATCTCATCGGTAAGCTGGCCCTTCTTGACGACCCGGTATGGTGTCTCGATGAAGCCGTAGGGGTTGAGCCGCGCATGCAGGGTCAGGTAGCCGATGAGCCCGACGTTCGGGCCTTCAGGCGTCTCAATCGGGCAGATGCGGCCGTAGTGGGAGTGGTGGACGTCACGCACCTCGAGCTTCGCCGACTGCTTGCTCAGCCCACCAGGACCCAACGCCGACAGGCGCCGCTTGTGCGCGAGTTCCGCCAGCGGGTTGATCTGGTCCATGAACTGCGAGAGCTGC
>DPJP01000092.1:4095-8561 GCA_003542955.1 Armatimonadota bacterium
TGTTGATCGCCGCCGAGATCGGCTTGATGCTGATCACCGACTGCGGGGCAACTTCATCCGGGTCCAGGCTCGTCATCCGCTCGCGCGCCACCCGCTCAGTCCGCAGGAAGCCCGTCCGGAGCTGGTTCTGAAGAAGCTCCCCGACAGCGCGCACCCGCTTGTTCTGCAGGTGGTCGATGTCATCGACGCTCCCCTCGCCCCGAGACAGCCCGATCAGGTAGCGCACGATGCCCACCACATCGTTGCGCGTCAGCGTGTGCATGTCCATCGGCACGTCCACGCCGAGCTTGCGATTCACCTTGTAGCGGCCCACGGCCGACAGGTCGTAGCGCTTCACGTCGAAGAAATACGACTGCAACAGCGACTGGGCGCTGTCGACCGTCGGCGGGTCGCCCGGCCGAATGCGCCGGTAGACCTCCAGCAGGCCCTCCTTGTTCGTGTGCGTGTCGTCGTCCTCGAGCGTNNGGTTCGATACCCTCAGTACCGCCAGCTTCTCCGTGCCGTCCTTGCGCAGCGCCTTGGCCACGCTCTCGGTGATGCGCCCGTACGTCTCCACTACCACGGCGCCCTCGACATCGCTGTGGCGGGAGGTCGCATAGTAGATGTCATGGGCCTGGGCGCCGGGCATGCTCCCCCGCTCGCGGTCGGCCATCTCCTTGAGAATCTGCTTCATCTCGATGGTCTCGCGCACGCCGAAGCACTCGAGAAGCTCCGCGTCCGTCCCCGTCGGCGGAAGCGTGTCGTCGATGTCCTCGAACCAGTCCAGCGCCCGCAGAAGGGCCGTCACCGGGAACTTGCGCGTCTGCCCGATGCGAACCGAGATGACCCCGCTGGCCGCGGTCTCGATCTCCACCCACGCGCCCTCGTTGGGGATCACCTGCGCCGCATGCAGCACGCGGCCCGCGCTGTCGACCGTGTCCCGGAAGTAGACGCTGGGCGAGCGGGCGAGCTGGCTGATGACAACGCGCTCCGCCCCGTTAATCAGGAAGGTGCCCTTGTCCGTCATGATCGGAAGCTCACCCATGTACACTTCCGATTCCTTAATCTCACCCTTGTCCTTGTTCACCAGCCGCACCTTGGCGTAGATCGGCGCCTCGTACGTGGCGTCGCGCTCGCGGCACTCGGCCATCGTCAGCGCCGGATCGCCGATGCGGTAGTCCAGGAAATCAAGTGAAACGTTGCCGGTGTAGTCCTCGATTGAGCTGAAGTTGTCGAAAAGCTCCTTCAGGCCATTCTCGAGAAACCAGTCGTACGACTTCGTCTGGATCTCAATCAGGTCTGGGAGCGGAAGGACATCCTCCTGCCAGTCTTTGGGGTACCGAATGTTCCGTGACTCGGCCGTAGCCATGTGCTGGAGTACCTCCTCAAGTACGCCCCGGTGCAAAGCAAGCCAGTCGTGGCATGAACACGTTCCAGGAAAAAGACGAAGCATGCGGGACAGGCACCACAAACGGCCCCCGCTGCGTGTTGGTTGTGCTGACGTTCAGCGCGGACTAAGGGGTAGTCGATGTAGAAGACTTGGTAATATAGCCGTTTCCCATGCAGGTAGATGTGTAGTCTATCTATCCAGGCCCTACCGTGTCAAGACATTTCTTGCTGCCCGCGCGCCCCCCGGAACGCCTGCCGAAGCTCGTCCAGTAGCGCCTCCCGCCCGGTCAGCGGGCACCTGCAGGTCCAGTGCGTCCACCCGTTGCAGGCCGGGCTCCCCGTCGCCAACGCCCCCACCCTGTGGATCGACCCCCGATGACCGTTCATCGAGATCGTCCCGTCCGCGTGCACTGTCGCCTCCACAGCGGCCCGCACGTGCCGCAGCGTCGCCCCCGGGCGGATGTACCCCTCGCGCACCAGCTCCCCGAACGGAACCCGCTTCGGCGGCGGAGCGTCCTGCGTGTACTGCCGCAGCCACTCATCGGGCATCGGCTCGACCGCGGCAATCCGCTTCCGAGCCACCTCGATGTACCGGGCTTCCTTCTCGATCCCGATCCAGCGCCGTCCCAGCCGCCGCGCCACCGCCCCGGTTGTCCCCGTGCCAAAGAACGGGTCCAACACCATATCGCCGATGCGCGTGCCGGCCACGATCACCCGCTCGAGCAGTGCCTCCGGCTTCTGCGTGGTGTGCGCCTTCTCACCGTTGACCGTGATGCGCTCCGTGCCCGTACACAGCGGCAGCTCCCAGTCACTGCGCATCTGCTTCCCGTCGTTGTAGCGCTTCATTGTGTGGTGGTTGAAGGTATATCTTCGCTGGCCCTTCGACTTCTTCGCCCACAGGAGCGTCTCGTGGGCGTTGGTGAAGCGTACCCCGCGGAAGTTCGGCATCGGGTTGGTCTTGACCCAGACGATGTCGTTGAGCACCCAGTAGCCCAGATCCATCATGATCCGGCCGACGCGGTAGATGTTGTGGTAGGAGCCGATGACCCAGATGGTCCCTGTGTCGGAAAGCACGTGCCTGGCCGCCGAGAGCCACGCCTCTGTGAACTCGTCGTACGCCTCGAAGCTGTCGAGCGGCCCGTCGGCGGCGCCGTCACCGAACTGATCCCACTCGTCGGCAACGCCGTCCACTCGCGTCGTGTTGGGCCGCAGCAGTTCTCGCTCGAGTTGGAGGTTGTAGGGAGGATCGGCGAACACGCAGTCGGCGACGCCGGCCCGCAGGCCGGCCATCACCTCGATGCAGTCGCCCTTGATGAGTTGGCTCTCCATGGCCTGGCTGCTCTACCTTCGCGAACGGCTGGGGCTGGCGCGTAATGTCCGGACCCCGGCCGGCAGGCGGCGCCGTTCCGCCGTTCTTCGCCCCTCACCCCATCCGGGTGTGTCGTTGCCGTTCCCCCCTCGTCCCGACGGAGCGTCGTCTGCGACCGACGGAGAGGGGGGTGCAGGGGGGGGGAGGCCCCGGCGCGCCGGCTCTACTCCTCCGCCAGCATCTGCTCGACCTCGGCAAGCCTCCGCTCCAGAGCCGCCTGCCGCAGCGCGTTGGTCAGGTCCCCCCGTGTGCGCTCGACCATCCCCCGCGCCGCGTCGGAGCGGCGCCGCAAGCCCAGCGTGATCGCGTCGGGGTAGTCAAACGACATGATGACATGGTAGATGTCATCCATGGCATCGAGATGCTCCTCCGCGCGCTCCGGCTCCCCCTCGCGGATCAGATCCAGCACATGGCGCCGCAGCTCGCCCACGACCTCCGAGATGCCGTTGAGCCATACTGCGCCCTCGACGCCCAGTTCCTCGGGCGTTGGCAGCCGTTCGCCGGCAATACACGAGACGACGATGGCCGCCTCGACATACTCCTTCTCCGCGTCCCCGACAAAGCCGCCGCGCGAGATCCCCGGAGCGTTTTCCAGCGCATCCTGCATCTGCTTCGTCAGCACCCTGGTTTCCTCGAGTTGTGCCCTCGCCTCATCCACCTCTCCGCGGTGCATGTGCTTGATAGTCGTCGAGGAGGACCGCACGATCTCGCGCGAGAGCTTGTAGGCGGTCTCACGCACGGCGTCGATCACGTCGAGTTCCGGCCTGATCTTTTCGGCGATTGCATCCAGCCCTGTAAGTATCGAACCCACCTCCGGGTCGTATCGGTCTCGATCAGCCCCGCGCGCAGTCGGCGCCGCGCTTGAGGGCCTCCATGTTCAGCGGAATGTGCTTGTGATGCCGCTCCGGCAACACGCTTCTCAGCGCCTGCTCAAAGCTCTCCAGCCCCAGCACGTCGGCTGCAGCGATGTACGCGCCCAGCATCACCATGTTCGTCACCTGCTCGAACCCGAGTTCGGTGGCGATCTCCGTGGCCGGAATCTCGGCGAGTCTGACCTCGTCCGGCACCTCGATATGCCCGGTCAACGAGACATTGCTCACGACCAGTCCGCCGGGCCGCGCGCGGTGCAGTTCGTCATCAACCGACCGCCCCGCGAACAGCACTAATGACCCCGCGGTCCCGAGCACGGGGCTCCCCACAGCCTCGTCGGAGAAGACGATTGTCGCCGTCGCCGTCCCGCCGCGCACCTCCGGGCTGTACAGCGGAAGGTACGAGACCTGGTAGTCCGCCTCCATCGCAACCTGCGCCAGCATNNCGGCGGACAGCACACCCTGCCCACCGGTTCCGGCCAAGAAGACCTCTTCACGCATATCGAGCAGCCCTTATGCCTCGTAGTCGACGAAAACACCCAACGGATACTGCGCCAGCATCTTCTCGCGCACCCACTCCATGGCCTCGAGCGGGCTCTTATGCCACCACGCGGGGCAGGTGCTCACAAGCTCGACAAGGCTGAACCCCGCGTTGGCGATCTGCGCCTCGAATGCCCTCTTCAGGCTCTTGCGTGCCGCCCGAACGCTCTTCGGGTCCACCAGCGTCTGCCGCGCCAGGTAGGCCACGCCGGGAATGTTCGCCAGTAACTCACACACCATCATCGGCATGCCGGCCAACTCCGGGTCACGCCCCAGCGGGGTCGTCGTTGTCTGCTGGCCGACCAGCGTCGTCGGCGCCA
>DPJP01000092.1:8584-8773 GCA_003542955.1 Armatimonadota bacterium
AGGTCGCCGTCCCCCTGGTAGGTGAACACAACCGTCTCGGGGCTCGAGCGCTTGATGCCGGTGGCCACCGCCGGAGCACGACCGTGCGCGGCCTGTACCACATCGGTGTTGAAGTACTCGAATGCATACACCGAGCAGCCGACGGAGGCGATGGCCACCGTGCGGTCGATGATGTCGAGTTCCTCGAGC
>DPJP01000305.1 GCA_003542955.1 Armatimonadota bacterium
GCGCCCCCGTACGGGTACCCGCCTGCCGGCGGCTATCCCCCCGGCGGCGGCTACCCGCCCGGCTACGGGGGAGGGCAGCCACCCAGACGACGAAGTGGGGCTGCGACGGCCATCGTCGTGATCGTGGTGCTGTTGGTCCTCGGTGTTGTGAGCTTCCTCGGCCTGGCATTGATGGTCAGTGTGCTCGGCGAGAGTGACGGCGGGAGCATCGCGTCCACGGGTGACAGGGTCGGCGTCGTGACTGTTGATGGCGTGATCATGTCTGGCGGGCGCGGGTCGAGCTTCTTCGGAGGCGTGGACGGCTCGCTCGCGATCATGGATGACCTGCGCGAGGCCGCCAAGGATACCTCGGTGAAGGCCGTCGTGCTGCACATCAACAGCCCTGGTGGTTCGGCCGCGGCCTCGCATGCAATCCTCACCGAGGTGAAGGCGCTTGCGGAGAAGAAGCCGGTCGTCGCCTGCATGGAGGATGTGGCCGCCTCCGGCGGCTACTACGTCGCCTGCGGGGCCGACAAGATCGTCGCAAGCGGCTCGACGATGACCGGCAGCATCGGTGTGATCATGTCGGGCGTGGGCTACCACGAGCTGATGGAGAAGATCGGCGTCGACAGTCAGACGATCACCAGTGGGCGGTACAAGGACATGGGCTCGCCGCTGCGGCCGATGCGCCCCGACGAGCGGGCACTGCTGCAGAGCATGGTCCAGGACGTGTACCAGCAGTTCGTCGATGCCGTCGTCGCGGGCCGGCCCAACCTGACGCGCGAGAAGGTGCTGAAGCTGGCCGACGGGCGCATCATGACTGGACGCCAGGCGCAGAAGGCGGGCCTCGTCGACGAGTTGGGCACCTACTATGACGCCCTGCGCATCGCGGCCGAAGAGGGCGGGATCAAGGGCGAACCGAAGGTCAAGACGTTCGGGCCCAAGGGCGGCCTGTTCGAGGAGCTTTTCGGCACGACGCGGACGGCGCCGCTCACCCCGCGTCAGACGCTGTTCGCGATGAGCGGGCCGATGCTGCTCGAGCCGACGACCTACACCTATCTGATGCTGCATTCGCAGCCCCTGACACAGGCCGCCGGGGCCGCTCTGGCCCCGTAACGGCGCGTCGAGGAGCCTTCCGTCGTGGCGCGCACACTGCTTCTGATTGATGCCAATAGCCTCATCCACAGGGCCTTCCACGCCCTGCCGCATCTGAGCACATCCGACGGTACGCCGACCAACGCCGTGTTCGGCCTCGCGCAGATGCTGCTCGCGCTGCTCGCCGAGCGCAGCCCCGATGAGGTGGCGATGGTTTTCGACGCCCCGGGGGCCACCTTCCGGCACGAGCTGTGGGATCAGTACAAGGCCAATCGCCCCCCCATGGATGAAGCGCTGCGCGTTCAGTACCCCCTGATTGACCGTCTCGTCGAGCAGATGGGGTTGGTCTCGCTGCAGCAGGAGGGCTTCGAGGCCGACGACATCATCGGGACGCTGGCCGAGCGCGCCCGCACACAGGGCTATGAGACGACCATCGTCACAGGGGACCGCGACCTGCTGCAACTGCTTGATGACCACGTGATCGTACTCGTCAACTCCCGCGGCACAAGCCAGATGAAGCAGTACACCGTAGAGCGCTTCCGGGAGGAGTACGGGCTCGATCCCGCGCGCCTCGTTGACCTCAAGGCCCTCGCCGGTGACAGCTCCGACAACATCCCCGGCATCTCCGGCATCGGCGACAAGACGGCCGGGAAGCTGCTGGCCGAATATGGCAGTGTCGAGGGCGTATTCGAGCATGCCGAGCAAGTCGGTGGCGCGGTCGCAAGGAAGCTCGCGGGCAACGCCGACAACGCGAGGCTGTTCGGGCAGTTGGCGCGCATCGAGCGGGATGTGCCGCTCGGGCCGGAGGCCGACGATCTGCGCTGGCGCGGGATGAACCCGGCCGAGTTGCGCAAGCTGCTGGCCGAACTCGAGTTCACCTCCCTGCTCGAACGACTCCCGGCCGACGCCGAGGGCGATGCCGAACTGGCTGCCGGGATCGCCTGCGCCGATGCCGAGAGCCTTGCAGCGGTGTGCAGGCAGGCTCTCGCGGCAGGCAGGGTGTACGTCGTGCCGGTACGCGACGGGGATCAGCGGGCTCTGTCGGTTGCCGCGGACGGTCGGCGCGCGGTGAGCTATCTGGTGCCCGGCCCTGCGAACACTCCGGCACAGGGGGGGCTGTTCGATGATGCCGCGCCCGAGGCGTTCTCCACGCCGCTCGCGCAGACGTTGTCAGACCCGAACGTGGCGGTCGCAGGCTGTCGGCTGAAGGAGCTGGCGCACCTGCTGGCCGACCATGACATCGAACTGACCAACGCGGTCTTCGATGCGGAGATCGCGTCGTACCTGCTGTCACCCCATCGCAGTGACCACAGCATCGGCGTCAGCGCCGCGCAGTACCTGGGGTGGGCGATGCCCGCGGCCGAGGCCCCCGAGGTGTCGGGGATGGCCGGGTGGCGGGCGGCGGGCTGCCTCGAGGCACTCGCGACGGCGGAACTCGAGGGGCGCCTGCATCGTGAGCTGCGCAACCAGGGGATGGAGCAACTCTTCGATCAGGTCGAGATGCCGCTGTCGATGCTGCTTTTCAGGATGGAACGCGCGGGGATCGGTGTCGACCTCAAGCGGCTGGCCGATGTCGGCGATGAACTGACGCGAATGACGCAGGAGCTGGCAACCCGGATATGGGCCCTGGCCGGCGCCGAGTTCAACATCGATTCGCCCAAGCAGGTCGCGGAGGTGCTCTTCGAGCGGCTGANNTGAAACTGCCGAAGGGACGCAAGACAAGCACCGGCTGGTCAACCGCGGCGTCGATTCTCGAGGAGCTTGCCGCCGAGCACGAGATCGCGGCGCTGATTCTGGAGTACCGCGAGTACGCGAAGCTGCGCGGCACCTACGTCGACGGCCTGGCGCGGGAGACCAACCCGGAGACGGGGCTGGTGCATACGACCTTCGAGCAGACGGTCGCCTCGACGGGCCGTCTGGCCAGCCGCAACCCCAATCTGCAGAATGTGCCGGTCCGCACGGAGTGGGGCCGGGCGGTGCGCGGCTGCTTCAACAGCGGTCGGGCGGGGTACGCTCTGATCTGTGCGGACTACTCACAGATCGAGCTTCGCATTCTCGCCCACCTCTCGGGTGACGAGACGCTGGTAGCGGCCTTCAGGGCCGGGGAGGACATCCACACCCGCACCGCGGCGCTGATCTTCGGCTGTGACGCCGGGGAGGTCGACTACGACCGGCGCAGCGTCGCCAAGACGGTCAACTACGCGGTGTTGTACGGGATGGGCGCGCGCGCGCTGGCCCAGTCGCTGAGCATCGACGCCGCGGAGGCGAAGGCATTCATCGAGCAGTACCACGCTCGCTTTCCGGCCGTTGAAGGGTTCATGAAGCAGACGGTGGAAACAGCACGCAAGCAGGGCTACGTGTCGACAATCCTGGGGCGGCGCCGACCGATCCCGGACCTGGACGCGGGCAACCCCGGCGTGCGAGCCTACGCCGAGCGCGCTGCGGGCAACGCGCCGCTGCAGGGGAGCGCGGCCGACATCGTCAAGCTCGCGATGCTCGCGGTTGAGCGGATGCTGCACAGCGAACGACTGCCCGCACAGATGCTCCTGCAGGTGCATGACGACATCATCCTGCGGGCGCCGGCGGAGACTGCCCGTGACCTGGCTCTGCAGGTGAAGGGGGTGATGGAGGGCGTATACGAATTGAGTGTCCCACTGATTGTGGATGCCGCGGTAGGGCACAACTGGAGAGACGTCGAGCCGGTCAACGCCTGACCTGTGACGACGGGACATACCATCTCCCTGGATAAGACGCGCACACATTCTTTGTGCACCGGACAGACGGTCCGGGCACCGGCCAAAGCAGCCGGACGTGTGGTCCGGCCGCTGGAGGAGAGCCTCCCTAATGACCCCGTTTGTGGACGACAACACTGAGAACGAACGACCTGAGACCGAGGACCAACCGACAGAAGACCGTGCATATGATCCGATGGACCGGCCCGATCCCGAGGAGGCCATGTCACAGGACGAACTGGAGGCCGCCCTCAGCGCCGCGATGCCGGTCAAAGTCGCCAAGGGCGACATCATCAAAGGAATCGTCGCCGCCGTCGATGACCAGAGCGTAAGCGTCGACATCGGCAGCAAGGACGAGGGCATCATCCCACTTTCCGAGTTCAGTGGCGCCGATGAACTCCCGCGGCCTGAGGACGAGATCGAGGTCGCCGTGGTCAAGATCGACGAGCGCAACGGCGTAATCAAGCTCTCGAAGCGCCGCGCCGACTACGAGCGCGTCTGGAACAGACTGGTGGCGGCGGCGGAGAGCGGTGAGATCGTCGAGGCCCTCGTCACCGAGCGCGTCAAGGGCGGTCTGCGCGTCGACGTGGGGGTTCCGGGCTTTGTCCCCGGGTCGCAGGTCGCGGCACGCAGCCTGCGCAACCTCGAGCGGTTCGTCGGGCAATCGCTGCGGCTGAAGGTGCTCGAGGCGGATCGCAAGTCCAAGAAGGTCGTGCTCTCGCACCGGCNNGAGCGTGAGCAGCGCCGCAAGGAGACCGTCGAGGCGCTCGAAGAGGGCATGATCTGCGAGGGCAAAGTCCGCAGCCTCACCAACTATGGGGCATTCATCGACCTCGGCGGCATTGACGGGCTGCTGCACGTCTCCGAGATGGCGTGGACACGCATCAAGCACCCCTCTGAGGTGCTCAAGGTCGGCGATACCGTGCGCGTGGCGGTGCTCGACATTGACATGGACAATGACCGCATCTCGCTGTCGCGCCGCCAGATACTGCCGGACCCCTGGAATGAGGCGGCCAAGAAGCTCAAGACCGGGATGGTGGTCAAGGGGCGCATTACCCGGATCGTCCGCACCGGGGCTTTCGCCCAACTCCCCGAGTATGACATCGAGGGCTTCATCCCAATCTCCGAGATGAGCGACAAGCGCATCGGCGACCCCTCCGAGGTGCTCCAGAACGGCCAGGAGGTTGACCTGAAGGTTGTCGATGTGCGGACCAAGTCGCGGCGTCTCACACTCAGTGTGCGCGAGGCCGTTGCCGAGAAGGAGCGTCGCGAGTACCAGAAGTACATGGCGACCCAGGAGACCGGACGCACGACGCTGGGCGACAAGTTCGGCGCTATCCTCATGCAGGCCGTCGGCGACGCTGAGACGGAAGCCGAGCCCGAGGCAGTAGTCGAGCCCGAAGACGACGAAGAGGTGCAGGAGGACGTCGAGGTAGAGGAAGACGCCGAGCAGGATGTCGAGCCGGCCGACGAGGCCGAAGCCGACGCTGAGGCAACAGACGATGACGACGCAACAGACGATGACGATGATGAAGAAGACGACGAAGCAGAAGACGACGAAGCAGAAGACGACGAAGCAGATGACGACG
>DPJP01000311.1:0-8403 GCA_003542955.1 Armatimonadota bacterium
CGCTGCGGTGCGTTCGCCCTGCCCCTACTCTGCTTGCTCATCCCGCATCTGCAGCGCCATCGCGTAGGCGTCGTTGCGCGATATGGGCGTCAGCGCCGTGATGACATCCGCGCATGCGCGCACCGGCATTCCCGCGGCCAGCATCTGCGCCAGGGCTGCGCGCACGCCCTGCTCGTCGGTCCCCACCGTCTCACGATCGCGTCCGGCGCCGTCGATGACCACGACGAACTCCCCGCGCGGCTCGCAGGTCGCGAAGTGCTCTGACAGCGCCTGCACGGCCCCCCTGAGCGTCTCCTCGAAGCGCTTGGTCAGCTCCCTGCAGACCACGCAGGCGCGCTCCGGCTCGATTGCCGCGACATCCGCGAGCGTGGAGGCAATGCGCGTGGGCGCCTCGTAGAACACGACGGTCACGGGGGATGCGAGGGCACTCCGGAAGAACCCCTCGCGTTCATGGCCCTTCCGGGGGGGATAGCCGAGGAAGGCGAAGCGATCTGCGTTGAAGCCGCAGATGGAGAGTGCCGCGGTGATCGCGCTCGGTCCGGGGATAGGGTAGACGGCGATACCCGCTTCGACGGCGGCTTTTACCAGTTCGGCGCCGGGGTCGGAGATCGTCGGCGTGCCGGCATCGGTGATGTATGCCACGGTGGCCCCATCGCTCAGGCGCCGCACGATGGCATCCCGCTTGCCTGCGGTGCTGTCACCGTGGAAGCTCTCGGTGGGGGTGCCGATGCCGAAGGCCGACAGCAGCTTCGCGGAGCGGCGGGTGTCCTCGGAGACAACCAGGTCGGCTGCCCGCAGCGCCTCGAGCGCGCGCTCGGAGATGTCGCCGAGGTTGCCGATGGGCGTGGCGACGATGAGCAACATGCCTGATGACGAGCCGCTCTCCGGCGTCATGGCCCTTATACGCCCCTTGCGCGAGGTATCGTCTAGCGGGCGCCCCAGCACGCCGAGATGTCGCACGCGGGCGGCATGGTGCGCTTGAAGCTGTTGCGCTCCATGCGGGCAATGACCTTGCGAACGGCGTCGGCATCGACGACCTCGGATGCGACGGCGTCGGGGTCCTGCTGCAGGTCGAGCAGGTTGTAGAGGATCCAGTCGGCCTGCGCATAGGTCAGCCCGAGTTCACCCTCGTCGGTCTGGCCCTGCCACAGATCGGCGGACGGTGGCTTGTCGATAATCGCCTGCGGCACACCGAGATGGGCCGCCAGTTGGCGGACCTGCGTCTTGTAGAGGTTGCCGATGGGGACAATGCCCGCCGCCATGTCGCCCCACATCGTCGTGTAGCCCAGCATCGCCTCGGTGCGGTTGCCGGTCCCGATCACCATTGCGTGATGGATGGCGGCCATGTCGTAGATGATGCTCATCCGTTCGCGGGCCATCTTGTTGCCGCGCCGCAGCCCGCTCGCATCCGGGTAGCGCTCGAAGTAGGCATCGATCTGCGGGGTGATCTCGATCACCTCGAAGTCGATGCCGAGTTGCTCGGCGACCAGGCGGGCATGCGCCTGGCTGTCGGGGTTGCTCGTCGCGTAGGGCATGTTGTAGGCCCTGAAGCGCTCGGCGCCGATCGCGCGCGCGGTCAGGAAGGCGGAAACGGCCGAGTCAAGCCCGCCGGAGAGTGCTATCACTGCCCCGTCAAGCCCGGGACCGTCCACTGCCTGCGCTATGAATGCAGCAATCGTGTCCGTTGCGGCTTCAACGTCGATATGGAGCCTCGCGAGGTCCATCGCTATCCACGACCTCCATGATACCGCAGTGTTATCGGCTACTGGCTCGGAATGGTGATCGGCATGCCACCGCCGAAGCCCGACTCGGACTGGTTCGCCATGAAGTCGTCGATCCAGGTCTGCTCCTGCTCGGCGAGGTCGGCCTTCTTCAGCTCCTCGAACTTCCCGCGCAGGCGCATGTGCATCATGTAGTTGCCCTGGGTGAATGCCGTTGCCCAGTCTGAGGCGCTCTTATACTCCTGGATAGCTCCATCGGTGTCGCCCTGCTTCTCCTTGAACTCCGCAAGTCGGAAGTGAGCCTGCGGGGAGCGGGCGCCGTACTCGTTGGTCGTTACCTTGCTGAGCAGGTCAACGGCTTCCTTCATCATGCCGGCTTCGTCGTACAACTGCGCCAGCTCATAGAGGGCGGTGATATTCTCCGGATCGAGCTTGATGGCGCTTTCGAGGTAGGCGATACCCTCGGTCTTGCTGCCCTCGTCGAGCAGGCTGTAGGCCTTCAGTTCGGGGTCGATAATCTCGATCTCGGCGTCGTCGCGGAGCTGCTTCTCGTACTGCTGCCAGACGCGCATCTTCTCCTGCGCCATGGCCTGCTCGCGATAGCTCTCCTTCTGGCTGTCGAAGTCCTCGGGCAGCTCCTGCCGCTTCTCTTCCACCTTGATGATATGGAAGCCGTACTCGGTCTCGACAATCTCGCTGAGCTTACCGGGCTCGGTCTCAAAGGCCGCCTTCTCGAACTCGGGGACCATGCGGCCGCGCTTGAACCAGCCGAGGTCGCCGCCGTCGGGGGCGCTGCCGAAGTCCTGGCTCTGCTCCTGGGCGAGCTTGGCGAAGTCGGCGCCGCCGTTGATGTCTGCAAGGAGCTTCTCGGCGAGTGCGCGCGCCTGCTGCTTGGCCTGTTCCTCTGATATCTTGGCCTCCAGCTCCGTCTTGGGCGCGTCATCGGAGGCAGCTTCGGTCTCGCCCTCGGCCTCGGGCTTCTCCTGCTCGCTATCGGGCTTGTCGTCGCCGGCGGCATCGGGCGTCTTCTCCGCCGCCTTCTCCTGCTCGGCCTTCTGTTGCATGTATTCGGGGGTAATCAGGATATGGCGGGCCTTGACCTCGGTGAAGCTCTCCTTGAGCTGCTCGTCGGTCATTGTGACCTGCGCCTCGACCTGCTCCTGCAGCTTGTCGAACTGCAGTTGCTTCTTGATCGACTCGTCGTCGGGCAGGTTCTCGCGGATGCTCTCGTCGAGCTGCTCGAGCGACATGCTCTTGCGCTCGAGGTAGTCGCGCAGCGACTTGGTGTCGGGGTACCGCTGCTGCTTGATCTCCTCGACCTTGCTGTCCCTGTAGGCCTCGATGTCGGCCTTGGTGACCTTGATGCGCTCGCGCTTGACTGCGGCCTCCTTGAGATGGTTGTCGATGATGCTGTCGAGGATGGAGGTCTTGACGTAGCGCATCTGGGTCGCGTCGATGCCCTCGCCGAAATTGCGCTGAGCGATGTCCAGCGCCATCAGGTACTGCCCGCGCGTGATCGGCTTGCCGTCAATAGTGACCACATTGGCGGTGAGCTTCGCGGCAGGGCCCTCATCCGGCCCGCCGCCCTGCGGCCCGCCGAATGAGTAGTAGGTGCCCACCAGGAGAACGATGATGAGCAGGACGAACACAATCCCGGCGGGAGTGAGAAGGGCGAAGGTTCGCTTGCCCTTCCCGACCTTCAGCGGCTTGCCGAAGAACTTGCGCATACGCATGATCGACATGGGTTACCCGACTCCTTGAAGCCGCGGGGCGGTAACAGGGCACCCCCGCGGCGATGGCCGTAAACCGCGGACGGCCACTTGCGCGGCCGACCGTCAGAGTGTCGTCATCTGTCTCAGGCCCGGTGGAGGGCCCGGCATCTCATCCTTCGCCCGAACGACTTGCGAGGTCGACCTTCATCGAGCAGAAGCGTCCGCACATCGAGCAGGCCTTCGGGTCGTGGCTCTCGCGCAGGCCGCGCACGGCGATGACTCGTCCGGGGTCGATGGCGAGCGTCCGCATCGTCTCCCAGTCCAGGTCAGCCCGTGCCCGGCTCATCGCGTCATCCCAGTCACGCGCCCCCGGCACTCCCTTGACGATGTCGGCGGAGTGCGCCGCGATGCGGCTCGCGATCACCCCATCCCACACGTCCTGGTCCTCCGGCAGGCCGAGGTGCTCCGCGGGCGTCACATAGCACAGAAAGTCCGCCCCTGCCGCAGCGCAGATGGCTCCGCCGATCGCGCCGGTGATGTGATCGTAACCCGGAGCGATATCGGTCGTCAGCGGACCCAGCACGTAGAACGGCGCGTCATGGCACAGACGCTTCTGCAGCACCACGTTCGCCTCGATCTGGTTGAGCGGGACATGCCCGGGCCCCTCGACAAACACCTGCACTCCGGCCCGGCGCGCCCGCACGACCAACTGCCCCAGCACCTCGGTCTCCGCGACCTGGGCTGCATCCGTGGCATCCGCGGTCGCGCCCGGCCGCAGCCCGTCACCGAGGCTGATGGCGGTCGAGTGCGCCCTGCATATATCGAGTACATCGTCAAAGCGCTCGTAGAGCGGGTTCTCCGCGCCCCTGATGCGCATCCAGGAGGCCAGCATCGACCCGCCGCGGCTCACGATCCCGCACAGGCGCGGGGCGCGGTCAAGCGCCGCCACCGTCTGCTGTGTCACGCCGCAGTGCAGCGTCAGAAAGTCGATCCCATCCGCGGCGTGTCGCTCAACGATGCCGATGATGTCGTCGCTTTGCACATCACCTACATCGCCCTCATCGCCGAGCGCGGCAATAACCTGGTAGATGGGGACTGTTCCCATGGCGACGCCGCAGGCGGCACGGATGCGCTTGCGAGTCTCGTCCAGGTCGCCGCCGGTCGAGAGGTCCATCACTGCATCAGCGCCTGCCGCCACGGCCACCTCGAGCTTGCGCAACTCGGCCTCGACGGAGGGGTAATCCGGCGACGTGCCGATGTTGGCATTCACCTTGGTGCGCAATCCGGCGCCGATGCCCATCGGTCTGGCGGGGCCATCCGGCGCGCCCATCACGACGATGGCGCCCAGGCGGAGCCCCTCGTAGACGGCCTCCGGCGAAGTCTTCTCATCCCGCGCGACGGCTTCGACGGTCTCGCGCGGGATGCTATCGTAGTCGTTCAGTTCGACACTCATGAGGCTATCAGCTCTCGTACGCACTTGCGGCAATGGTGAACGGGGGCATGCAAATATGTCCGTGCCCCCGCCTCAGTCGCACGGCATCGCTTGGAACGAACTCAGGACACATATTATAGCCGCGCCGTATGCGCAATGCAAACGCGCTGTCCGGCAACGGTTCACTCTGCGTCTCGCGGCGCCAGCTGCCCCGCGCGCGACAGCTCGGCCGTCCGGCGCAGGCGGGCGACCACGTCCTCGCGCGGGATCAGCTCCAGCAGGTGAAACAGGCTGGGCCCTACGGTGGTTCCCGTCACGGCCGCCCGGCACGGGTGGATGACTTTGCCGGCGCCGACGCCCAGCGTCTCCGCCAACTCGCGAACGGTGCCCTCGATGCTCACCGCATCCCATGCGCCAAGCGCCTCGAAGGCGTCTGCGAGCGCCTCGAGTGTAGCGGGCGTCTCCTCTTTGCTGAGCCACTTCTCGCGCGCCCGGTCCTCGTAGTCGTACTCATCGGTGAAGAAGTAGGCGGCCCACTGCACGTAGGTGCTCAGCAGCTTGGCGCGCTCCTTCATCAGATCGACGACCCCGGCCAACCACTCCCACCGCTCTGGTGTGGGCTCGGCCTCCATGAGGCCGGCCTCGACCAGCCGCGGGTGCACGCGCCGGGCAAGGTCCTCGGGAGCCAGCTGCTTCATGTACTCCCCGTTGAGCCACTCGGCCTTCTTGATGTCGAATACCGAGGCGGCCTTCGAGCAGCCCTCCAGGCTGAAGGCCTCGAGTATCTCCTCCCGGCTGAGCACCTCCCGCTCATCACCCGGAGACCAGCCCAGCAGCGCGAGGATGTTCACCATCGCTTCCGGCAGGTACCCCAGCTCCTGGTATTCCATGATGCTGACCGCGCCGTGTCGCTTCGAGAGCTTCGTCCGGTCCTCGCCCAGAATCATCGGCAGGTGCGCGTAGCGCGGGTGCGGCAGACCGAGCGCCTCCTGCAGTTGCAGGTGTATCTGGGTGTTCGGGAGGTGCCCGTCGCCACGGATGACATCGGTGATCCCCATCTCCGCATCGTCGACGACGACCGCGAAGTGGTAGGTTGGAAAGCCGGAGACCTTCATGATGACCGGGTCGCCACACAGGTCGTTGCCGTAGACGACCTCGCCTTGGATGCGATCGTGGATCACGGTGTTGCCGGTCCGCTTCATGCGCAAGCGGATACACGGCGTGCGCCCCTCCGTGACCATCTGCTCGCACTGGTGCTCGGTCAGGCTCTCGCACTTGCCGTCATAGCGGGGTGGCAGCCCGCGGGCGCGCATGATCTCCCGCCGCTGCTCGACCTCATCCGGCGTGCAGTAGCAGCGATAGGCCTTCCCGGCGGCGAGCAGTTCATCCACGTGCTTCTGGTATATGTCCAGGCGCTCGGACTGCACATACGGCCCGTACGGCCCGCCCCTGTCCGGGCCCTCGTCCCAGTCTATCCCGAGCCAGGAGAGGCCTCCGTAGATGACATCGAGAGCCTCGCGGGTCGAGCGCAGCTCATCGGTATCCTCGATCCGCAGTACCACGTCGCCGCCGTACTTGCGGGCATACAGCCAGTTGAACAGCGCGGTGTGGGCATTGCCGACATGCATGCTCCCCGTCGGTGAAGGGGCAAAGCGGGTCCGTATCCTGTCTGACATTATCTACACCATTCCAATGCGTATTCAGTCTGTGGTTCCCGGGCGCGTGGGACCGGGCTGTGGGGTGCGAAGATGGCGCTCGCGTGTTCCCGAACGGAGCCGAGCCTGAATGTGCTGATCATTGACGGGTTTCTGACGGTCCGCGCCTACCTGTGGCCCTGACGCGCCTGCGTAAGGGCCTCCTGGCGGCCCACGACATGCTCGAGCAGGCTCTCATCGCAGGCCGCGCCCTCGCCCGGGACGGCGTGCCAGCGCCCGGCGTCGTAGCTGAAGCAGTTGTAGAAGGTCAGGACGGACGCCAGTTGGGCGCGCGAGACGCGCCGGATGAAGTTGAGCTGCGCCCAGAGTTGGTCGAAGAGCACGCCCTTGTCGCCCATCAGCGGCAGGCACAACTCCCGCAGGCTCAGCGGGTGCCCGTGCAGGCGCTCGGCCCACTCCTCGAGTTCGGCAAGAGTCTCCTTGCCGATGTAGGTCCTGCTGTCAGTTTCGCCGTCATACTCGAGCAGGTACTCGCCCGGGATGTCGGTTTTCACTATCGTCAGTTCCGCGCCGGAGGGCGGCAGCACCGTCTGGAACCATGGGCCCAGGCCGGTCACGAGCCGCGTCTCCCGGTTCAGCCATGCTCCGATGAGCAGATGGCCCTTGTACCGGAGGTCGATCGGGATCAGGTTTGCGTCGGATGCGTAGAACTCCATGTCGGTGGCGCGGACGTACATCGTGCCGGCGCGGTAGTGATGGTTGAGCACCGGGCTGGTGATGCGACCGGCGGGAGCCTCCGCGACAACCGGCGACACGTACGGCTCGCCGATGTCATCGTAGTACGGCTCCGTGGCAGCCTCGCGGGCGCTCTCGGAGAGGCCTTCGAGCGCCAGCAGCACATCTCGGCTCCGGAGCTTCCCGCCCTCGCCGAGCTCGATCGTCCACCTCGGCACGATAAGCGTCTCCGGCACCACTCGCGCCCACCAGGGCACCGCCGCGGAGCGCAGGTAGCGCCCCGGCTGCAGGCGCCGCAGGCTCTGCATGGTTGACAGCAGCACCTCGACCGCGTGCACGGCAGGCGCGTACTTGCGCTGATTGGGCGTGAGTTCGAGCACATCGCCGACGATCTGCTCGACCGTGAGCGGGCCGTGGCAGGCCTGCACGAGTTGCGTGATGGTCTGAATCTCCTCCGCGGTCAGCGTTCGGCGCTTGTCCTCCTCGATCTCTCTGGTCAGAATCTCCCCGATATCGGCGTCCAGGGGCTCGGGGCGGTCGCCCTCGCTCAGGCCGCTCAGCGTCTTGCTCAGCTTCGGAAGCCACGAAGCCAGCATCCAGCTTGGCCCGCTCAGAGACACGAACCGTCCCTGCTCGTCGGCGAGCATCTGACGCAGAAGCTCCACTGCGTCGAACTTCTCCCCATGGTGGTGGGCGACCAGCGCCCCAAGCGCCTTGTTCGACAGTGGCCGCTTTGCCGCCTCGAGCACTGCCGCCGCGGTATCGATGAGGTTGCGGGAAGTGAGCCTGGCGTTGGTGCACGTATCCCAGACGGCCTGGAGCGCCTCGTCGGCATCCAACTCATTGAGGTAGAGCACACGGGCGGATTCCATGCCCGGCACCGGCCGGAACATCCAGTCTGTCAGGTACACGTGGCCTTGCCCGATCATCCCGATGATTCCCGAACTCTCGAGACTGCTCAGAACGATNNGGCGACGCTGCCGGCCTTCTCCGAGTGACGCAGCTCGCCGGCCAGGAGCGGCGGCGGCATCGGCTTGCCGTATGCCGCCAAAACCGTCTTGACTGCGCCCCCGACAGGCTGTGCGGACAACTGCGCCCGGCAGGCGATATCGTGGCTGCCCAGCCCGCTCCGGAATCGGCTATCGGCG
>DPJP01000311.1:8420-8840 GCA_003542955.1 Armatimonadota bacterium
CGGAAGAGGAGAATGCCAAAGGCCAGGTCGGACAGATACTCAAGCGCTGTGGCCTGCTCGTCGTGCATCCAGCATGCACCTCCGCGCGGCAGCGGGGCAGGATCGGGGTGGCAAGGCCCCACGGATCGGAAACAATGCCCAAGTTTACCACATAATGCCGTCTAGGGCAAAATGGACGGCAGGGGTTTGGCAACTGAGCACGGGCCTGCGACAGTGCTCCTGCTCGGCAGTCGGTTCGGCAGCGGGAGGGCAGGACAAGGGCGAGGGCCGCAGGGCTATGGCGGTACAGCGGAGGCTCAGGTTGACGGAGCCGCACTGGGAGCGTGCGCCGTTGCCTGAGCACGCTCCTTACTGCTCCGATACTGGGCATCGGCAGACCATCTGGCTGCGCGCGTTGCGCCCTTGACTCCCGCCCCGTCC
>DPJP01000162.1 GCA_003542955.1 Armatimonadota bacterium
CGGGCTACGGCTCAGTGGCGTTCGAGACCCAACCTACCGCGAGCGGCGAGCGTTTCTGCATCGCCCTCGGGCCTGATGGGGCGGAACAGGCACGGCAACGGGCAACAGCGGGCCTTGGCGTGAGTCTGCGCGACACAATCGCCCTGCGCGGCGGGTTCGTACGCGCGCTCGGCACCGGTGGTCTGGCCGCCGGAACCGATCAGCGCACCTACCGCAAGTGCGCCGAGGTGCTCAAGCTCAACGCGCGCGCCGCCGAGGGCCNNGCTGGGCAACACCAGACGTATGGCCACACCGGCACATGTGGCTCTGGGATTCGGCCTTCGCGGCGATCGGCTGGCGCCACCTGGATGCTCAGATGGCACAGGACTGCATCCTGGCGGTCCTTGCGACGCAGAAAGGCGACGGTTTCATCCCCATACGCGACGCACCCGAAGTGCTCGCCGATGCGCCCTACACGCAGCCGCCGATCCTGGCATGGGCCGCGTGGAAGACCTATCAGAAGGCGGGGGAACGGGCCTTCCTTGCCTCCTGCTATCAGCCCCTGTGTGACTTCATCGAGTGGCTGCTCGACAACCGCGACCCTGACGGCGACGGCCTGCTCGGGTGGCTGGAGAACGCCGATGGACCGGGAGCCGGGGAGTCGGGCTGGGACAACTCACCACGCTTCGATGATGACGTCGCCCGCAACCACGTCGACCTCAACTCCTACGTCGTAGCCGAGATGAGTACGCTCGGGGACATGGCCGAGGCGCTCGGCCTCAACACGGAGGCGATGCAGTGGCGGGGGAGAGCCGATGCCCTTGCCGCGCTCATCAACCAGAAGCTCTGGAACGAGGCGATGGGTCTGTATCTCGACCGCGAGGTCAACGACGGGCAGTGGTTTGAGATCAAGACCGCCGCGTGCTTCCTGCCCATGCACGCCGCCGTCCCTGACGCAGCGCGCGCGCAACGCCTGATGGACCACCTGACTGACCCCGGTGAGTTCTGGACCGCACTCCCCGTGCCGACGGTGGCAGCCGACGAGGCAACCTACAGCGATGACATGTGGCGCGGCCCGGTGTGGATGAATGTCAACTACATGACATGGGAAGCCCTGAGACGCTACGGCTATGATATCGAGGCAGGGCAACTCAGGCAGGCATCAATGTCGGCCATCCGGCAGTGGTACGAACAGGCCGGCTGCACGTTTGAGTTCTATGACCCGGAGAACGCCCTGCACCCGTACGCAATGCCGCGCAAGGGTGTGATCGGTGACGCCGGCCGCGGCAACATCCGCGACTACAACTGGACCGCGGCGGTCTATGTGGCGTGGGCAAATGAGGGCTGAGAGACCCGACGATGCTCAGTCGCTGTCCTCCTGGGTCGGCCGGTAGGCGGGCGGCTGCTCGACCCCGATGACATCATCCTCGAGAAACTCAATCCAGGTCGCCCTGGTCCAGTGCGCGGTTGCCCGCGCCATCGCGCGCGCCGCCTCGCCGGCCTCTCCGGCATCTCTGAGCCGCAGCGCCTCCGCGAAACCCATCTCCGCCTTCCTTACCTGCTTGACCGCCGCCGGTTTCCTGATCCTGCCATCCTGCACCGCGGCCCCCATGATGGTGTCGGCTTGGTCGGCCGGCGCCCTTTCCAGGTTCTCGATGTATGCCTCGACAGGGCCCCAGTGGGCCGTCAGGGCGTAGTGTTCGAAGGCTTCNNCGAGGCGGGCGTGTCATTCAGGGCCGCCTTTGCGAGCGACATCCCCATGACGTATGCCGACTTGAGCGCCTCGTCGAGCCGCGCCACATGGGCTGCCACACCGCCAACGTAGAGCGCCCGCATGCCGAACAGGTACTTGCACAGCTCCCTGCGTGCGAGCAGGTGCATCCCCTGGTTGCTCGCGCACGAAATCGACATGGCAGGCATGCCCTTGATCTTGCCCGTCCACGTGAAGGGGTAGCAGCGCTCAATGAGCAGCCGTGCTGAAGCGCTGATGCCCCAGTTGTGCACCGGGTCGGCGATGATGATGCCGTTTGCCGCCCCGAGTTTGGCGAACAGGTCGCCGCCCCCGCCCATGTCGTCATTGAGTACGCAGCCGGCCTCCGGGTTGCGGATACACTCGAAGCAGCTTGTGCACGGCCCGAACTGGTAGGCATGAGTGTGTACCTGCTCGACATCGACACCGCCGAACTCCTCGACTCCCTCGACTGCAGCCTCGAGCAAGTCCGAGGTGAAACCGAACGCACGTCCGCTCGTCAGGATTGCCAGCACGGTAGGCATGGCACAGCCCCCTCTCCCGGCGCATCGGCCTCGGGCAGCGCCGCATACTGCCCATCAGTGCACTGTGTGCCGGATATGGTCATCACCGAGATGACAAGGCCGTCGGTCTTCAGATGGACGCGTGATTGCCAAAGCAGCGCAGGAATCCACGCTCGGCGTCGGCGGTGCCGATGAGCACCAGATCGACGCCCGTCTCGAGCATGGTGTCGGGTGGCGGTGAGACGATCGTCTGTCCGTCCCGCATCAGCGCCACGATGCTGCATCCGGTGCGGGAGCGCACTGCGCTGTTAGCGATGGTTCGGCCTGCCAGTGCCGGTGGTGTCGGCACCCTCACGAGGCTTAGCCCCTCCGCCACCAGCAGCAGGTCACTCTGGCTGAGGACGTTGAAGATGGTGCCTGCGCCGAGGGAAGCGTACGAGAGCACGAAGTCGGCTCCGGCACGATGCAGGGTGTCGACATTGCGCTCGTGCGTCGCGCGGGTGATGATCTGCACGCCGGGGTTCAGCCGGCGGCAGTAGATGGTCAGGTAGATGTTGCTGTCATCGTCCTGGGTGGTGATGATGACCGTCGGAGCCTCCATGAGCCCTGCCCCCTGCAGAGCCTCCAGCTCCGATGCATCACCAAGCACATAGTGCACATCATCAGGGCTCACTGCCTGGGGGTCGCGCTCCAGAACGCGGTAGTCCGCGCCACGCTGCTTCAGCATAGCGGCTGCAGCCCGGCCGACGCGCCCGCCCCCGATGACCAGAACGGGCCCCGATTGACGCTCCTCCTGCTCCGGCGTCAGATCGGCATTCAGGGCCGCCAGCTGCTCCTCTGTGCCTGCCAGGATCGCCACGCTACTGCCCTCGAGCACCTGCTCCGGGCGTGGCACACCGAGGACGCCCTGGCGCCACAGACCCGCAATTGTCACTCCATAGGCCTCGCGTAGCGCCGAATCGCGGATCTCGACGCCCGAGAGCTTCGTCCGACCGATGCTCACCTCACCAATGCACAACTGCCCGAAACGCCCCACGATGTGGACCGCGGCATCGCTGCCGTGCGCTCGGCGCGCCAGCGCGTGCCCGAGCATCTCTCCGAGCGACAGCACGTGGTTGCTGCCCGCCAGCGCGAGAATGTCGACCGAGGCCAGCCGATTGGCTATCGTGACCACCGGCACCGCCTCGGTTATCGCGCGAACGGTGAAGGCCACGTTGGTGTTCACCTCATCGGCGCCGGTCGCTGCCACGAGTGCGGCGGCGTTGACCCGAGCGCGATGGTACGTCTCCGGGCTGTCGGCCTCGCCGACCATGACGCGGTAGCCCTGATCGTGCAATTCCAGCGCCTCGGTGACCGTCGGCGCAAGCATCACGTAGGGAACGTTGTACTCCGTCAGCTTGCGGATCAGCGCCTCCGAAACCGGTTCCCGAGCCGTGACGATGACATGCCCCCGAGTGCCGACGGGCAGCTCTCTCGGGGCCTGGGCATTCCTCTGGCTCTCCAGCCAGGGCGCCCAGAAGAACTGGATGAAGGTGAATGGGAAGACGATCAGGAGTGAGACCATTCCGCTTGTGAGAACGACCATGGCGAACGCTCTGCCCAGATCAGAGCTGAACGTGATGTCACCGAAGCCAAGCGTCGACATCACCGTCATCGTCCAGTAGAAGCCGGTGAACCAGCTGAATTCACCGCCGCGCCCTTCGTACTCCATCAGGTAGTGGAATGTGATGCTGTAGAGCACGGCCAGTGCCGCCAGCACGCCGACAAGCCGCAGCAACTGGCCCACGTTGCGGCGCGCGGGCAGCGAACCGATCATGAACGCGACCTGTGCGGGGAGTGCTTTCATGGCAACCCACCAGGACTGCCCCGCCCTCGGCCTGGACTGCCCAAGGCTCGGGCTGCAGTGGTGAACGCGATAGCGCACGCAACTGTTCGCATCCGGGGTGCGGGATTCCTCTTGCGGGGAGCTACCGGTTCGCGCGAGGTTCTTTGAGCACGCACACAAAGGCCCGTGGCTTGGAGCCCCGGGGGTGGAGGCCGACGATGGGTGACTGCGTCCGACAGGCCTCAGGCGGCGACGCGGTTGCGGCCTTCAGTCTTGGCCCTGTAGAGGTTTTCATCGGCTGCCGCCAGCAGCTTTTCGGGCGTCGGCTCATACCTGCTCTCAAGCGGGTCGTACGTCGCGATACCTATGCTGATTGTCGCCCGCAACTGCCCCTTCTCGGTGGGGAATATCTGATCCTCGACCTCGAGCCGGATGCGTTCCGCGATATCCAGAGCATCGGCCATCCTCGTTCTGGGGAGGATGAACGCAAACTCCTCGCCGCCGTGACGCGACGCGGTGTCGACGCCCTCGCGCAGGCTGTGGCAGAAGATGTCGGCCAGACCGCCGAGCACTTCGTCACCCGCCTGGTGGCCGTAGGTATCGTTGATTCTCTTGAAGTGGTCGATGTCCGCCATCATGACTGAGACCGGGTCGCCGGTGCGACGGGCGTGCTCGATGTGCTCGACGAGCACCTCGCGGAAGCCTCGGCGGGTTCTCAGCCCCGTCAGCGGGTCGGTCAGCGAGTCGTCAAGAGCGCGCTCGTAGGCGCGCTGAAGAGCCTTCTGCAGCCCGACAATGCGCTCGCCGACGCGAAGCCGCGCGTGAAGCTCTTCGGGGTGGAAGGGTTTTGTGAGGTAGTCATCGGCGCCCGCCTCGAGCGCGGCCACCGTGTCTTCCTTGCTCTCCCTGGCGGTCAGGATGATCACGTACAGCGCGCTGTCGGTCTTGACCTTCCGCACCTCGCGGCAAACATCGATGCCATCGAGGCCCGGCATGACCCAGTCCAATAGCGCCATCTCCGGGGCCTCGGTCGCGGTAAGCGCCTCGAGCGCCGCGTGGCCGTCTTCGACTATCACGACGTCGTAGCCCCACTTGCGGAGGGTCTTCTCGAGCATTCGCTGCCATACTTGCGTATCCTCGGCGACCAGTACTCTCATCCCACTCCCCCTGCTGCACTCGCCTATACCGCGCGCGCCTGTGGCTGGATCTCTGGCTCGACGTGATCGGCGTCCTCGACCACCTCGCTCGGCCCCTGCAGTTGCTGCCGGAGCAGGCTCAGTTCGTCTCTGGCCGCCCGCAGCTCAGTCGTCAAGCGCACAATCCGCTCGGCGGACTGCAGACGCATCTTCAACTCGCCCGGGTCCAGCGGCTTGGTCAGGTAGTCGTAGGCCCCGGTGCGCANNAGTCGTCGACGCCCGCTTCGCGCGCCATCTCAATGTGGCGCCTGCTGCCGAGTGATGTGAGCATGATCAGGTATACGCCCAGGCCGCGCGAGCTGTCCTTGGCAAGCCGACAGACATCCAGGCCATCCAGCCCGGGCATGATCCAGTCAAGTATCACGACATCGGGTGGCGTCTCGGCCTTCAGCGCCTCCCAGGCCTCGAGACCGTCCGTGGCCGACTGCGTCTCATGTCCCCAGCTTGCGAGCGTCGCCTCGAGCATCCGGCGCGACACAGCATTGTCCTCGACGATCAGTATTCTCATGGCTATTCTCTGCTACTGCTCCCCTTGTGACCCCACCGCCACACTCCACTCCATGTTGGCACGTGTTCTTCTTCTATCGGCCCTTCACTGAATGCAGTTGAGCACGTCGGCGTACCGGGTTCTCAGTTCTGCGAGTAGTCCTCGCGCTGTGTCGATGTCGTTGGCCTTCCCGGCCGTCTCAAGCTCGTACGCCTTCACGCGCAGGTGCTCCATGCTCAGGTTCGCCGCCGAGCCCTTGAGCGAGTGCGCCCGACGACCGGCGGCCTCCGTGTCTCCGGCGCCCAGATACTCTTCGATGTGGTCCAGCTGCGTCTGCGCTTCCTCGACAAACAGCTCCAGTAGCTCATCGAGGAGTTCCTCATCGCCCGCTACCCGCTCCAGCGCTTCCTGCCTGTCGAAGACGTCGCCCTGCTCATCCGGCGGCTGCGCCGGGGCGATCAGCCCGATCGTCTCACCGGTGCACGTATCGGGTGGAGCATCGGCGACGCGGGCAGTGAACTCCAGGATTGTCTCAATCAACTCATCGGGCCTGATAGGCTTGGTGATATGAGCATCCATCCCCGCCGCCAGGCACTTGTCGCGCTCGCTGGCCATCGCATGGGCCGTCAGCGCGACAATGGGAATGTGCCGGCCCGTACTCTGCTCTCGGGACCGGATTTCCCGCGTGGCCTGCAGACCGTCCATACCCGGCATCTGCACATCCATCAGCACCAGGTCGTACTCGCCGGCCTCGAGCGCCTCAAGCGCCTGTCGCCCATCCCCGACCGTCTCGGTCTGAAAGCCGTATCTGTGCAGTGTCTTGAGTACCACCCGCTGGTTGATGACGTTGTCCTCGGCGATCAGCAGGCGAATGTTGCTGCAGTCGGCGGGCGTCTCGGGCTCGACTGTGTGCGGCGTGTCGGTGCGCTCGTGCGCCGTGATGCCATCGACCAGGCACTCGAGCAACTGAGCGCGCTTGACGGGCTTGCGGATGAAGTCGTCAAAGGTGACGTTCTTGGTCCGTGCCGCCGCCGCGCGCTTCTCCCGCAGCGTGACCATGATCAGGTATGTGCCCGCAAGCTCTGCGTCGCTCTTGATCGAGCGCCCAAGCGCCTCCGTGCTCGACACCGGCATCGCCATGTCGCCCACGACCAGATCGAACGGTCGCCCTGCCGCGGCCGCCTCGCGCAGCATCGCCAGCGCCCCGCCGCCACTGGTGGCCTCCGCGAACTCGCACCCCCATGCCACGAGATGCTCGGTCAACACCCGGCGCGCCGTCTCATTGTCGTCAACGACCAGCAGCCGCCTGGCCCGGAGCTGCTTGATGCCGGCGGATGACTCGTCGTCGTCCCCGTCGAGTTCCTCGAACCGCGCGGTGAACCAGAAGGTCGAGCCCTCTCCCTCGACACTCTCGACCCCAGTCCGGCCCCCCATGAGCTCCGACAACTGGCTGCAGATAGCCAGGCCCAGGCCGGTGCCCCCGTATCTGCGGGTGGTCGAGGCGTCCACCTGGGTGAAGGACTGAAACAGGCGGTCGAGATGCTCGGAGGGGATGCCGATCCCCGTGTCGGTTACCGAGAAGTGCAGGGTCACCTCATCCGCGACGTGCTCCTGCACCCGCACATCAAGTACGACCTCGCCCCTCTCTGTGAACTTCACCGCGTTGCTGAGCAAGTTCAGGAGTATCTGTCGGAGCCTCCCGGGGTCGCCGCACAGCACCGTCGGCACGTCGCGCGAGAGGAAGCACGCAATCTCGAGCCCCTTCTCCTGCGCACGGAGCGCCATCATGTCGACGCTGTTCTCAACGACCTTCCGGAGGTCGAACTCGGTGCTCTCGAGTTCGAGCTTGCCGGCCTCGATCTTCGAATAGTCGAGGATGTCGTTGATGACCGTCAGCAGCGCATCAGCGCACGACTGGATCGTGTCGGCGTACTCGGCCTGCTCGACGTCCAGATCCGTCTCCAGCAGCAGGTCTGTCATCCCGACCACGCCGTTGAGAGGAGTGCGGATTTCATGGCTCATGTTGGCGAGGAATTCGCTCTTGGCGCGGCTGGCGATCTCAGCCTTCAGGGCCATCTCGTTGGCATGCTCGATGGCCTTGCTCAACTGCTCATTCGCCTTCTCGAGATCGCGTCTGGCGTTCTCCGTTGCACTCCGCGCGAGTTCGGTCTCGCGCTCTGCGCGCTTCCTGTCCGTGATGTCGGCGGAGAACAGCGCTACCTCGGCAGAAGCCCCGTCCGCCCCGGCAACCGGCGTCACCGTGTTGTCGAACCACATGCCGTTGTGATGGTCCTCGAAGCGGATTGGCTTTCCGCTCGACACGGCCTGCTCGAGGTACTCCATCCTGAGGATACGCGTCGGCTCGGGCAGGTGGGAGAAGGCGCTGCGGCCCACGCAGTCCTGGATGCGCCGGCCCGCCCGCTGTGCGAAGGTGGCGTTGGCTGCGATGACGGTGCCCTCACCGTCCATCAGCGCCGCGGACTCGGGGTTGGCATCCAGAAGCGCCATGGTCTTGCGCCTGCTCTCGCGCACCAGGTCGGCAATGCGATTGCGCTCCGTCACATCGATGAGCGAGGCCATGATATGGTCGGCTTCGCCCGTGGCGTTGCCGACCGCATTCATGAGAACCTGCACTACAACCGTGCTGCCGTCGGCGCGCCGGCACGTGCACTCGCCGACGTAGCTGCCGGCGCTCGCAGCTACGGCCAGAGCCTCGAGCAGCGGGGCAGGGTCCGTCGCGAACTCGACGAGGGACCTTCCGGCAAGAGCAGGCGCGGAGCCCGCGTCGAGCAGGTCGCTGAGTGCCGCGTTGGNNCGTTGGCATAGGATATCGTCCCGTCGAGGTCGGTCAGGCACACGGGAGTGACCGAGGCATCCAGCGCCCGACGATGGAGCCGCTCGGCCCCGTCGGCGGCGCGCGCTTCCCTCGAGTCTCGCAGGAGGCAGATCAGGTTCGGGGGCTCATTTCGGTCATGGCAACTGGCGAAGCCCGCCTCGACCTCCACGACGGCTCTCTCCGCCGACACCAGCCCTATCCGGCAGGCCCGGCTGCAACCGGTCCGGATCGCCTCCTGGATGGCCGCTGCCACCTTCGGCCGGTCACTCTCGGTCACACAGTCGATGAGTGCGAGCCCCGGCAGATCACGGCATGCGCGGCCGGTGAGATGCTGAATCGCCGGGCTGATGTACCTGATCGTGCCGGCCGGCGACAACACGATGATGACTTCATCCATGGCTTCCGCGATGGTCCGGAGCCCGTCATCGCGGCGGTCATCGGGACGACTCAGAGCCTCATGCATGGCTGTGTTCCCCTGGCGGGTGTATGCTTGAAAAATGTGTGCGGAGCGGCTCTGACGGCCCGTCCTCGGCCGTCGTCTGGCCGAGACGCCCGCTGTCGGTGCCTGGCCCGAACCTGCAATTGGCATGCCACCGGCACCCGCCGCTGCAACCCCACCGAACGGCCTTCTCGGGCAACGTATCCCCCGAATCAGGACGCCCCCCGAGACTGCATCGGGGGGCGTCTGCGCCAACTCCAGCGGCACTCAACTCACAGCGTCGGTGTCCACTTGTGCCCACACTTCCAGCAGGTGATCTCCTTCGGCTTGCCCTCCGCGTCGAGGACAATGTCGTTGTCGACCCCGCACTTGGGGCACTTCGCCTTCTGAGTCGCTGCCGCGCCGGCATCGGTCCCGCCGGCGGGAGTGCCGGCCCCGGCCGGTGCAGCGTCACGGGGCAGCTCTGCGCCGCCGCCGGCCTCCGTATCGGTCTTGCGGCTGCATCCGATTGCCAGCCCCACGAGCCCGGCGAGCGTCAAGCCCACGAAGTCTCGTCTATTCATGCCACTGCCTCCCTGGGAGCACGTCCCACATGCGTAGTCTGTTGGGCCCGTCAGTTGCCATACATACGCCCGGCCTCGGCGAATGTTCACTCGACGAAGCCCTTCCGTCGGCGGTCCCCGTTGTTCAGGGGCACGGTTGCGGCTCNNCGCCGCAGGCACGAGCCGCGCAGCGGCCGCTACAACTCCAGGGCCCTGCGCACCGCCTCACCGAATGCCCCGAACTGGTACGGCTTCTGGATGAAGCCGGCCAGCCCCTGTCCTGCGAAACGCTCGATGGCCTCCTGCTCGTTGTACCCACTGGTGACGAGGATGGGGATGTCGGCGCGCAGGCGTTTCATGCGGCGAAACGCCTCCTCACCGCTCATCCTTGGCATCGTCATGTCCAGAACGACGAGAGATAGCGAGTCACCGCATTCCGCGTATAGCTCGAGCGCCTCGGCGCCGTCGGCGGCGGGAATCACCTCGAGCCCGAGCCGCCGGAGCATGTCGCTCGCCAGATCCCGCACAATCTCCTCGTCATCGACAACCAGAACCGTGCCCGCGACTGCCTGGTTCTGCGTCGATGCATCGACGGCCTCCGCCGTGTCTGCCGCCTCTGCCGCCGGCAGCAGCACCCTGAAACTTGTGCCATGCGCGGGTTCGCTGTAGACTTTCACAGCACCCTTGTGGCCCCGGATGATGCCCAGTACCGCTGCGAGCCCGAGGCCGCGTCCCGTGAACTTCGTCGTGAAGAATGGGTCGAAGATCTGCTCCAGGGTCTCCGAATCCATGCCGCATCCCGTATCGGATACCTCGAGCACAACATACAGCCCCTCCGGCAGTTCCTCGTCGATGTAGGTGCTTCGAAGGTACTCGCGATTGCAGTGCATCGAACTGGTACGGATCGCGATGATGCCGACGCCGCCCACCAGGGCTTCGGACGCGTTGGTGACCAGATTCACCATCACCTGGCGTACTTGCGTCACGTCGGCCTCCACGGGCGGCAACTGATCCGTGGAGAGGTCATACTTGATGACAGCCTTCTTTGATGCCGAGACCTCCAGCAGGTGCGCCATCTCCTGCACCAGCCTGGTGATATCAACGCGCTCGACAACGAAACGCCCCTTGCCCGAGTAGGCCAGCATCTGATTGGTCAGGTCCGCGGCGCGCTCGGAAGCCTCGATGATCCCCGCGAGCCGCCTGCGAACCGGCGACTCCGGCGCCAGGTCCATCATCGCGAGGTCGGCATTGCCGAGGATGCCAACCAGGATGTTGTTGAAGTCGTGCGCTATGCCGCCCGCCAGTACGCCGAGGCTCTCGAGTTTCTGCGCCGCCTGAATCTGCGCCTCGAGCCGCCCTCGCTCCCGCTCGGCCTCCACGCGGCTGGTGATGTCGGCGCCGTAGATGTTCACGTAGCCCGTGTCGACGATTGGCGCGAACATGAGTGAGTAGACGCACTCTCCGCAGTCGCACTCGGCCTCCACGATGCGGTCCGCCTGCAACGCCCCCATCACCTGCTCCCGCCATTGCTCCGGGATTCGCTCACCAACCGCACATCTCCACGCCGCAAGCAACCGCCCGGAACTCTCATTAGCGTAGGTCAGGTTGCCGTCGGCGTCTGTCCGCATGACACAATTGGGATTCTCCGCCGGGAAGCGGGCGAGCATCTCCAACTCCGCCTCGGTTCGCTTCTCCTCCGTCATGTCGCGCACCCAGCCGGCCATGCCGATCGGGTTCCCGTCCGCGTCCCTGACCAGCCATGCGCGGATCAGGATCGGGAAGACCGAGCCATCCTTGCAGATATACTCCTTCTCATAGGGTTCGGAATAGCCCCGACCGATAACCTCTCTCTCGATGATGTCGGCCTCGGCATCGAGCCATTGCGGCGGTGTGAGATCCCTGTAGCTGATGCCCTTCAGCTCCTCGATGTCGTATCCGAGCATGTCCACGTAGACCTGGTTGGCGTCGATAATGTGCCCCGTCATGTCGACGAGCACCAGACCGTCGAGGCCGGTCTCGAAGATCGCGCGATAGCGGGCTTCCGACTGGCGCACCGCGTCTCGAGCACGCAGCCCCGCTATGGCGCTGCCAACCTGCGAGCAGATCGTTTCGAGAGCCGCTCGTATCCACTCCGGCACTGTATCCTGCTCAGTGGACACAACTGCCAGGGTGCCGACGTGCTCATCATGATAGCCAATATGCAGCAGCGCAACCGCGCGCATGTCCCGATACAGCGACATCCGCTCCGTCGGGATATCGAGGTCCTTCAGTGTTGCATAGAACGGGGCCCCGACCCGTGCCAGCGCGCTCTCAGGCATGCCCGGAGCCACCGCCCGCGCCGTGTCGAGCAGCTCACCCGACACTCCGTGATGGGCCACCAGGTGCCGCATCCCATCGTCGCATATCTCGTAAGCGAAGCCCATCTCGAAGCCGCTGACATCGAGTGCGCTGAGCATGCACAGTTCGAGCGCCTCGGCCACCGTCTCGGCGCCGCTCAGGGCTATCCCGAGGTCCCGTTGGGCCTCGAGTAACCGCGTGGTGCGTTCCAGGTCCGTCACGTCGATGCCGATCGCCCAATCGCACCACCCCGGTACCGGGGCCGACCTCGACACATTCGACCACGCGATCGTCCTGACACTCCCGTCCCGGCATGTGACGCGCGTCGCTTGACCGTGCAGGTCCTCGCCGCGGGAATCCCACTCCGCAAAGACGCTCCGGCGGTACACGTCGTCAGGATACAGGAGCCTGGGGCCATTGGGGTTGCCGACGAGCTCCGCCGCGCTGTAGCCGGTGACGCGCTCACACTCATGGTTCCAGAACACGATCGTCCCAGACTCGTCGAAGGCATCCAGCATCACCGGCATGTCGAGCAGGATGGTCTCGAGTCGCTCACGCTCACTGACGAACTGCTGCTCGAGTGTCTCCCGTCGAGATAGCTCAGCCTTGATGGCCACGCGGAGGTCCTCCGGCAGGTCGTCCCGATCCAGGTACTGCTCCAATCCCACGGTCGTCCCCATCCTTCCCGTGTGTGCGCTCTGAGACGCGCAGTTTCACCAGGCCGCACCCGGCGCCCGCCCGGACGCCGGCCTACTCCAGGAGGCCGAACTCGATTGCCCACTCTTCCGCGTCGCTGCCGAAGTGGAATCGCCGCCCAATGATCAGGCATTGCTCCCGGGCGTCCTTGGCGATCCAGAGCCCTTCCGGGTTCCGCACGAACAGGCCTTTCGGCGCACGCACGAACACGTTCCCCACCTCACCCGACGGCCGCCTTGCCAGGCCAGACAGCGTCATTGCCGAGACGTCCCACGTCACGTCGGCCAGCTCCACCTGCCCCTGCACTACGTGCATGTCGGTGCCGAGCACTTGCGGGTGGTCTGCCATCCGGCAGACACGATAAAGCCGGGCGCTGCGCGGTGGCACCACAACCTGCAACCCCCCGCTCGCAACCCCGACGTACTGCTCATTCCAGAACTCCCAGACGATGTACTCACCGTCAGGTTCAAGACCCAATTGCCTGAGCTCAACCTCCCCCGAGTACATCTCGGCGTCGTAGTTGAGTATACCCACTACCTCCCAGTTTCCCCAATTGGTCTTCACGGGGAGATGGAACACCCTCGGGTAACCTGGATACGGGCTGTCAAACAGGTCCACCGGTGTGGCGATCTCCGATGTCCGCGGGAAGACCTTCCTGATCAGTGACAGCCGCTCCTCGGAGATACGGTCGATGTCATCACCGAGCATCACCGGGCCGCCCGAGAGGCCGAAGATCGTCGCGGTGATCTGCGCCTCCGACATCGGGATCGGCTTGTCGACCGTCATCACGTTACCCGAGTCGTTGATGAAGAGCTTGTTGTGCGTGAAGTACGAGCAGGCCATGTTCGTCGAAGCGGGCTTGTGCGAGGTCCAGAACTCGGCGCTGTTCACCACGAATGTCGCCGGGTAGAAATACGAGTTGGGCGTCAACGCCCTGCCCTCCCCGTAGTCGTTGCCAATCCGGCACGCAGCCATGTGCTTGATGCAGTGGATTGTCGGTCCCGTGCTGGACAATCGATAGGTGTCCGGCCCCGAGGCCTCCGTGATCACCTCCAGACCCTTGCGCAGGAGCTGCGGACCCTTGATGACCGACATGTCATGGTAATCGTTGAACTCCATGCAGCCCCAGACCGCATAGAGGAAGTCGAGCATGTAGTAGCGCACGCCCCATTCGCGGTAGGTGGTGAAGACGTTGCGGAGGAACTCGCGGGCCTTCGGGTGTGTCGGGTCGAGTGAGTACAGGTTCGGCCTCTGCGCCGGGGGCAGCAGGCCCGCCTCGCCGTACGCCCACCCCGCCCGCGAAACGGCCGGTTCGCCATCCACCTTCAGCAACGCGTCGCGCATCTGCTCGAACGACGCCAGGTGATCGCTGAACCAGAACGCCCCGCACCACAGCCCCAGCTTGAAGTCCCTCTTAGCCAACTCCTCGACCAGGTACTCGTGTCCGCCGGGGAAGCTCTCGGTGTTCCACTCGAGCCAGTTGCCCGGGTGGCCGCCCTCGATGTTGCCGATGCTCACCCAGACATACTCTATGTCACAGCCGGGCAGCCGCCGCCGGATCGCGTCGCAGTTGCGCAGCACCGTCTGCTCGTAGTTCTCAACATTGAAGGCGTCGACCCAGGCCCAGCCAAGCCAACTGCCCGGTATCTTCGGCCAGACCTCCGGCTGGTAGCATGTGACGACGCGCTCGGCCCAGCGGTGCAATGACGCGTGGCTGTCTTCCCGGGCCTCGATTGTCAGTGTCTCCAGCCTGATGCTCGCCCCGGCTCGCAGCTCCCACCCGTCGAAGTCACACACGGCCTCCAGGTGGGTGAGCCCGCCGGCACGGTCATAGTCAAAGATGAAACACGTCGGTATCCGGTCGAAGGTGACGAACCCCAAATGCAGCGCCCGGCTCGCGGCGCTGCTGACAAGGTGGAAGATGACGTTGTGCTCGGCATTGTGGTCTGCATCCGCCGCCCGGTAGACATGGCTCAACGCCGACCGACCCGACGACTGCAGCACCACGGCCTGACCGTCATCGCCCGAGATCGTTGCCCCGCCCACTCCGGGCAACACACACACCGGGCAGCACTTGCCCAGCGAGACGGCCGCGTCCGAGCCGTTTCGCAGTTCACAGTCGACCACCAGGGTCTCCCCGTCGGCGCTCAGCGCGAGGTCGTAGCCCATGACCAGCCCCGCGCCGAAGGCGAGTTCCACGTGACCGGACTCTCCCGCCGATAGAGAAAGCCCATCGCCACCGGCGGCGGCGTCCGTCCCCGACAGTCTCCTGCCATCTGCTTCGATGCACCCGGTAAAGGACAGCGTGACGGCGCCGTCCTCCGAGACAAGCTCAAACAGCCCGCTACCCGTGTCGAAGCTGATGCTCTTCCAGGCGTCACTCATGCCCGGTCATCTCCTTGGTGTCTCCAGTCGGCTCAATGGGCGGATGCTCACAGCCCCAGCAGTTCCCGGATCGTCGGCGCCAGGCCGGCGGCCATCTTCTTCAGCCCGCAGGTGTTCGGGTGGACGGCATCGATGAAGCAATCAAGGTCGCCGGGCCCGAGCAGTGTCTCTCCCTCGACGAGCGAGATATGCTCATCGCCTGATGCCACACGCGCCGCTACCGCCTCCCGGATCACTCTCCCGCGCGCCTCGTGCAGCGCCGCCTCATCGTAGAGCACTTGCGTAGTGAAGATCGGCGTGATGCAGATAATTGGCGTGTCCGGCCGGCGCGCGCGGATGGCCGCCAGGAACGGCCCGTAGACCGCCTCCAGCGACTCGGGCGTTACATGGTTCTGGCAGTAGTCCATCACGTAGCAGGCGGCGTCGATCTCCGCCAGCGCCTCGGCCATCACCGGCTCNNCCCGAGCCGCTCCAACCCAGGTTGATGAAGTCGATGTTGAGCGCCCGCGCGAGAATCGCCGGGTGCGTCATGCCTGCCCGGCACGCACACTCGCCCTGCGTGATCGAGGTGCCATAGTAGACGATGGGCCTCTCGAGAGCGTACGGCGCCGGCGGCCCGGTTCGCGCGCCATCGGCAAGCCCGATTGCCTCGATGCTCAATGGCGCATGCACCGATGTATAGATGCAGATGTCGCGCATCCTCGGCTCGCGGCCCTCGAAGAACACCTCCTCCATCGAGGTCTGGCCCTCCCGCGGAAACAGCGGACGCCAGTACTGCCCATCCACCCACAGGTCGATGCCGAAGTTGCCCACGCGTGACATGTTGTGCAGGCACGGCTCGGAGGAGAACTCCACGCGTACGGCCAGCTCAGGCGAGTCCGTGGCAAAGCGGACGCGGCCACCGCTCGGATCGTGAGCGAGCTTCCAGATGTGCTCCGGCACCGTGCCCTTCATCCGCTCCGGCAGCCGCCGCAAGACGGGCCTCGTCTCATCCCACCAGGCGAAGCCGTTGACCGTTAACCGCTCATCGGGGAAGTCTATCCATTGCATGGTGATCTCTCCTCACAGGCCCAGAACGTCGCGCAACACGGGGGTGAGGCTGCGCGCCATGCCCATGAAGCCGATGTCGTTGGGGTGAGTGGCGTCCACAAGCCCGAGCCGGTCATCCGGCCCCAGCAGATCATATCCCTCGACCAAGCTGATTTTGCTGTCGCCCGCAGCCACGCGGTCTTCTACCACCCTGCGGATGACCTCGCGCATCTTCTCGTGCTCGGAGGCGGGGTTCCACACCTCCGCGGTCGAGAAGATCGTCGTGATGCAGAAGATCGGTGTGTCGGGCCTGCGATGCCTGATCGTCTGCAGGAACGGGGCGTAGACCTCCTGCAGTTCGGCCGCGGTGCGGTTGTTCTGACAGAAGTCCATCACATAGCAGCAGGCGTCTATCTCGGCACAGGCCTCCGCAAGCTCCTTCTCGCCCTTGCCGTTGCCGCTGAAGCCCAGGTTGATGTAGTCGAGATTCAGCGCCCTGCCGACCTCCGCCTGGTACGCCATCCCCGCGCGGCTCGCGCACCCGCCCTGCGTGATGGAAGTACCGTAGTAGACGATGGGCTTCTCCAGCGCAAACGGCGCGGGCGGCTCAATCGATGCGCCCTCGTTCATGCCGATTGCCACCACCTCGACCGGCGCATACAGCCCGAGGTACATGCACACCTCCCGACGCTCTGCCGGCAGGCCCTCGAAGAATGTGCCCGTGTAGTCGCTGGTCTCATCCAGCGGGTAGACCGGCCGCCAGTACTTGCCGTCCACCCACAGGTCGATACCCAACTGCCCGACCCGTGGCATGTTCGTCATGAACCTCAGGCTCGGGTACCTCACATGGATTGCCAGTTCCGTCGCATCAGTCGCAAAGCGGATGCGCCCCGCGCTCGGTGACTGCGCGAGGTCCCACACCGCCGGCGGGACGACGCTCTGCATCCGTTCCGGAAGACGCCGCAGCACGGGCTTGGTCTCATCCCACCAGCCCAGACCATTCACAACAAAGCGCTCATCGGGGAAACCGATCCACTGCATGCTTGGAGAGAGAAGGCGACCTCCCTCTGCTCACCACCTTCCGCTGACATGGAGACTGCCGCCCCCTTCCGCGTGGCCTGTGACCCTACCTTCGCCCACAGCCATACGCAGGTCCGTGCCAGACACGCGGGGAACGGGTCTCCGCACCATGCAGACAGCAGGCTGACAGGGGAGATGACCATGGCCGCNNGTTCGACTACGAGAAGGCCATCGCCGAAGACGGGATCATCCAGAACGCCAGGCGGCGCGCGCTCGATATCCTCAAGCCGACCGACGCCCAGCTCGAGCACGGCCTCGAACTCCACCGCGACGCGCTCGTGTGCGATTGCTTCAGCTTCCTTCCACAAGTGTGGTCGGAGAAGTCGGTCGCCCGGGTCAACGAGTTGCGCGATGCCGAGG
>DPJP01000022.1 GCA_003542955.1 Armatimonadota bacterium
GGGTGGCAGTCCCCGGGCAGTCCCCGACTACTTCTCCCCCAGCATTGCGTCGGCGACGACGGCCTGACCCAGCGAGAGGCAGCCGTCGCCGGGTGGGACCGCCCGATGCAGGAGCACCCGAAGACCATCCTCCCGCAGGCCCGCCGCCAGTCGCTCGACGAGTATGCGGTTGGCGAAGGTGCCCCCGGACAGCGCAACCGTGTCAACGCCCTCGGCCCTGCATGCGGTGACCGCCGCCTGCCTGAGCATCTGGGCAAAGCCCGCGTGGAACAGGCCTGCGAGGGCGAGAGCCGACTCGCCCGCCAGGCGGCGCTCGACGATAGTCCCAAGCAGCGGCGCCGGATCCATGATGAGTTCGGGCACAGATGTCGAGAACTCGATGTCGGCATTCTCCACGGGCTCGGCTGCGCCCTCCAGCATGATCGCCGGCTGGCCTTCGTATGTGGCCGCCTGACAGATGCCCAGGATCGAGGAGACGGCATCGAAGAGTCGCCCGGCGGAGGAGGCCAGAGGGCAGTTGAGGTTACGTTCGATCATCTGCCGGATGAGCGGCCACCCGTCGGCGATATCGGGCGTGTACAGCCGGCCGATGATCTCATCCGCCTCATCTGCGTAGACCTGCCGCAGCCAGGCCATCGCCACCCTGGCGGGGTTCTTCACCGCTGCGTCGCCGCCGGGCAGAGGCACGGTGCGGAGGTGCCCGATGCGCTTGTAGTGGGCATACTCGGACAGAAGCAACTCGCAGCCCCAGATGGTGCCATCATCGCCGAGGCCCGCCCCGTCGCACGCGATGCCCAGCACGCGCTCCTCGATGCCATGCTCGGCCATGCAGGCGACGATGTGAGCGTGATGATGCTGGGCCTGCAGGAACGGAATGTCGCGCTCGCGGGACATCGCCAGCGCGTGGCGAGTGGACAGGTAATCCGGGTGGAGGTCGCAGGCGATCGCCTCCGGCTGCGTCTGGAAGATATCGACGAGGTGCTCGGCGGCATGCCTGAAGAACTCCAGCGCCGACGCATCCTCGAGATCGCCCAGGTGCTGGCTGATGAAGGCGTTGCGGCCGACGCTGAGGCAGACGGTGTTCTTCATGTTGCCGCCGACGGCGAGGATCGGCCGCAGTTCACGGTGCAGGCGAATGGGAAAGGGGACGAAGCCGCGGGCGCGGCGGAGGACAATCGGACCCTCCGCGCTGTCGCGCACCACCGAATCGTCCACGCCGACGAGGATATCGCGGTCGTGGAGCACGAAGGCATCGGCGATATGGCCGAGGCGCTCGAGCGCCTCCCGGTTGTCGGTACACAGCGGCTCATCACTGAGGTTGCCGCTGGTCATCACCAGTGCGGTGAAGGCGCGCTCGGCAAGTCGCTCCCCGCGCTTGAGCAGCAGGTGATGTACGGGGGTATAGGGCAGCATTATGCCGTAGTCGGCGCTGTCGGGGGCTACGAAATGGGCGAGCCGCTCGGGCTCACGCTTGCGGGCGAGCACAATCGGCGTTCGCACGCTCTGCAGCAGTTCGAGCGCGGCATCGCTGAACTCGGCCAACTCGCGGGCGGTCTCGACATCGGGCACCATCACCGCAAGCGGCTTCTCCTCGCGGTGCTTGCGGGCGCGCAACTCGGCCACCGCCGCGTCATTGGTGGCATCGCAGGCGAGGTGGAAGCCGCCGAGCCCCTTGATTGCCACAATACCGCCCTCTGTGAGGATGGCCTGCGCGGTGGTGACGGCGTCGTGCCCCTCGATGCGGTCGGCGCCAAGCTGCACCCACAGCCAAGGCCCGCACGCAGGGCACGCAACCGGCTGGGCGTGATAGCGACGGTCGGCGATGTCATGGTATTCACGGGCGCAATCGGGGCACATCGGGAAGGGCGCCATCGAGGTGGCAGGGCGGTCGTATGGCATCGAGGCGATGATCGTGTAGCGCGGGCCGCAGTTGGTGCAGTTGATGAACGGGTGGAGGTAGCGGCGGTCGCTCGGGTCGGCCAACTCCCGGAGGCAATCCGGGCACGTGGCCACCTCCGGCGAAACGTAGATGACACCCTCATCGACGCTTCTGCTGGGGGTGATGGTGAATCCCGTCAACCCGACGAGTGGAAGCTGCTCGACCTCGCTGTGCTCGATGACCGCGATTGGGGGGGCCTCGCTCACGAGCCCCTCCGCGAAGCTGTGGCAGGCTGGCGGGGGCCCCTCGACATCGACCGCGACGCCCCCCGTGAAGTTATGGACCTGCCCGGCGAGATCAAGCTCAGTGGCGAGACGGTGCACGAAGGGCCGAAAGCCCACGCCCTGGACGATGCCCTGCACGGTGATGCGCAGGTGGATTCGCTGTGCGGCGCCATCGGCATCCGCTCTGGCCGGGCGTCTGTCCGGCTGCATGAGACACGCCTTCAATCGTGGTCGGTGCGGGACGTCTGCGCGATGCAGGCCACACCATCGTACTGACTGTGCAGGGCGCCGTCAAACATTCCGGGCGCTCGAGTCATTGACGGATGCGCGGCCACGCGGTTCGCCCGGCGCGCGGTGGGAGGCGGTGTGGGGTCCCGCGGGTGAGACCGCTTGCCGTTGGTCGTTCCCACATCTCAGGTCCCACTCCCCACAGCCCCATACACGCTGACTTTGGCGCTGCGGGAGACAGTTGTCCCGATTTGACGTCACGCAGGGCTTTGAAAGCAACGGCTGGGGTCAGGCAC
>DPJP01000331.1:0-2495 GCA_003542955.1 Armatimonadota bacterium
AGTCTCGCAGCGGATGTACGAGCAGGCGAGCGCCACTTCGGGCGACGCCTCCGGACCGCAGGCCGGCGCCGGGGAATCGGGCGCGGACAACGCTCCCTCACCCGATGGCGACGACGTCATCGACGCCGACTTCGAGGCCGAGGACCAGTAGAGCCATCATACGGTGCGCCCGTCGGCACACTCCGGCGGGCGCCCGTTCCGTCAATACTGATGCCGTCTGAAACAGGAACCGACACATGGCCCGTGACATAGATTTCTACAAGGTGCTGGGTGTTGAGCGGGGCGCCTCCCAGAAGGAGATCCGGCAGGCATACCGGGCGTTGGCGCGCAAGTACCATCCCGACGTCAACCCCGGCGACGCGGCGGCCGAGCAGCGCTTCAAGGAGATCAGCCAGGCCTACGAGGTGCTGAGCAACCCCGAGAAGCGCAAGGACTACGACCGCTTTGGCCAGGCATATCAGCAGGCGCGCGGGACCAGTGGCGGAGCGGGCGCGGATGACTTCGCCAACTTCGTCTACAGCCACTACGGGGCCGGCAGCTTCGCCGACATCTTCGGCGACCTGTTCGGCAACATGTATACGGGCGGGGGGCGCGCACGCACGTACGCCCCCCAGACGCAGCCGAGTCGCGGGCCGGATATCGAGCACGAACTCGAGATATCCCTCGCGGACGCCTACCGCGGCGTCGAGCGCACGCTCAACCTGAGTATTGCGGATCGGTGCCCGGATTGCGACGGCGTCGGCGGCAAGACGGCCCCGTGCAAGACCTGCGGCGGCAGCGGCCGGAGCAGCGGCGGCGGGCTGTTCGGCATGGGCGCCTCCTGCCCAAACTGCCAGGGCACCGGCGAGGTCATCACCGGATCGTGCGCGAGGTGTGGCGGGGCGGGCGAGGTTGCCCGCGAGCGGAAGATCAAGGTCAAGATACCGGCGGGTGTGGACAACGGCTCAAAGGTCCGCATGGCCGGCGAGGGCGCACGCGGAGTCCGCGGTGGGCCCAACGGAGACCTCTACCTGGTCATCCGCATCACGCCGCACGCATACTTCCGGCGTGATGGTGACGACATTCACATCGAGGTCCCCATCAGCTTCGTCGAAGCGACGCTAGGCGCGAGAATCTCGGTGCCGACGGTTGAGGGCCGTGTGAGCATGAACGTCGCCCCCGGCACGCGCAACGGCCAGCGGCTGCGGCTCAAGGGCCAGGGCTTCACACGGCTGAAAGGCCGTGGCCGCGGCGATCAGTACGTCACGGTCACCATCAGCGTACCAAGAAAACTCAATGCCAAGCAGCGGGAGGCCATCGAGGCGCTCAACAAGGTCCTCCACGAGGACCCCCGCGCCGACCTGCCCTCGGGCCTGTAGCCTCCCGAAGTCAAGCAGCACCAGAACAGGGAACTGGAGGTGTGACCGGTGCGACGCGACTCATCAGAACCGCTATACGTCATCAGCGTGGCGGCCAAGCTCGTCGAGTGCCACCCGCAGACGCTGCGCACCTACGAGCGGATGGGCCTGGTAGCGCCGCGGCGCTCGGCCAGTAACGTCCGCCTTTACTCAGATAGCGACATAGAAATCCTGCGCCAGATACAGCGATTGACCCAGGAGATGGGTGTCAACCTGGCCGGGGTCGAGATCATCCTGAGCCTGCTCGAGCGTGTGGACCGGCTGCAGGACGAGGTCGAGCGCCTGCGCAGAGACCTCGAGGTGGGCCCGAGACGACTCAACCCGCCGGCGACCTTCGAGGCGCACATTCGCGTTGTTGAGACGTCGGAGGATGAGAAGAGCCAGGGCTGAGAACAAGCACGGGAGCGTCACCATGGACAGGCAGGAGTGGAAGGTGATCGCGCAGTTCAGCGGGTCGGATGGTGATCTGGAGACCAATCTGCTCATCGCGAGGCTGACAGCCGAGGGCATCCACGCGACGCGCTTTCCGTTCCAGGCGCCCGCGACGATCATGGCCGGGGTGTCGGATCAGCCCATCATCGTGCTCGTGCCCGAGGTGGAGGTTGCCGCCGCGCAGGCGATACTCGCCGACTACGAGGCAGACACGCCGGAGTAGCCGGCGCGATACGGAGGCGACAGCATGACCGACCAGGAGTGGGAAGTGGTCGCGGAGTTCAGCGGCACCAGCATGGAGGCGCTCGCCGATATCGCCGTCGGGCATCTGAAGTCGGAGGGCATCGAGGCGGTGCGCCTGCCGATCCAGAACATGCTGACACTGCTCGCCGGAGCCGTTGCCGAACCGATTCGCATCCTTGTGCCACCGGACCGCGCCGATCAGGCGAGGGGCATCCTCCAGGGCATCGAGGACTCCGAGCCGCGCTAGACCGGCGGCGTTGCGAGAGGAGGCGCCATGGAGCAGGAGCGATGGAGCGTCATTGCCGAGTTCCTCGGCAGCAATGTTGATGCGCTGGCCGAGATGGTCATTGAGCGCCTGCGCGCACACGGAATTGAGGCCGCGCGGTTGCCGGCGGAGAAGCCGGACACCCGCGCGATCAGAGT
>DPJP01000331.1:2534-7424 GCA_003542955.1 Armatimonadota bacterium
AGCAGTGCATCTGGAGCAGGCCGGCGAAGCGCGGGAGTTGCTCCGGGGCCTTGATGAGGCGGAGCCGATGGAGGAGGACGCGTAGGGAGGAGCCGCGGGAATGACTGACGGCTGGACGGTCATCGCTACGTTCACCGGCAATGGCGCCGACTTCCGTGCAGACATGGTAGTGTCCTGCCTGAATGGGAACGGCATCAAAGCCCTCCGCGTCCCGGGTGGCGCCTGGCCACGCGGCATCTACACAGAGCTGGAGGCGGTTCGAGTATTTGTTCCGCCGGACCGCACCGAGGACGCCAGAGCGCTGCTCGAGCAGGAGGATGAGGCTTAGCAGGCACCTGCCCGGCCGCACCCGCGGCAAGGCGAACACCAACAGCATCTCAACGAACACAATCAGCAGTCAGCCACCACGCGTGACTGAGGTGATATAGATGGATTTCGAGAAGTTCACAAATCAGGCCAAGCAGGTTCTCAACGACAGTCAGCAGATTCTGCAGCGCTACAGCCACACACAACTCGACGCAGAGCACCTGTTGCTCGCGCTTCTGGAGCAGGAGGGCGGCGTCACGACGCGCATCCTCGACATCACCGGCACCGATGCCGACGCATTGGTGCGCGAGCTCGAGCGCGACCTCGGCAAGCGCCCCCAGGTCTCCGGCGGCGGCGCCTCCGAGGGCCAGATCTACATCACGCCACAGACCCAGCGGGTCTTTGACGCCGCGTGGGAGATTGCGCAGCGCTTCGGCGACAGCTACATCGCCAGTGAGCACCTGCTGCTTGCCATCCTCGAGGATGAGAGCACCCAGGCATCTCGGGTGTGCAAGAGCGCAGGGCTCAACGCAGAGAACGTGCTGAAGGCCCTCCAGCAGGTCCGCGGCTCCCACCAGGTCAAGGACGAGGCCGCCGAGTCGGCCTACGAGGCGCTCGAGCGCTATTCGCGCGACCTCACCCAGTTCGCGCGCGAGGGCAAGCTCGATCCGGTCATCGGGCGCGATGACGAGATCCGCAGAATCATCCAGGTGCTCTCGCGCAGGACCAAGAACAACCCCGTCCTCATCGGCGAGCCCGGCGTGGGCAAGACTGCCATCGTCGAGGGCCTCGCCCGCCAGATCGTCGCCCGGCAGGTGCCGCAGATGCTGTTTGACAAGCGCCTGCTGCAGCTCGACCTCGCCGGCATGATCGCCGGAAGCAAGTACCGCGGTGAGTTCGAGGAGCGACTCAAGGCCGTGATGGACGAGATCATCGCCGCCAAGGGCGAGATCATCGTCTTCATCGATGAGCTGCACACCGTCGTCGGCGCGGGAGCCGCCGAGGGCGCCATGGATGCCTCGAACATGCTCAAGCCCGCGCTGGCACGCGGCGAATTGCAGGCCATCGGCGCCACCACGCTCGATGAGTACCGCAAGCACATCGAGAAGGATGCCGCGCTCGAACGCCGCTTCCAGCCGATCATGGTCGACGAGCCCTCGGTTGAGGACACCGTCGAGATTCTCCGCGGCCTGCGCGGAGACTACGAGAAGCACCACGGAGTGAAGATCTCCGACGAGGCGCTGGTCGCGGCAGCGGAGCTTTCAGACCGCTACATCCAGGACCGCTTCATGCCCGACAAGGCCATCGATGTCATCGATGAGGCCGCCAGCAAGCTGCGCATCGATACCTATGACCTCCCGCCGCGGCCCGAGAGCATCAAAAAGCAGATGGCCGAACTGGAGCAGAAGGGCTCGAAGGCCGCCATCGACGGCGACTACGCCGAGGCCGACCGGATCAAGCGCGAACTCGACGCTCTCGAGGCCAAGCTGCCGGTTGCGCAATTGAAATGGAGCGGCAAGGAGGAGATCGACGACGAGGTCGATGCCGAGGATGTCGCCCAGATCGTCAGCGACTGGACTGGCATCCCGGTCTTCAGGATGTTCGAAGCCGAGGCCGAGAAGCTGCTGAAGATGGAGGACCGCATCCACGAGCGCGTCAAGGGCCAGCACGAGGCGGTGGTGGCAGTCGCGGAGGCGATTCGCAGGGCGCGCGCGGGGCTGAAGGACCCACGCAGGCCGATCGGCTCGTTCATCTTCCTTGGCCCGACGGGCGTGGGCAAGACCGAGCTTGCCAAGGCGCTCGCGCAATTCATGTTCGATGACGAGGAAGCAATGGTGCGCATCGACATGAGCGAGTACATGGAGAAGCACTCGGTATCGCGCTTGATCGGCGCGCCGCCGGGTTATGTCGGCTATGAAGAGGGCGGCCAGCTCACCGAGGCGGTGCGCAGACGCCCATACCGAGTGGTGCTGCTCGACGAGATCGAAAAGGCGCACCCGGATGTCTTCAACATCCTCCTGCAGATCTTCGAGGACGGGCGACTGACTGATAACACCGGCCGCACCGTGGATTTCCGCAATACCGTGCTGATCATGACCTCCAACGTCGGCAGCGCGTACATCACCGCCCCCGAGCCGGAGTGGGATGAGGGCAAGCGCACGGAGCACTACGAGCAGATGCGCGAGCAGGTGATGGAGCAGTTGCGGCTGACCTTCAGGCCGGAGTTCCTGAACCGGNNTTGATGAGATCATCGTCTTCCACGCGCTGACGCAGGACGAGATCGTGCAGATCGTCGACTTGATGATGGCGCGCTTGCAAAAGGCGCTCCGAGAGCGTAACATAAGCCTGCGGATCACCGACGCGGCGGAAGCGTGGCTGGGCGAGAAGGGATACGACCCCGAGTACGGCGCCAGACCGCTCCGACGACTGATTCAGAAGACGGTCGAGAACCCCGCGGCAAGCGCCATCCTGCGTGGCGAGTTCTCCGAGGGCGACACCATCTCGGTCGATGTCAGGGACGGCCAGATTGTGCTGAGTCGGGAGTAGCCACCGCCCGCGCCCTGCTCTGCAGTGAACCGGAGCTTGTGAACGCAGCCGATAGTGCCCCTCGTCCCCGCGAAGTTCGCTCCCGCGGGCGGGGGCACATTGTGTGTCTACCCACATGCATACCAGGCGGGCAACCCGCCTTACGGATGTCCCGGACCGAGTGGACGGGGCACATAAAGGAGTATCGCAGAATGTGCGGCATAGTCGGATACATCGGAACACGGCAGGCGCCGGGTATCTGCCTGGCGGGCCTGCGACGGCTTGAGTACCGCGGCTACGACTCGGCGGGCATCGCCGTAGTCAACGACGGCGCGCTCGACGTGCGCAAGGTCGTCGGCAAGCTCGACAACATGGAGGAGCTGCTCAAATCCGAGCCGCTGATCGGCTCCGTCGGCATCGGCCACACGCGCTGGGCCACGCACGGCAAGCCCTCCGTCGAGAATTCGCACCCGCATCTGTCCACCGACGGCAAAATCGCCGTGGTGCACAACGGCATCATCGAGAACTACCAGGAACTGCGCGAGCAGTTGACCGCCGAGGGCTATGTCTTCAAGTCCCAGACCGATACCGAGGTCATGGCTCACCTGGTTCAGAAGCACTACCAGGGCGACCTGCGCAAGGCCGTCTGTGACGCCGTCGGCGACTTGCAGGGCGCGTTTGCCTTCGGCGTCATCTGCGCCGACGATCCCGACAAACTCGTGGCGGTGCGCCGCTTCTCGCCGCTCGTGGTCGGCATCGGTGAGGGCGAGAACTACATCGCCTCCGACATGGGCGCCATCCGCCAGGAGACCGACAAGGTCTACGTCATCGATGACGACGAGGTCGCGCTGTTGACCGCCGACGGCATCGAGCTGACCGACCTGAACCTCAACCCGATTCAGCGCGATGTCTTCGTGATCCCCTGGCCGGCCGACGCCGCCGAGAAGGGCGGCCACAAGCACTTCATGCACAAGGAGATCCACGAGCAGCCCGATGCCATCCGCAACTGCCTCGCGGGCCGGCTCTCCTCCGCCGATGCCCTGGTCAAACTCGAAGGCCTGAACATGACGGCCGAGGAGATCAAGGGCCTGCACAAGGTTGTCTTCACCGCCTGCGGCACGGCATATCACGCCGGCCTGGTCGGGCGCTTCTTGATGGAGAAGCTCGCGCGCATCCCCTCCGAGGCCGACCTGGCCGCCGAGTTGCGCAGTCGCGACCCCGTGGTGCTCGACAACACGCTGTGCGTGGTCATCAGCCAGTCGGGTGAGACGGCAGACACGCTGGTGGCGCTCCGTGACATGAAGGCCAAGGGCGCCAGGGTCGTCTCGGTGCTCAACGTGGTCGACAGCTCGATCGCGCGTGAGTCAGACGGCGTGGTCTACATCCAGGCCGGCCCGGAGATCGGCGTCGCCTCCACAAAGGCGTTCACGCTGCAGATCTTCACGATGATGCTCATGGCGCTGCACTTCGCCGAGGTCCGCGGCGAGGCCGATCCGGAACTGCTCAAGGCGATGAAGACGGACATGCTGCGCGCACCCGAACTCGTGCAGACGCTGCTTGACCGCGAGGACGACATTCGCGCCATCGCCGAAAAGCATGCCGCCCGCCCCAACTCGCTCTACCTGGGCCGCGGCGTGAACCTCCCCTCCGCCATGGAGGGCGCTCTCAAGCTCAAGGAGATCAGCTACATCCACGCCGAGGGCTACTCCGCCGGTGAGATGAAGCACGGCCCGATCGCCCTGGTCGAGCCGAACCTGTTCACCGTTGCCGTTGCCGTCGAGGGCGAGGTCCTCGAGAAGATGATCGGTAACATCATGGAGATCAAGGCCCGCTCCGGCCCGGTTGTGGCCGTGGCGACCGACGGCGACACGCAGATCGTCGGCACCGGTGTCGATCCGAGCGCCGATCCGAGCGATGTCGCCGCCCAGCCCAATGACATGATCTGGGTGCCGCCGACGCACGAGCTGGTCTCGCCGGTGACGGTGGCGGTGCCGCTGCAGTTGCTGGCCTATCACATCGCCGACATCCGTGGCGAGCACATCGACCAGCCGCGGAACC
>DPJP01000473.1 GCA_003542955.1 Armatimonadota bacterium
GCTCCGACTGGTTCTTCCTGCTCGGATATGGACGCAGCGGCACCAGTGTACTCTCGGCGATGGTCTCGGAGCATCCGGAGGTCTACTGCGGGTGTGAGGACCACACCATCTTCTCCGTGCTGGGGCTGCTCTGCACGCGCTGGTTCAGGACGCAGGCCTGTGATGCCATCAGCTATGACTGGCATCGGCGCGAGCCGTGGAGCGGCAGGCAGTTGCGCTGCTTCGCGGAGGCGTACCGGCAGGCAGTCGAGCTGCAGACCGGCCGAACCATCCGGCTGATCGGCGACAAGTCCCCGCATTACCTGCAGCGGATTGACACGTTCCGGAGGTTGTTCCCCAACTGCCGGTTCATCTACACGGCCCGCCACCCGCTGGATCAGCTCGCCAGCCTGCTGAACCTCCCGCCGGGGCNNGGGCAGAGCACGCTGCAGTGGCAGGGTGACGCCCACGGCGCGCGGCGGCTCTGGGAGTTCGTCGACCTGCTGGGCGAGCAGCTCGTGCTCATGACTGATGCCCCGGATGTGCTGGTGCTGCGCTTCGGGGACCTGTTCGCGGAGGCGACCATGCTCGCGGCGATGGCGCGGGCATTCACGCACATCGGGGCCGACATCAGCGAGGCGGGCGCTGAGTACCAGATGCCCGATTACCTCCGGGAGCGGTTGAGCCCCTACGCGCAGGCGCGCAGCCCGGTCGGACGGTGGCGGCATGACGAGCGGGTGAAAGACCTCGTGGGCGCATGGATCGCGAGCGGGACCGTGCCCGCCGAGAAGCTGTCGGCGGTGGTCTGCGCTCCGGAGCTGTATGTGGGACGCATGCTGGGTGCGTGGAGAGCAGTTGAAAACAGGCAGGTGAGCAGATGAGCGGACGGATCGGCAGACACTGCGTGATCGATGAGAGTGTCGAGATTCCCGATGATGTCGAGATCGGCCACTTCACGATCATCGGGCCGGATGTGGTGCTGCAGCCGGGAGTGTGCATCGGCAGCCATTGCGTCATCGATGAGGGCGTCGAGTTCCGGGGGCCCTGCCGGGTGTGGAACTGGGTGCACATCCGCGAGTACGCCCAGATCGGCGTGAATGTGAGCATCGGCGACCTCGCGCACATCGGCCCGAAGTGCCGCATCGGGCACAATGCCAGGATCGGCAACGGCGCGCAGCTCCATCACCCCGCGCAGATCGGGGAGCGGGCATGGATCGGCCCGGCGGTGTTCCTCAGCAATGACCCCTACCCCAACCCCGGCGCAGAGTTCTCGCCGGAGGCGGTGCGCGTCGGCGACGGCGTGATCATCGGCGCCTGTGCGCAGGTGCTCGGGGGTGTGCGGCTGGGCGAGGCCTGCGCCGTCGGCATGGGCGCGACAGTCACGAGAGATGTCGCTCCCGGCGCGATCGTCTACGGCTGCCCGGCGCGCTTTCGGCGCGACAGGGAGCTGCACTACCCCGGCACCGCGTGGGAGCATTGCGGGCCGCTGGACCCGTTGGCCTACTGCCCGGATTGCGACCGCGTGCTCGCCCCGCAGTTCCGGCACGGGCGGGGCGGTGAGCGCTGATGCCGACTGAGTGGCTACAGACGAAGAACAACGCCGCCGATCTGCTCGCTGCCGACGTCGGGGCGGGCGATATGCAGATTGCGGTGAGCGATGCAGCCTCCGAGTTCCCCGCCGGCTTCCCCTATCGACTGACGGTGTGGGACTCGGAGAGCTATCCCGATCCGGGCGATGACCCCGGCATGGAGATACTCGAGGTCAGCTCCTCGGCAGGCAACGTTCTCGATGTCACGCGCGGGGCGGAGGGAACTGGAGCGGGTGAGCACGCCTCCGGCGATGCGGTGCGGCTGCTCTTGACCGCCGGGATCATTGAGCAGATGCAGGGGGTCATCGGCAGCCACGATCACGGGCCCGGGGGCGACGGCGGGCAGATCGACCACAATATCCTCGGCAACTACGAGCCGGATGAGCATATCGACTGGACTGATGCGAGCGCCGATCTGAAGACCACCGGGCACGGGGCGCTCGGTCAGACCACCGTCACCGCGGGCACGGTGCTCGGGGTCGCGGAGCGGTTCGGCCAGACCAGCGGCAACGTGCGGGGGATCGCGGTTGACACCACGCTGGAGCCCGCCGGGCCGCTGACCGGGTCGCTGCGCAACTACGCATTGAGCTTCACCGCGAGGTGGCGCAGCTCCCGGAACGGCTCGCCCAACGGCCTGCTCTACGGTATCCTCGGCAATACCGAGACCGCCGCCGGCGCGACGGGAGACCTGTTCCGGATGAGCGCGATCCGCGCCTCGAGCTGGCACTACGGCAGCGGCAACGTCGGCCAGGTGGATGTGGTCTACAGCCTCCTGCGCAACGACGGCGGCAGCACCCAGGATGGCGATATCGCCACCGGATACAACTACTTTGCGGCTGCCTACACCAACAAGGCAAGCGGACGGATCGGCACGCGCTACGGGCTCTACGTCGCCGACATCACCGGAGGCGGGGCGGCGGACACCCAGTACGGCATCTACGTCGAGGACCTGGGCGGCGCGGGCAGCAACACCGCCGCGTATTTGGGCGGCGACGTGCAGGTCAATGGGACGATCGATGCGACCGGCTACAGCTCCGGCGGGGCAGTAGGCTGGTCGGGCACGTTCACCAACGCCGACGGCGACACGGTGACCGTGGTTGGCGGCATCATCACCGATGTGTCATAGGGGGCGCACATGACGCTGTATGAGCTGACACGGGAGCAGGTCGAGGCGCTGACGCACATCATTGACAACGCGCAGATTCCCGGCCGTGCGGCCGAGCTGGTGGCGGGCATCCAGGCGGCGCTGAGAGAGCCCGCGTGGGATGTGCAGGATCAGCCGCGGGAGGACGAGCAGGCATGAACGCCCCCTTCAATGTGGTGACACTCAACGCGCCGCCGGTGTACGTGTGGCCGCCGGGGATGGACATCGAGCGGCTGCCGATCCTGATTCGGGAGCCCAGGCACTCCTGCGGGAGCGCCCTGCCCCGGGTCGGCCTGCTGCAGGTACGGAGCAGAACGCGCGTGCTGACCGACATGGCCCGCGGGCGCGCCCTGGTCGGGCTGCGGCGACAGCGGGCAGTGCTCGAAATCAGCCCCGACAGCCTGAGGATGGAGGAGTAGAGACGATGAGCGAGACGATCACGGCCGACTTCGCCGACCTGCCGGTGCGCAGAGACATCCGCGTCAACCGCGGCCGGAGCTTCGAGGAGCGCTTCACCGTGAGCCTGAGCATCGAAGGCGCCGCCGCGCAGGCGATTGACTTCTCCCAGGCGACGGCGTATGAACTGCGCTTCCGCGACAGTGAGGGTACGGTGCAGTGCTTCGACCTGGCCGAGCACGCGGCCTCGGGGAAGGTGACCGCGCGGCTGAGCCCGACGCAGACGGCGACGCTGGTCGCGGGCCGACAGGATTGGGAGATGTACTTTGCATTCCCCTCCGGGAGCACCGACTTCCCGGCTGGGGCAGCGTTCTCGCTGTTCGAGGGCGTGGCGGATGTGCGCACGATGATTCCGGCGGAGTAGGTGAGAGGCGATGCTGAAGCCAGACGGCAACGGTGGGTTCAACATATCGCGGGCAAGCACGGTGACACTGGGCCTGGCACTGACACTCATCGGCCTGGTGGCCGGGATGGCGGTGGCGTGGGGCACGCAGGTGCAGGCGCTGCAGGATCACCTGGGTGATGACAACGTTCACCTGTCCAAGACCGACCTGGACGCGATGTACTGCCCCAGGAGCGAGATTCAGGCGGAACTGGCGTGGATCAAGGCGACGCTGAAGCGGGTGGAGGAGAAGGTGGACAGGATGGGGAACTGACAAGTGCGGGTCGCAGCGTGGCGCAGATATTGCAGAACGTCTGTGCAATGCTGTATGCTACTGATGGCTGTCATGCGCCCGCTACGCATGGAACGAGCGCAGCGGGCTCCGACGTCAGACCTCGCAGTACCCCTACGCAGAAGGCGATGGAGCACTCGCGCCCAAGGCGACGCGGGCATCACGACGTGTTAGCACGATTTCGGCCTGCTCCAGGTCCTGAGTGGGGGGACTGTCGAGATGTGTCGGGCGCAGTTGAGCTTGCTGTCGACGGCGGATGCGCAGTTGATGTGCGGGAAAGGGGAGAACGAGCAGAATGAGCATCGATTGCCCGGGTGCCTCCCCGGTCTCTAAGCCTGTGGCTGCGGGCGCGGCCACAATTGACTTGGGTCAGATCAAGACTTTCGCTCGGCTCCGGATCGCTGGCGACAGGTGTTGGCGCCCATTGCTGTCACCAGACGCGAGCCCGAATGTGTACTATCTCGCCGCCATGGAGTCGATGGCGAAGTTTGCGAAGGCCTTCTTGCGCCTTGCCGATCACTACTTGGCTGCGGCCTGCGGATTGCCTGACCTCCCACGCACGATCGGGGAGGATACCGATAGCCACGCCCAACTCAGACTGTTCGTCCATCAGGCTGGCAAGCTCGTTCCGGCGGAGCCCTTTGCCTATGTCGCGATCCGCGATGCAGTCGACGAGGTTGCGGAGCTGTTTCGTGCCGTCTCGATCCCCAGCCTCTCGGACCTGGACGTCTTCATGGAGATACTTGAGAGACGCCTGAAGCGACTGGAACCAGACGGTACGGGGGGCACCCAGGAACCACCTGTGGTGAGAGTCATTAGCGCACTGTTCCGCCGCTACCCAAGGCGCGAACTCGACGTGGACGAAGCCGCACACGAGCTATTGAGCGCTGGTGAAGAGTTACGTGCCCGCCTCGAACGACATGCACTCGTGAGGGCTGGCCAAACGCGGTTTGAGGCGGAGTTCTGGGCGGGCGAACTGACGCACACGGGAGCGGACGGTACGTCCGCCACCGTGTGGCGCGGCACGGGCGCTCGCCTCGCGATCCAGTTCACGGATGGCATGCGGTGGCAGAGACAACTGAACGGCTCCTGAGGGGTATACCGTATGAGCAACCATGACGCGGCAGCACTACAACGCGTCTTCGTCGTGCAGCAGCGCGCCAAGCTTGGGGACGGTGTCGTGAACCCCCGGAGCATTCGGGAGAGCACGCTGAATATCCGGTGGGTGTACCGGACCCGTGAGATCGAGGACCATCTGTTGTTCGACCTCGAACTCAACTTCAGGAGTGCGCCCGCGGACGAAGAGTCGAGTGTTGGCTTCCCTCTGGACGGGGGCGTAATAGTTCGGAGCGTCTGGAAGGCACCGGATGTAGAACCCGCCGCCGTCGCGGAGCGCGCTGTACCCGTGCTGCAGGAGAAGGCAGTCAGTGTCGTCAACGGCATGCTGGTGGAAGCCGGCGTTGGCGCCCTCGACATCGACCCAACTGTACTGGAGTACGACACCGAGTCTCTATTGGAAGACGATGGACCAACAAGAACGGACGGTTAGGCCGAGAGTCGAGTTCAGGGACGCCCGATCATGGAATGTCCGGGAGCTTGACGGCGGCGACCGAAAGAGGATTACCTGCCTCTGCAAACATGTGGTAGAGCACGAGCCACGGCTGCTCCCGTTTGTCGGCTACATTCTGACCGATTGTCGCGACCGCGATGCACTCAGAGAGACCTTTGACGGCGACATGCGTGCGCTTGACTTCGTGCCCGACGGCGTGAGCCGGGATGACCTGGATACATGCAAGAGCGCTCTGCGCGACATCTACAAGTATATGCGTAACAGCAGCAAAGCCAAGCTGCTGCTTGGGGCCACATGGGAGTTCCTGGTGGTCGCGGCCCTGACACGTCTGGCTGCGAACAGACCCACCCATATCCACCACGATTGCCGCGTCTATGTGGGCGGGACACTGCTCCAGGTCGACAATGTCTGGAGGAATGGCCATGGGCACCCGTATGTCAGTTCCCTTGATGTGGCCGAGTGGTGCGACGCCGATGAGCACGCGGGGCACTGCAAGTTGTGCAGCTGCAAGGTTAGTCCTACGAGTTTCCAGTCTGTTGATCTTGCCTACGTATTGGTGGTCTGGGTTGAGGTGGGCCACCGTGGCACCCCATGGTACTTGACTGCATGGGCTAACGAGAAGGAACGAATAGCCTTGCGGCGAAAGCTGCATGCTATCTGTGACGCAGAGTCTCGAGCGGCGGCGAGGATCGTGACTGCCGAGACTCTCGCAGCCGAGATCGAGGCCACTCCTCCGTGCCCACCGGCGGGCTTGGCCGAACCGAGTGGACCTCCTGCTCTGCCGCAGTAGCGTGATCAGACGGCAGCGCGGCAGATGGACCGCTGAGTTGGGGCGTGAGGCCAACGGGACTGGTCCCAGTAGCGACGCGGGACACCCGCAACGCGTCGAACGTATCAGGGGAAGACCATATTCGCATGGGGGCGCGTAACATGCCAGAGCCCGTGAAGCGAACTCCAACTGAGACCACACCCACGACTCCCGAGACAGGGCAGTGCCCTGACGCCGGTTCCTCGACAACGGCGTCCGATGATGTGGCATCTGACCGTGCAATACTCAGGCGCGCGGCCAAAGCACACATCGAACGCAACCGTGAGGCCCTCATCGAGCTGTCGAAGTGGTAGCTCGTCTTCGCTCCGCCGTGCCTCCACCAGTGCCTTGACGCGATCGCAGCACTCCACGTTTCCCGCGTACCGAACCCCTGATCCTCCGTTCCGCGTATGCTCCCATGCAACGCGCCGGGGTCCCTTCTCCCATGCCCCTTGACAATCCCCGTGCCCGTGGCATACTATCTGTGTTCTCTATCATAAAGAAAGCTTTGCTATGGGTAAAGAAGCTCTCGTAGACGGCCGCGACACATCTGTCGTCCAATCCCTGCTCCGGGGACTGGACCTCCTGCAACGACTCAGCGCCGCCGACCATCCGCTGAGCCTGCGGGAACTCGCCGAGACCACGGGTCTCAAGGAGCCGACCCTCTACAAGCTCCTGCAGACGCTCGTAGCGGCGGGCTTTGCGGAGAAGACGGACAGGCCCGTGCTCTACTCGCTCGGGCCGGAAGTGTTCGACCTGTCGGATCGCTACCTGAGGCGGTCCGTGCTCAGCCGCGCCGAGCATGCCGTGCGGGCGGTCTTCGAGCACCTCCATGAGCACCGCGCCACCGTCGTGCTGGCGCAGGCGCCCGCGGGCGAGGTCGAGGTCGTCATGCGCATGAGCCCGGAGCGGCCCGATGTGCTGCAGCGCCCGCGCGGACAGGTCATGCAGCCCTATACGAGCGCGTGCAGCCTCGCCTTCCAGGCCTTCTGGACGGAGAGCGAGCGGCAGGCGTACCGCAGGCGCCACCCGTTCTGGGAGGAGGGCGCGCACCTCTGGGAGACGCCCGAGAAGCTCGATGAGTACCTCCAGAGCGTCCGCGACACCGGCTATGCGACCCCGCAGCTCGGCGGCGCCAATGCCTACCTCGTCGCCGCGCCCGTGTATGACCCCAACCAGCAGTTCATCGCCGTGCTCGGTGCGAGCATGCGCGAGCAGCAGGTAGCAGAGGACGTCTGGCAGCAGCACATCACACATGTAGTGCAAGCCGCCGCCGAACTCCAGGCGGCGCAGGATCGGGGAGATCAGGCATGTTGACGGCAGAGGAAGTCAAGTCATACGCCCGCTCGCTGGGCGCGGATGCGGTCGGCATCGCATCCATCGACCGCTTCGAGGGAGCGCCGCTGCAGATGGACCCGCGGCAGATCATGCCGGAGGCCAAGTCGGTCATCGCCATGGCATTCCGGGTCAACCGCGGAAGCCTCCGTGGAGTCGAGGAGGGCACCTTCTTCAGCAACTACTCCTCGATGGGCTACGGCGGGCTGACGTATCTGTACATCCCGATGGTCGTCATCAACCTCGCCAAGGCCATCGAGGACTACGGCTATGAGGCCATCCCCTACGGCCATCAGAGCGACTGGCGCGCCATCGACAACGAGGGCAACCCGCGGGCTGAGTACAGTCGCCCGACGCGCCCGGGGCAAGCCAACCCCGACGTCATGGTGCACCTGCGCATCGCGGGCTACCTCGCGGGCCTCGGCGAATTCGGCTACTCGAAGGTCTTCCTGACCCCGCAGTTCGGCCCGCGTCAGCGGCTTGGCATTGTCATCACGGAGGCGGAACTCGAAGCCGACCCGATCTACGACGGGCCGAAGCTGTGCAACCGCTGCATGGCGTGCGTGAAGGCCTGCCCGGCCCACGCCATCAGCCCCGAGCGCACCGTGAAGGTCGCCCTCGGCGGCCGTGAGGTCGAGTGGGGCGAGCTCGACTGCGGCGCGTGCAGCTACGGGCTGCGCGGGGCCGAGAAGGTCGAGGAGGGCGAGGAGGGCTTCTATCTGCCGGGCAGCAGCAACTCCCGCCAGGCCGACATCAACCCCTTCTACAAGAAGCCGCCGAACCTGTATAAGACCGGTGAGTCGATCTGTGGCGGCCTCGGCTGCGTGCGCGCGTGCATGATTCAGCTCGAGAAGCGCGGGGTGCTGCAGAACCAGTTCAAGAGCGAGTTCCGGCGCCGCCCGCCGTGGCGGGTCGACTGGAGCGACGAGCCGATGGCCGCGGGCGACGAGGTCACTCCGCCCCCGCCGCCGGCGAGGAGTCCGTTCTGAGCAGCAGAGTACGGTCGGGTAGGTCGGGCATCCAGCCCGACGGTGTGTGACGTCACGTCGGCATGTCGGCCAAGGATGGCCGACCTACCCCCCCCCCGGCGAGGCGACGTCACGCCGCGATGTCGGCCAGGATGGCCGACCTACCCGCTATGGCGCGATACACCCCCGCCAGTCCTCCAGCCGGTGGAATGTCAACCGATTCGCGTCATGGAAGTTGTGTGCCCCGTCATAGGCCGTCCGCACCAGGTAGATGATGTCATCACCGTCGAATTGCCAATCCACGTACTGGAAGCCCGTCAGCCGAATCGACTGCTCCCACGGCAGCCCCAGATCATCCTCGAGCAGTGTCCTCCGGTGCGTCCAGTGCAGAAGGTCCTCCGAGCTGTGGAGCGAGAGCACGTTGCGCTGGTTGGCGTAGGCCGGGTCGGTGTTGTTGTTGGAGATGGTGAGATAGACGCCGGTCGCTGCATCGCGACGTATCGTGAACTTGCTCATCCCACCGGGGAAGTCGATGATCCGGGAGAACTCCTGGCGCATTGAGCCCTCCGTGCCCGCCGACGCCCCCTCGTGAATCACCCGCAGCATCACGGCCTTGCCAACCACGGGGATCGAGTTGCAGCGGAGGATGTTGTAGATCTGACCATCGGGCGCCTGAACCACATTGCCCTCCAGAAACCCCGGCACATCGAGCGGCGGCCAGTCCGCGGACAGCCAGGCACGGTCGAAGGCCACCTTGTTGCTCATCACCCAGTTGCGCGCATCGAGCAGGTCGGCACCCTCGCGGCACGCGACCACGCACGACTGGAACCCGACACCCCACTGCGCATCCAGACAGTCCTCGAAGGCGCGGTAGAGCCATCCGTCCTTGAGCAGCACCGGCACCGGCGCGCAGTGGTAGTTGGGGTTCGCCCGATATGGCCCGCCACGGAACAACAGCCCCGAGCGCTCATCCATCGGGTGCGTCCAGGTGTGGCCGTCGTCCTCGCTGCGCCGGATGACGATGCTCCCATACTGCTGCGAGACTCCGAACAGATACAGCGCTCCGTGATGGATGAAGAGATTGCTCCAGTACTGTCCGGCGACGTGGGTGAGATTGCTCCACGTGGCGCCGTCATCCGAGGAGCGGTAGAGGCTGAGCAGGTGCTCTTCGTTCTCGTGGTTGCGCGGGCAGCCGGGGCCGAAGTAGTCATGGCTCGCCAGCAGGTCACCGTTGCCGAGCCGGATGATGCTGGGGCTGCCGATGTAGCTCTTCGTTGCCGCGTCCTGGTACTTGACCTGGTTGAAGTGCATGGTGATGTGGGGGAGAGCAGTCCCCGCGAAGCCTCCTGTGATGCGAGTTGCGCTCGCACGGCAGTCTGGACGAAAGTGCAGTTCGCCGCGAGGGGCGGGGAGACTTGCCTGCTTGTTGTGGCCAACTGAGACGCGGCAGCTCTGGGCGGGATGCGTGCATATACCAACTCAAGCACAGCAGAGGGTATTCGCGCATCACGGCGAATAGCAGGAAGGCCATTGAGTGCAGATCTGAAGTGCGGCTCGCTACTGTGTGGCGAAGATGGTTTACACCAAGTGTAAAGATGTCTATAATAGATGTGTGAGTTGGCGAGGCCGATGCGGGTCGTGTATCGGACGCGTACACTGGAGAAAGCGTGCAATCTGCAGAAGGATGGGGACAGGCTCTGGGGGCGGCAGATAGCCGGCAAAGTGCGTCTCAGAATCGAGCAGATCAGGGGCGTTGACGTCCTTGCAGAGTTGCGCCTCATTCCGGGCGCGCGTTTCCACCAACTGACGGGAGACCGCTTGGGCCAGTGCGCAATGGACCTGACCAAGAACTGGCGGATCATCGTCGAGCCGTGGGATGAGCTTCGATCCGAGATCATTGGCGGTGACGTCAATGAGGAGGATGTGCGCGCCGTGCGAATACGTGATGTGGAGGACTACCACTGATGAGCAGAGCATACGGGGACCTGGTGCCGGACTACGCGATCCCCCCGGGAGAGACTATTCGTGAGACACTGGCTGCGCTCGGTATGACGCAGGCGGAGTTGGCATTGCGGATGGGTCGGCCGGAGAACCGCGTCAGTGAGATCATCAACGGGAAGCGAGCAGTCACTCCAGAAACGGCGCTGCAACTGGAGCGGGTCTTGGGCGTGCCCGCACGAATATGGAACAACCTGGAGGCCAACTATCGGGAGGCGCTTGCCCGCCTCACTGAGCAGGAGCGCATTGAGGGGCTTGCGCAGCAGGCCGGGCAATTCCCCTACGCGGAAATGGCCAAGCGCGGGTGGGTGCCCGAGACGCGCAATGCCACCGAGAGAACCAGTAACCTCCTGAGCTTCTTCGGCGTCGAGAGCTTCACGGTGATTCGGGATGTCCATGCCGCAGCCTATCGGACCGCACGCGGGAGGAAGCCTGACCCGCCTGCACTGGCAGCATGGCTGCGCAGGGGGGAACTCGAAGCCCGCAACATGGAGACACAGAACTATGACGAGACTGCACTCCGCGGTGCGTTGCCGACGTTGCGCGCGCTGACGCCGCTGGAGCCCGCTGAGTTCCTGCCTCGCCTGAAGACCATCTGCGCGCAGTGTGGGGTTGCGGTCGTGGTCGTCCCCCGGTTGTCCAGAACCTACGTGAACGGCGCGGCTCGATGGCTCAACTCCAACCGCGCACTCGTCCAGCTCACGATACGCGGTCGATTCATCGACATCTTCTGGTTCAGCTTCTTCCACGAACTGGGCCACATTCTGCTCCACGGCAAGCGCCAGGAGTTCATTGACACCGAGAACACGGCGGGCACCAAGGAAGAAGCTGAGGCCGACGAGTTTGCAGCCGCGGCGCTTCTCTCAACCGATGAGTACGCCCGTGCACGGGCCCTTGCCCCCGACTTCACCCCGCGCGCAGTCACGGATCTCGCAGACGAGCTTCGTCTGGCCCCGGCCGTAATCATCGGTCGCCTGCAGCACGACGGATTGCTCCGGCACGATCAACTCAACCACCTGCGTCCCCGGCTGGAATGGGTGGCAGCGGAGTAGCGCGCCTTCCACGCGTCGCGCGCCGCCCCGACCGCACTCCGCAGTCTCCTGCCGTGCCTTCCCCACCACGCCCGCGACATTCTCTCCCCACTTGCCTGCGTTCCACCGACGCAGCCCCGCCTCGCGTCTTCCCCCCCGCAAAGGAGGTGATACCATGAACGAACTCCGTGAGTTCCTCTGTGCACTCGAGCAGTGGCAGGTGTGGATCATCGGTGGCATTGCTGCCGAGGTCATCCTGCAGATCGTCAAGCGCTCCCTCTGGCAGCCTGCCGATGAGGAGAAGGTCGAGAAGCTGCTGGCCGCCGCACTCGTGGCGCTGGCGCTGACCATCGTCGCCGCCCCCCAGGGCTGGGGCAGCTTCGCCGCGACATGGGTCGGCATCTTCTTCTCCGCAATCGGCTACCACGAGACCACCGACAAGCTCGGCGCCAAGACCCTCTGGCGCAACCTCTTCTCGACTGACACCAGCAGCACCGCAGCGTCCTGAGCTGTTCTTCTCCCGACAGCACCCCTGAGCCGTTGATCCCCGGAGTAGAACGATGGACCGAACCTGCCGCACCTGTCGGCATGGCCACCAGGCCGTCTACGAGTTGCACATTTTGCGGCGGTGCGGGCTCCACGGCCGGGTGGTCGCCGACACGGACACCTGCTCGGAATGGAGACCCCGCCAGCGAACCGCGCCGGCCCCCGTCCGGCCCGCACACTCCCGCATCACCACACGTGACGATTCCCACGACTGACCAATCCCCGGGCAGGTTGCCGAAGCCGTGAGCAGCCGCGTCGCAAGCGGGTCGGCGTCTGCCCCGAAAGACCCCACGGAGGTCCCCCATGATTGAGATTCGCGCCTACACGGTCAGTGACTTCATCGAGCGTTACCTCCCCGCGCAGCAGCCGCGCTACGGCATCAAGGCCACCGTGCTACACCATACCTACCGGCCGCGGGCGAAGGACTACACCGGCCCGATCAGCATCGACGCAATCCGCAGATACCACATCCACAACTGCGGCTGGCGCGACATCGGCGCCAATGCGTATGCCGCCCCGGATGGGAAGGTCTACAACGCCCGGCCGCTGTCGTGGAACAACTACGCTCACGCGCATATCAGCAAGTCGTGGTCGCATGTGCCTGCCGATGTCCGCGAGCTGGCCTACCCGGACCGCAACTGGCTCAACCACCACGGCTTCGGCATCGAGACCATCGGTGACTTCGATGAGCAGGCCATCGACCCCATCCCGCCCGCGCTGGAGGTCTCCCTGCGCGTGCTCGCAGCCGTCCACACCCGCTACAAGCTGGCCCCCGAGCGGCTCTTCCTGCATCGCGATGTCGCCTACAAGTCGTGCCCGGGCAACCGCATCAGCCGCGAGTGGGCGCGACGGGAGGTGAGCAAACGCATGGAGCATCCCGACCCGACCATCCGCATTGTGCTGCTGCCGGGCAGTCAGCCGGTGGCGTGCAATGCCGCAATCGAGAACGGTGTCACGCGTTGTGATCTCCGCCCGCTGGCGGAGTCGCTCGGCTGCGAGGTCATCGCCGACGACATCGCCGCCGGAACGGTCTACGTGCGCCGGGCCGACACACCCGCATCGTGAGTATTCCAGTCACAGTCAAGGAGATGAGCATACATGTGCAGGAGAGTATCGCCACTCGTTGTCGTACCGCTGCTGCTGACGGCACTGGCGGCATGCTCCGCCGCCGACACTCCCGCCGAGCGGTCGCTCGGCGCGATCGGCGTGCTCTACGCGACCCACACCGACACGCTGTCTCTGCAGGGGAGCTACCGGCTCTGGGCAGATGATGGCTGGGCGGCGTACGCGGATGTGTTCTGGGCGCCTGCCGTCGAGGCAGTCGGTGGGGGAGTATCTGTCGCCGCGCCGCCCGACACACCCATGATCCGCGAGATTCTGCGCTTCAGCAGCGCGGNNGCAGGTGGCAGGGGACGGTGTACGTGGTCAAGGACCTGGTGGCGTTCTGAGCCCGTCTGCCCTGCGCGAGGACAGACGGCACCCGACTCGTCCGGCTCGCTGAGCCGGACGGAGGGCTACGGCGGTGCCGTCGTTGTCACCGCTCTTCACGCGGTCCCTGCCAACGTCACTGAGCGCCACGCGCCCATTGATCTGGTCGGGCCAACCACAGGCCGACAAGTCGTCCGGCGGCTGCCGATCTGCCGCGCCTGCCATCTCCGCCCGTTGCGGTACAGAGCCCAGCCAGGGGCGTGCCCGTCCCACCGCACGGGCGGCCGGCGACAGCCCGTCCACATGAGATTGCGGACCCAGACTGCTCCCCCGCCGTGCCCCGCGGCGGGGGGACGATGAGGTGGAATCAGTATGCGACAGCTTGCCGGAGCCGCGATATGCGGGTCTGGGGCCTTGGTCGCCGACGGTCAGGCCGTGACGAGGCCGGTGTCGGCAATCGTCAGTCTTACGCTCGACTGCCCGCACGCCTGCAGTATCTGCGCTGTCAACGCCCGATGCACTCGGGGGCTCGCCGCCGCTGCTGCTGAGGACACGGCCCGCGCGGATGCGCTGATCGCGGCCATACACGACCTCAGGCGACTGGGCGATGTGAGCCTCGACTTCTCGGGCGGTGACCCGCTGTCGTTCCCCTGCTGGCGTGAGGTCGTGACGGCGTCCAGCCAAGTGGTCGGGCGTGACGCGGTGTCAGTCTCAACCACCGGCACGTTGCTGGACGACGCGGCCCTGGAGGTGCTGGAGAGGACGGCTGGCGAGGTGTACCTGACGGTCGAGACTGTGCGTGACGGCCGGGTGTCGTGTCGTAGCCGACGCAGCGTCCCTGATGCCTGGGCCGCCCTGGATCGCATGCGGCAATCGCACCTCGTGCGCGGGGTGGCTCTGGTGCTGCGCGCATCCCTGAACCTGAGTCGGGATCACCTGGTGAGGCTCTACGACGCTCTGGCCGAGGTCGGCGTCTCGGCCCTGCTGGTGTTGCGCTTTATGCCCGTAGGGCGCGCCTCCGTGCTTCCGCACGAGATGCTCTCGCGACATGGGACGCTCGTAGCGCTGGACATCCTCCGCGACCTCGAGCGAGCCGAGGGCCCCCGGATCCGTCTCCACCGACTGCTCCACCCTCTGCTTGGTGAGCCCATGATCTGCTGCGGCGCCCGGGACATCTACCTCTCGGCCAACGGCATAGTCACTGACTGCCCGTGGGCAATCGACCCGTCCGGTGCGGCACTGCCTGAGTTCGTCCTGGGCAGCATCCACGGGAACACGATTGCCGACGTCTACCTCAGTAGGCGGGCCGCTCAACGGCGCGCCCTGGCGGCTGTGCCGACTGCCGATTGCCGGCTGATCCAGCGGGCAGCGCATGGGAGGCGCCCAGGGTGAGCACGGCGGCCGATGACTCGGCCAGAGTAGCGCTCTTGCTCCGCCTCGAATTCCAGATCGAGAATCTCACACGAGGTGACACTGCCGCGGGAACCGAGTTTGTATTGTCGCGGGATGCGGCGCACCGTGGGTTCTGTGGTGTCGAGCGGACGTTCCCGCTGCCGGGTGCGGTCGGCCACGCTGCGCGGCGCGGAGACCGCGAAGCCCAGTCTCCGGGGCCGCGCCATCACGACGCCTATCATCCGACGCTCGGAGACGGGCTGAGGCAGGGGCCGAGGGCCAGGCACCAGCCTGGTCTGCCTGTCCACTCACCTCGCCCGGCGACAGTCTGCAGAGGTCCTTCTCGCAGCTTATGCTCCCACGGTGCCGCAGACGGCCTCGCCGCACCAGCACGGAGCATCGCGGCATCTGCGTGCCGCGCGACCAGGAGGTGACCGTATGACAGTGGCGTCAGTTCGCCCTTCGCTGTGGGGGCAGACCGTGCTCTACCTGCTGTTGAGCGCCTGTGCAGGGATGCTCGAACTGGGGGTCCTTGTCTACGCCGTGCGGCAATCGGGGCCCCTGCTCCTGATGGCCCTGCTCGCCCTCGCGTATCAGTGCGGCAATCTCGTACCGAAGCCGCTCGCACTGGGGAAGATGCCGCTGTGCGCCCTGGCTGGCGCGGCGGCTGTTCTGGCGGCGCTGAGCTGCTCGGCGCCCTGGCTCCTGGTCGCATGCACCTGCTGCTTCTCTGCGAGCGTACAGGGCGCCCGCTCGACCCTCAGGGGAGGACGCGTAACCACCGCAACCAAACGGGCGGCCCGTATCCTCGGATTCCTGGCCGCATGTGGCTTCGGCCCCCTCGTCGCGGCGGCCCTCGCCGTCGCGGTCGGCATCGCGCTTCTCTTCCTCAAGGTCCCAGTTGGGGCACGTCCCGAAACACACGCGCATCGGCGGCCCGACGGCCTCGCGGTGCTGATGATCCTTCACCAGATCCACTACTTCGCGTACGCGTGCCTGATCCCCTGGCGGATCGGCAACCAGGTGCACTCAGCGCCTTTCGTGATCGTGGCGGGTTTCGCGCTGGGCTGGGTATCGTACGTGCTCTCGCCCGCCCTGTTCCGCAACACTGTGTCGTTGCGCGTGCTCGTCGCCGGCCACACCCTGGCTGCACTCGCTCTCGCGAGCCTGGCATTGATGCACGGATCGGACTGGGTTCTGCCGCTGTGGTTCTCGACGGGCTTCGGCGGCGGCACTGTGTATGTACTGCGGGGCCTCGAGACAGGAACCGCGCGTGCACCCGACCTCGATCTGTGCGAGAATGTCGGGCACGTCGCGGGAGCCGGGCTGTGTGCGGCCGTCCTCGCCCTCGGCGGACAGGCGTCATCGGTGTTCATGGTGGCCGCCTCCGCTGCGGCAACCGTTGCCGTCACCGCACCGATCATCCTGGCGAAGCGCCGTCCGGCCCGGCCCGCCGACACGGTTGCACTGAGCGAGTCAATGCCCCTCGGTGCCGGTGCCGTCGAAGTTCACGGCCGCCCACGGCGCGCATGGCGGGCGGCGGCAAGTCCCAGGCTACACGAGCCTGAGTCACGGGCTCAGCACGAGGCTCGCCGGGCTGGACGCGTGCCCGGGCCCCTGCAGGGAGATGACGGATCATGATTACCCGCGAAACGCGCGCGAGCAGGATACTGACGAAGTCGAAACTGCCCGCCTCCGACTACTGCCTGAACCCGTACGTCGGCTGCGCGCACGCCTGCGTCTACTGCTACGCCCGCTTCATGTGCCGGTTCACCGGCCATACCGAGAAATGGGGCGAGTTCGTCGACGTGCGCGTCAACGCGCCGGAGCTGCTCCGCAACGAACTCCGCAGGCCGCACTCGGGCACCGTGCTGCTGGGCAGCGTCACCGACTGCTACCAGCCGCTCGAGCGGCGCTATCAGCTCACCAGGCAGATGCTCGCGTGTCTGGCCGGCTCCGGCCTGTCCGTCTCCGTGCTGACCAAGTCAGACCTCGTCGTGCGGGATATCGACCTGCTGGCGGCTATCGAGGCCGCCGATGTCGGCCTGACGCTGACCAGCCTCGACGACGAGGTCGGCAGCCGCTTCGAGCATCGCGCCCCCAGGATCAGCAGGAGGGTGGAGGCCCTGGCCGCCCTCAAGCGAGCGGGGCTGACGACCTACGCCTTCGTCGGCCCGATCCTGCCCGGGCTGACTGACCCTCTCGCGATCATCCGCCGCGTGGCCGGGTCAGTCGACTACCTGATGTTCGAGGCCCTCAACGTCCGCTGCGGGAGCCGGGCACAGGTGGCGGAGGTGGTTCGGCGGCACTACCCCGAGCTGTCTGAGCAGTTCTCCGAGTTGTCCCGCTCCCCCGATTACTGGGCCGCCGTCGAGCGGGAGGTGCGCGCAGCCTGCCGCGAGATGGGAGTGCGCATGGCCGGCTTCTTCCAGCACGGGGCTCGCCCCGCGGCGGCGACCGGCCGACAGGGAGACGACCGCGTCGAGAGCAATGAGGATGGGAGTGAAATGGGCAGATGAACAAGGGTCGGAGTGGGCGGAGGAGGCAAACCGACTGCTGTTGTGCCGGGCACGCGCGTCGCGTCGCTCTCGGAGCGAGCAGGCCCGCCGTCGGGAGGTCGATCCACAGCGCAACGATCGTCCGGCCGTCAGTATCGGGGGGCGGGGCGTCGCTATGTGCGCCGTCCCTGCTCGAGCGTAACGGTGCGTGTCGTATGTGCGAGTTGGTGGTGGGNNGGCGGCGCTGAGGATGCCTGCCTCTGCGCGCGAGATGGCGTCAGTCCCGGCACCGCGTCGCATCTTCGACGCTCGGGTGTGTAGGCCGATGGACGGACTCTCGACCAGCCTCTGGGGTCTCAGCCTGCGGAACCCGATCATCATCGCCCCGTCGCCCCCAACTGCCCATGCCTCGGGCATCATCGCCGCCGACAGGGCCGGCGCCGGCGCCGTGATCACCAAGTCCGTGGGCCCCCACACCGAGCGCCCCACCCCCGGCACCGACCGACGGCAGGTGCGCTATGTGCCGGGCACGGGCATCTGGATGCAGTCGACATACCGGCGGGAGATACTGCCCCTGGCGGAGGGACGCGAGCTGCTGCTCTCGGTGAAACCCAGAGTGGCGATCCCCGTCATCGGCAGTGTGTTCTGTCCCTCCTTTGACCCCGTGGAATGGACCCGCGTAGCGGGCGCCCTGGCCGAGGCGGGAGCTGACGCGATCCACCTTGACCTCTTCTACTTGCCCCTGGAGCCGCCGCTGGCAGCCGCCGGCGACGGGCTACGTTCCCTCTTCAACGCCGTCGTGGCGGACGTCCACGTTCCCGTGGTTGTCAAGCTCAACATCCACCTCGACCTGGCCGGCGTCGTCCGCATCTGCGAAGAGACGGGCGTCCGAGGCCTGGCCTACCTCGACTCCGCCCGCCTCGGGAACCCGCGCTCCGAGCATGACCCTGCCTCCTACCTGCTTCCCGGTCCGCCCTCGGAGATGTGCGGGCTGGCCGGCGAGTGGTTGCGCCCGATGACAATGGCATACACGGACCGACTTCAGCAGCTCACCCATCTCGAGCGCTGCGCCGGTGGCGGGCTATTCGACTCGCACGATGCCCTCGAGGCGCTCCTGCGCGGTGCTCACGCCATCCAACTGTGCACGGCGCTGCTGGTGCGCGGGTGGGGCGTCGTCCGCGAGATCCTGGACGGCCTGAAGTCATACCTCATTCGGACCGAGGGGGGCTCGCTGACAGACCTGCGCGAGGAGTGTAGGCTCGCGCGGACCTCGCCGCTTGTCGGCCGCGTGCAGAGGGTGCCGGGAGTGTGTGTGCAATGCGGGCGCTGCGAGGCGCAGTTTATGTGTCGGGCGCGGGCCGGCAGTGCGGAGTGCGAAAGCTGCGGATTCTGCGTTGAGCTGTGTCCGGTGGGCGCGGTCCTTCCACGTTGACCGCCGGGGGCAGCCCGGCCGGCGCCGCCACCCGCATCGGCGTGGGGCTGCACTATGACGGCAGGTGGCAGGGGACGGTGTATGTGGTGAAGGATTTGATGGCGTTCTGAGGCGTGGGAAGGCTTCGGCTACACAACAGCAACACCATGCAGTATCAGACAGTCCGCATGCCCTCTGCAATGCGCGTGTCGATGCGGCCTTGACGAAGTAAACCTGTAGGTTTATAATCGCCATCAGGTACTCGTCGTTCACACCCGTCCGCAGATAGCGTGTCACCCCAGATGCTGAAGCGTGAGCCACTCGTCCGGGGCAGCGTGTGCACCATCTACGTGCTCCGGATGTCACACCGCGAGCGCGCGGATGCGCTTGAGTACGTTCTGGGACTGCCGAAGCCGCAGCAGAAGAAGATCGTGAAGGAGTTGGAGCATCTCTCAAGGTACGGGCCGCCCGCGAATCCCGAGAAATGGAAGCAGCTGAGGGGCACGCCCGGCATCTGCGAGATCAAGGTCAAGCCTGCAAGACTGATGTGCTTCTTTGATGGCCCCCAGGCCGTGGTCCTCACGCATGGTTTCTCCAAGAAAAGTGACAGGACGCCACCGGGGCAGATCGAGCGCGCGATCCGGTTGCAGCGTGAGTACCGTGAACAATCGGGCGACTGAAGGATGACGGTTGGCGAGAGGAAGCGGAGGCAGAATGCGTAGCGCAGAAGATGAGTTTCAGAATCTGATCGACGAGTTCGCGGACGATCCCGAGTACATCGCATACGGGCTGGTGTCGAAGTTCGTCGACGATCTGTGCCGCGTGATGGAGGCACAGGGCGTCACGCGGGCGGACCTGGCCGGCAGGTTGGGTGTGTCACCGCAGTATGTGACGAAGTTCCTCAACTCGACCGAGAAGACCTCAGTGTACCAGCTCGTCCGGTTCGCGAAGGCGTTGGGGATGGAAGTGCGGCTGTCGGTGGCGCCGACTGCGACCGCGTTCCATCACACGGCGAGCTGCCAGACACAATGGCCGACGCAGGCCCGGACGAGGCCGTGGACACCACTGCTCCCGGAGGGCGGCGATACCGATGACCGCGGCAGATCTGCAGCTTAGAAGCTACCGGCTGGGCAGTCTGAGCGTCGAGTTCAATGACGCCTGGCTCCAGGAGGATGCCCGCGCCGTCGAAGAGACATACGTTGTCGAACCCGACGTCGGCTTCTACGCCACCGACGATGAGGAGCAGCACCTGGTCCGCCTCAGTATCAGGTGCCGGCCGGCAGAGGACCTCGACGGCGTCTGCGGGTACCGCCTCATCGATGTGACGGTGTGGGGCATCTTCACCGTATCCGGCGATATCTCCGAGGAGGAGCGCAACACACTCCTGGGCTACAACACTGTGTCGATCCTCCACGGCATCGTTCGTGGCCTGCTGATCTCTGTCACCGGCGGGTGCATCAACGGGCCGTTTCTGCTGCCCGCCGTCAACTACCTGGACCACCTGCGGGCCGTCGTCGCCGAGACCACGGAGGGCGCCGATCAGCCAGCAGATGGCGATGCTCTACCTCCCGATGCTGCCCCCGGCGTGCCGAAGAGGCGTGGCAGGAAGCGCCCTCGCTCAGACATGTAGCCCGCAGCCAATCCCAGTGGCGCCGACGCCGCTCGGGTATCGAGCAGCAACCATCACACCCCACTGCTCCGGCTTGCCGAGCCGGGGCAGCGGGGTGCATTCGTGTCTGCCCGCATGGTGCGGCGCAGGGAGCGCGGCACTCAGCCCACCGCGAGACGCTCGGTGACCCGGATCAGGTGGGCGGGTATCGGGTGGTGCAGCCGCCAGATGATGCTCATCGGGCGGGAGCCCTCGTGTGAAACGTAATCCGCCGCGCCGAGGAAGTAGTACGGGCAGCTGAGGTCCTTCTCCGAGTTGTTCTCCCGAACTGCCAGCAGGATAGTGTGTCCGCGCTCCCGGTGGTTGATGTATCGCTGACCCGTCGGCGATTCGGCCGAGGTCGTGCTCTGCGACTGCCAGTGGAACAGCCGGTCGCTGATCGCATAGTCCTCATACATTGTTGTTGGCGAGTACTCGCGCTCGGTCTTGTTGAGGGTGATCAGGAACAGGTCGGCATCGAGTTGCTTCAGGTGCAGGACGCCCTCCCGCATCTGCGGCTGCTCCCGCAGCGTCCAGTGGCCCAGCGCCGCGAGCAGCTCGTCACGGGTGTAGCCGGCATGCAGCCGCAGGGGGCACGCGAATGGCAGATCGGCAGCAGGCGTGACCGCCGGGATCATCTCCTGCCGCAACTGCAGCAACTCGAGCAGCTCCCCGAGCATCACCGGACTGCTACGCAGGCGCTCCACGGATGCGGCGAGACTCTCGGCGGGCGTGTCGGTCCCCCAGAGTGAGAAGTGCGCCATCAGCAGTTGACGCTCGAGCGTGTCGCTATCGATGCTCTGGTGAAGCTGGTCACCCTCGGTCGTCAGTGCCCGCTGAAGGGCGGATATCCAGTCGCTGTCGTCGATGTGCGCGAGACGGCGGAGGCCTTTGGTGAGGCGTGCTTCGTCCGGATCGGAGAAGTCCTCTCGCACGCCCGCGTTGGCACACAGGCGCGCCCAGGAGGCGCGCCGCAGGACGTCGTCGATCCCCAGGCCGTGATGCTCAATGAAGCTCGCCAGGCTGAGCAGCTTGCCAGTCTCTTCCTCGAAGCCACGGATGCGCGCCTGCAGTTGGTCCCTGGTGCCAATGCGGATCGCTTCGCGGATGTTGTCGAGCACATGTTGCGCCGCGACACGCTCCATCTGCAGAGCGCAGCCTGCGGGAAGGTGCGGGAACTGCTGCTGTAGCTCGTCCACAACGTTCGCATGCCGTTGTGTGAGAAGCGCCCTGAACCTGAGGTCGAAGCGGTAGTTGCGGTGCGCCTGGCCGACGAAGTCCAGCACCGTCAGGCACTCCTTGCCCTCAGATAGGCGCAGGCCGCGGCCAAGCTGCTGCAGGAACACGGTGAGGCTCTCGGTGGGGCGGAGGAAGAGGACGGTGTCGACCTCCGGGATGTCGACGCCCTCGTTGTACAGATCCACTGTGAAGACGAAATTGATATCCATCTCCCTGAGCCTGCGCTGAACGTCATTGCGGATCTCAGTGGGGCTCTCGGCATGCAGACACTCGGCCTTCAATCCAGCCTCGTTGAACGCGCGCGCCATGTAGCGGGCATGCGCCACGCTGACGCAGAAGCCAATACCCCTTGCAGTAGCGGGGTCGAGCAGGTACTGATGCACCTTCTCGACGATGAGCGCGGCGCGGGCATCGTTGCCGGTATAGAGCCCATCGAGTTCAGAGACAAGGTAGCCGCCACGCTGCCAGCGTACCGCGCTGAGGTCGACCGTGTCGGTGATGCAGAAGTACTGGAAGGGGCTGAGCAGTGCACGGTTGATCGCATCCGGCAGGCGCAGTTCAGCCGATATGTGGTTGTCGAAGTGCGAGAGCACGTCGAGATTGTCTGCGCGCTCGGGGGTGGCCGTGAGGCCCAACAGCACTTGCGGGCAGAGTGTGTCAAGCAGGCGCCGGTAGCTCGGGGCGGCAGCGTGGTGGAACTCGTCGACGACGACGTAGTCATAGTAGTCCGGGGGGAGGGTTGAGGCCATCTCCCGGCTGTTGAATGTCTGGATCGACAGGAACAACTCGTCGCGTTGCAGCGGCTCGCGTCCCCCGACCATCAGGTCGCCGAAGTTGGCGTCCTTCAGCACCGCGCGGAAGGTGGCGAGGCTCTGCTTGAGTATCTCCTCGCGGTGTGCGACGAACAGCAGGCGCGGAGCGAACCGGTGGTCATCCTGCCGCATGCGGTTGCGCCAGTTCCTGAAGTCGAATGCGGCGACGACGGTCTTCCCTGTGCCTGTGGCCGCGACGACCAGATGACGCTTGCGTCCGAGCAGCTCCCGCTCTGCCGCGAGCCTGTCAAGTATCTGCTGCTGGTATGGGTATGGCTGCAGATCGAAGAAGACGCCAACCTGCTCATCCTCACTCGTGCGCTCGGCGTGGAGCGCGCGGCGCAGTCGGTCCCTGTCGCCATCTGAGTACGGCTCAAACTGCGGGTCATGCCAGTGGGTCTCGAACGTAGCCGCGGTCTTCTGCCAGAGGTGCGGTTGCTCGTGCTCGCTGATCTTCACAACCCATTCGAGCCCATCGCTCAGGGCGGCCTTCGAGATGTTCGCCGAGCCGACATAGGCGACGCTGAAGCCGGTCTTGCGGTGGAACAGGTATGCCTTTGCATGGAGTCGCGTGTGCTTCGTGTCGTAGGAGACGCGGACCGCAGTGTTGGGGAGGGCGTTCAGAAACTCAATCGCCCTTGCGTCCGTCGCGCCCATGTAGCTGGTCGTGATGACGCGCAACTCACTCCCGGCGCGTTGGGTGAACTCACGCAGACTGCTCTCAATTGCCCGTACGCCGGTCCAGCGTATGAACGAGCAGATGATGTCGACACGGTCTGCGCTGTGTATCTCATGGCGAAGCTGGGAGGCCAGACCGGGGTCGCGTTGGGCCCCTGTCAGCAGGCAGCCGATCGACAGCGGGGTGTCTGGACGGGTTACATCTACAGGGGCGCCGGGCATGGAGCGCTGGAGGACTGCCAAGAGGCGACGGACTTCATCCGCGCCCGGCAGATGACCGTCGGCGGCGCCAGTTTCGTCGAGCAAGTCCACAATCTGGTTGCAGAGCGCAACCTGCTGCTCCAGTTGCCCGTCACCCGTGAAAGCGCGCAGTCTCCTGAGCAGAAGCGCATAGAGATGCCGTGCGAGGAAGGTGTGGCTGTCGCCCGGGTCGAGGCCCTGAGTCTCGACGGCAACCAGGGCGCGGTCAAGCTCCGAAACCGCCGCCTCGAGTTCGCTGTCCATGACCCTGTCATAGAGGCCGAATTGGATGTCCATTGCACTCTCCCTGGCGTGGTGGTGACATAGGGGTACGGCCTGGACTTGGCCCGGCCTGTTATTCACCCGTCTGCTGGCTGGTAGGCTCTCAGGGCCGCGATGATGTCATCGATGTCGTCGCGGACACGCTGCATCAGCCAGATGCCGTGAGACGCGATATCCGTGTCGCTCGGTGTCTCGGCTCCAGGCTCATTGCCCTCCGCTATCTCGATGGCACACCCGGCCAGAATCGAGTCGCCACATTTGTTCCCGTATGCTTCATCGAGAGTCCAGGGGAAGGTCTCGACCCTGGAGGCGACTGCAGCCAGGACCCTGTCGACCGCCTTGAAGAACTCAGCATCTCCGTTGGGCATGTTCAAGCTCCCCCTGACTTCGCATTGATCCCGGTGTGCGCCGGCCTGAGTGCTCATCGAGCCCGCCGGCTGTCTGGCCAGGCTTTCTTCGCCAATGGGGCATATCCCTTTCCAAATGCTACACTATCGCAGGTAGCCATGCGGCCTATTGTGCGCGACGCGCCGATGCACAGGCAGGGACACGCGGTCGCGGGTGCGAAAGAGGAAGGGTACCCGGATAGAGAGGCGAAGGCAGCGATACAGCCCCGCACGGCAGGGCAGGAGCATGGAGGTGCTTCAGATGAGTCTCAGAGCATGGTCTATCGTCTGCATCATTGCGCTGGTCGGCAGCGTGCTGCTCGTCGGATGCCCGAAGCAGACCCCGCCAGATCCCGCAATCAACCAGCCACCCGTCGAGTTGCCGCAGCCGCCCGCCGAGGAGCAACCAGCCGAGGAGACAACGCCGCCCGAGCAAGCCGAGCGGCCCGCGGAGTTCACGTGGAATGAATGGCCCGCCGTCGATCAGATACCCGACGGGCCGCTCACGGGCATGATGCACGGGGAGCCCTTCGAGGCCAAGACCGTTCGCATCCAGAAGATGGATGAGGACACCTGGCAGATGCAGATCACCAACGGCGAACTGCTGGACCCCAATAACGTGGCCGGCGTCATCAGCAAGGATGATGCATGGCGGTGCCGCTTCACCATCGCGGAGGGCTCCACGACCAGCATCGAGCGGCCCATCGAGGATGGGAAGACCTTCGACGATGAGCATGTCTACTACTACTACGAGCAGGGCGATGACAAGCCCTCGATGAGCGTCAACGGTCCGTGGGGTATGGCCATTCAGATCACCGAGTGGACGGTTGAGCAACCCTCCGGCGACAGCAAGGTGATCGGCACTATGAAGGGGCGCATCGCTCTGGTCATGAAGGACACCGAGAAGAGCTGGGTGGCCGGGGAGTTCGAGGGCCCCGTGTATCAGTGGTAGGCGAGGCAGAGGACGTCGCGGCGGCCGTCGAGTGGCCCGCGAAGGGCGCGGGTGGCCGTGGGTGCGGCGGCTGCGGGGGAGCCTTCGGAGATGGATTTGTGCCGAGGAGATGGGAGTCCCCGCAGACTGAAGTCCGCGCTCCATGGTTGCCATGAGATGGGAAGCTCACGAAGGCGGCAGTGTGATCTGGGAAGGGTGGCCGGGGGCGCGGCGCCGAGACAGGCTGTTCAACATGGTCGCACATCGGCCCTTGTGGTCTGGTGGGGCCCGGTGCGGCGGCTGCGGGGGCACGCGGAGCCTGTCGGCGATCGAGCGGCCCGATGTCTCCATGTGTCTGATACCTACAGCAGGTCGAACTCGATCCCCAGGCCCTTCTCGCGGGCCGACTGGTAGACCCGCTGTGCCGCCGCGACGTGGTTGACCGCCATCCCGGAGTGGATGAACACGATCCGGTCGGTGTCGCTCTGCCGGCCGGTCCGCTCTTCTGCGACGATGTCTGCAATCCGCACGGCCTGCCGCTTCGCCGCCTGCTCGGGACCGTAGCTGAACGGGCCGTCCATCACGATCAGGTCCACCCCGGCATAGACCTCCTCCCGGTGCAGCTCGCACCCCCCGCCGGACAGCGCGATCACCAGCGCGCCCGGCGCAATCCACTCATCCCGCACGATGGGTGTGCACGGGTTGATGGCAATCGCCGAGACGTCCGAGCCGCGTATGACCTCCTCCGCGCAGGCCGCGGGAGTGACGGCCAGGCCGGTCTGCTGCGACATCTGTGTCACATAGTGGTCGAGTATGTCCTCGCGCGGATCGAAGGCGAGCACCTCGGTGACGCCAAGGACCTCCCGGAATGCCTGCAGGTGCGTCCTGCCCTGGTTGCCGCAGCCGAGGATGCCGACTGTTTCCGCGCCGCCGCGGGCCAGGCACTTCGCCCCGACGGCGGAGAAGGCGGGGGTGACTAACTCGGTCAGCCGCGAGCGCTCCATGGCGGCCAGCGGCAGCCCGGTGGTGATATCGTTGATCAGCTGCAGCCCGACCGCATAGGGCAGTCGGAACCGGGTGGGGTTGTGGACGCAGGAGGCGCTCGAGGCGATGCCCTCGGCCCGGATGTCGCCGCCGACATAGGCGGAGAAGAACTGGAAGTTGCCGTGCGGATCAGGCAGGATGGCGGGGTCGACGCCGGCAAAGAGCGTGTAGATGGGCGAGTTGACGGCCTGCCCGAGGCCCAGCAGCCGCTGGGCCTGCTCGACGGCCTCGATGACCTCGTGGAGCGATACGGCGGCCGCGACATCGGCGCTCGAGAGAAGCAGCATGCGATTCTCCTCCTGTCCGGCGCCCGCGGGCCGGTTGCCCGACGGTCCCGGCGATCCGTGTGCAGACTCCGGGGACGCCATGGTGAGGCGTCCCCGGTTGCGTCCGTCATCACGTTACGGTGCTATTGCCCGCGCTGGATAGTGCGCTGCTGCAGCACCGCGTTGTTCTGCAGGTTCAGCATTTGCAGTCTCAACCCACTCGTCTGCAGCGCACCCCAGTTGAGCGGGGCCAGGTTCACCTTTGCGCCCGCCTGCAGGGCGATGTTCGCGAAGGTCGTCTGCTGCATGCCCTGGGCGACGGGGCCGAGCAGGTTCAGGTTGAACTGCAGGTTCGGAGGGCCGGTGACCTCCAACTCGGTGCCCTGGAGGTTCGGGAGCAGCTGAAGCTGCTGGGCGCCCAGGTTGCGCAGGTTCGTCAGCACGAAGGCGCGGTCGCCGCCGGACGTCGAGCGGATGAACTGCGCCTGCGTGGGAGCTATCGCCTCCGCATTGAGAAGCTGCACGGCCGGTAGCTGGAGCAGACCGGTGAAGCGGATCTCCCCCGCGCCGCCGAACTGCAGGCTGAAGACGCGGCCGTTGGAGAACAGGTCAAGCTGCCTGGCGCCCTGACCGGCTGCGTTGAAGGTCAGGCTCTTGCCGGCGGCGTTGCCGAAGACGAAGATGTGCGGGGCGTCCGGCGGCGGCTGCAGGCCGGCGAGGTCAAGCTGCGCGACCGGCCCGCGCTGCAGCACCGTCGGGGGCGCCTGCACCAGCGGCGGCAGGTAGGCAGACATCGGGATGCGGGTTGCGGGATTCTGGTTGATCGAGCCGTCCTGGTTAAAGAAGGTGCGGCCGTTCTCATCGGTGATCTGCCGGACCTCGGCGGTGTGGTTGAGAACCGCGACAACCGTATTCGCGCCGGGCCCGCCGTACTCGGCGCCCGGCAGGTGCGGGTTCGCCGGGGTGCACTCGTCATAGGAGAACAACTGCGCCGTGGTGGCGGTGCCGCGCGAGAACGTATTCGCGCTCCAGTTCACTGTTGCCACGTCGGGGTCGATTGAGCCGGCCTCATTGCGGCGGTACGGGTTGTTGTTGTCATAGCAGATGATGCGCCTGGTATTGCCGTCCACCTCGGTGCTATACGGGCAGACCGCGTGGCCCCAGTTGGGCCCCCAGTAGACCAGTACCGGCCGGTTGGTCACCTGCGAGACGAGCGACTCCGCGCGGGTGAACACGTCGCGTGGCGTCTGCGTGTTGCAGAGGTTGACGTAGACGTCGAGGACCTCCTGCGTGTACCAGGCCCCCTGCTGCTGCTGCACGGTCTCACGGGTGGTGTCGTTCCACTCATACCACCAGCAGAACGGTTGGGCCGTGGCGGCATTCTGGAAGTGCGTCGCGTGGAACATGTGGTCGAACTCGCTGTTGCGCACGCGGAGGCTCGAGACGCTCATCCCGTAGCAGTTGCCGCCCGCGCCGGCCTTGGTGTAGGCGGCATCAAACCAGGCCTGCGCGGCGGGGCGGTGGGTGCCGTTGGCGTACTGCACGGTCAACGGGCCGAAGTAGTGGGCGTAGAGCTTCCAGTCAATACTCGCGCGTGAGAAGTTGGCGAACTGCCAGCCGTGATGCCCGCGGTAGCCGCGCGGCGCCACGACCCGGTACTTGACCACCGCCGTATCCTTGCCGGTGTTGGTGTTGTGCACGCGGACGTTGTGCTCCTGATCGAGCGTGGCGCCCGCAGGCACCTTGAAGGCCATTGAGTTCGGGAAGAACTCGCAGTTCATGCCCAGGTAGTTGGACTCGACGGCGGTGCCGTTGAAATGCACGACGCAGTTGCCGTCAAACCCATTGCCGAATGCGAATGCCCACGCGCCCGGCGAGCCCTCCGCGGGCCAGATGCTCCCGATCGCGAAGAGCAGCTCGGCCATCTGCCGCAGGCGCTCGGGGTCGATGCGCGAGAGCGCCAGTGTGTCCTCGCGGATGAGCCGTGCGTAGTTGTCGTCGAGGGTCACGATGATGCTTGCCTGCAGGTCCGGCGGCAGGGCCCGGAAGCGCGCGGAGGCGCCGGAGGCCTTCTCACCCGTGACGCCCCTGTTCTTGAGGATGCTCTCGAATTGCTGCGAGAGCTGGAGCGGTGTGAGCTTGAGTGTCTGGGCGGTCAGTTGGCCATCGACCTTGACGGGCCTGGAGATCGTTGGGCGGCCCTGGGCCATCGCCATTGCCGCGGTGAGGGCGATCAGCAGTAGAGCCATCAGGAGAAACCTGGGGGTGAACCGCATCGGGTACCACTTCCCTGTGCAGAGATCGGTACTGGGCCCGGCGTTGAGTGTCGGCGGGGTCGCCTCGTGGCGCAAGAGCCACCCGCCGGGAATCTTGTTCAACGCGGGGGGCGGTGGTCCCTACCGAGGGGCGCGGATGGGAGGGGAGTTGGTGGGGCCCCTCCCCGAGAGCGCAAGCGTGTGGTTCGTGGG
>DPJP01000087.1 GCA_003542955.1 Armatimonadota bacterium
CTGCCTGTGCAACTTCGACCAGGACTCCATCGAGACGATGAGCAACCTCGTCAAGAAGGCCTTCGCCGCGCGTGGGGAGATCTTCAAGGCGACGCAGTTCTTCGCGGCGCAGGAGGATGCGTCCAAGGAGAACCCCCTCGCCGCCATCCCGATGCCGCAGGTGACCCAGGAGCAGCTCGACCAGATGCTTGCCGCCTGTGGGCAGGACGGCAGGTTGAAGGCCGCGGTGTACCTGTACGCAGGCAACTTCCGGGAGGCGATGCTCGCAGCCGAGCTTCACATGGCCGAAGCGCCCGCCAAGGACATGCTGATGGCGCTGGGCCAGGTAGCGCGAGTCTTCAAGGCCAAGGACCTCAACCTCGTCCGCGGCAACCAGTTTCTCGAGTATGCGAAGGCGGGCAACGGCACGAACCCACTCGATGCCTTCTGGCAGGAGGTCGGCCAATGAGGCCCCGCGGCGTTCTGCCGGTCATCGGGCTTCTGCTTGCCGCTTCCGCCGTCGCGTGGGCGATCGACCTGCGCGACATGCCTCCATGGATGCGTGACATGATCCGGCCGGTGTACATCGACTGGCAGCAGGTGGCCGAACAAGCGAGCCTCGACCCGGCGGGAGTGCACATCTGGGCCCCCCAGCAGAGTGGCCCCGCGCCTGCCGGTGTGCGTGTTGCAGCGCCCGGAGGCGTTCCAGTGACAGCCGCCGCCGGCTCGGCGAGCCCGGTGGCCGGTGCAATCACGCCCCCTCGAGTTACGCTCTCCGGGAGTGGTGCAGCAGACGCCCCTGGCGGGACGGCGGTCCGTGCACCGGGAGCAGTGGCCCTATCCGGGCATGATAGGGTTCACCTGCAGGGTCTTGGGACCGAACTGGTCGGCGGCTCGCCCGTGACCGTTGGCGGCGCCGGCGCCCTATCCCTGCCACAGTCTGTCAGCCTCAGCCAGACTGCCGACGAGTGGGACGCCATGCTGGCAAGCATCGAGGGCATGGACGAGAAGAGCCTGGCGCAAGCGGGACAGATTGTCACCATGGTGCGAGAGCAGGCCCTCACGCAGGAAGAGTTCGTGCGGTGGGTGCATGAGCACGGCGCATCGCTCGCAGCCATCACTGGTGCGTACCGTCTCTTTACCCGCGCGAAGCCCTACTGGAATGAGGAGGCTCGGATCGTCTGTGCCGCCCTCGCGGATGCTGCGGGCCCCAATCTCGAGCACCTGGAAGACATCCCCGTAGAAGGGCGGCCCGGTCTGGCAACGTACGTGGGGCTCGAGGAACGTGAGGATGACGTCAAGACAGTACTGCTATCGATCCCTGAGAGCTATCTTGATCGCCTGCACCCGAACCCATACTACGTGACTGCGTGCACGCTGTTCGACCAACACACAGGCCTCTCGACCGCTATCTGGGCCTGGAAGACAGAAGCCACCAGGAGGGGAGTCTTTGAGCGCATCCAGATATCACGCGACATCAGGCTAGCATGTGGTCGGGCTCACGGTGAGATCGACGTCAGAGAGGTGCTGCTCCCCTGGGTCGAGGAACTGATCGCGACGCCCGAGGGAAAGACGCGAATGGAGACGCTGATGCCGGTAGCCATCTGGGCATACCATCGCGCCGGCGCGCCGGAGAAGGCGCTGGCGTTGGTCAATGACTGGCTGCCGACCTTGCCGGAGGGCAGTCTGCCGTCAATCGGCATGGCGGACACGCTACGGGTCGTCGCGCTGGCGCTGGCCAACGCTGGACACTTGGAGATGGCATTGAGGATGCTACGGCGGGTCGTGAACACAGCACCGCCAGTTGTCGCAGAACGTGCGGAGGCCGACATACTGCACTTGTCATTCGTCCACCCCCGTGATGCATCGGCTGCGGTCGTGCCGCGCCTGCTGAGTTACCACCCACACGAACTGACAGTCGCCTCTGAGACCGGACACGTGCCCTGCGCCGAGGTCGTTATACGCGGGAACGCGACACTTCGAGTGCAGAATGCCATGTTTGATCTGGGAGGGACACGCGGCGAGGCTATCAGCCTGTCGAAAGACGCGCCCGGCGGCGCGGTAACGGTGACACGGGTGAGACTCCATGCGCGACGTGACCCAGTCCTTGCGGAAACGCATGGGAAGCTCCAGGTTTTCACAAACGATGACCGCATGCAGGTGCTCACGATTCCAGTGTCCATCGAGCCAGCACGCCCCGTGAGTCTCGTCCCACGCGTCCTCTTCTTTGGGGTCATTGGGGCGGGCGAGACCTGCGAAGCGCGGGCCCGGCTCGAGGGGCCAACCCTGCCCACTATCAAGTCTGTTGAGGCCGCCGGACTCGGAGGCCTCATCGCGGCCAGAGCAGTGACCACGGATGCGGGGAAGCACGAACTGCGCGCCTCCCTGCGTGCGGAAATCGCACCCGGGGTGTACGAGGGTGACCTCGTGCTGTCGACAGAGCCTCACGGCGCGGGGCCGATCAGGGGGGCATACTACGTCCACGTTCTCGATCCGAGGCAGCGCGACGAGCAATGAGACGGGATGCTCAGGCCGCACATCTACACAGATAGTGTCCTGTGACACCAAAGGAGGTTGTATCCGATGGAGTACCGCTACCAGTGGTTATGCTTCTGCGTTCTTGCCCTTGCATACGGTTGTGCCTCTGCAAGTGCGTACACTGAACTCACACCGGCGGAACAGGCCAGTGTGATGGGGCTTGCGGACGGCTACTATTCGACGTGGTGGCAAGGCGAGTACTGCCCGAACTGCCAGCCCGAAGACTGCCACGAGTGGGATGATGTCACGTGTGTGTCCGACTCGTGTGCACCAAAGATCGGCTGCGCTCAGCCTGGTGACGCAGACAACTGCGAAACCAAGTCCGAGAACGTATGCCGCTCCGTATACATGGTGGCCAAGGAGCCGGAGGATCCATGCCCGACGGGTGCCACTTGCGGAGGGACGCCGCAGAGGATGAACCCCGCAATCGTCAGGGTGTGCGCCTACGACGACGGCCAGAAGGAGGAGACCTGTCCGGACTGGTAGCTCCTGGCTTCAGTCCCGGGACAACATGTGCCTCACACGGGCCTCCGCCAGCGAGGCGGATGGCACCGGTATGGCCGACGGGAGTGATCGCGAATGGTACTCAGCAATGCCACAACGGGTCGCGCGTGTATGCGGACGCTACTGGTCTGGCTCACCTTCGCCAGTTCGGCGCATTGTTGGGCTGTGCCAGCCGCGCAGGGCACCGAATACCTGCGGACAATTGCCATCGGGATGGACCATCGGGCCGAGCAGGTGACTGCCGTGGGCGGTGAGGCACTTCACGAGACCCTGTGCAGCGACGCGTACATCGCGCGGCGTGCCTCTCTTCACGAGGACGATGGGGGAGTTGGAGCGGCGTCAAGGTCGCGCAACCACGGACACTACTTGGTGCGTTTCCTATTGGGCCCCTCCAGCTTCAGTCACGAGGTTCAGGCGCTAGTGGCGCCTGGGGGTGCCGAGACATGGGGTTTCCCCCTCAGGCCGGTTGGTGTCATTGGCGGACCGTACTTCATGCGGTCATCCTGCCGTGATGGTGCCTGTGAATCCCTCGTGAGATCGCCAGACGGGCCAATGGGGCAGGTACTGCCCCAGCAGTTCGACTTGCCTGGACCGCTGCAACCTCCATTTGGGACGTGGTTGTCCCTGTCACTGTCATGGCATTGGTGGTCAGCCCACCTGCGCAACGAGGGGATGCGACTCCAGCTGGTTGACAAGGCAACCATGGGTGAGGTTGAGTGCCTTTGCGTCGTTCAGGAATACGGCTCCGACGATCGGCAAGGCATGCGCAAGCTCTGGGTCGCGCCCAGCCTTGGGTTCGCCCCGATCAGAGAGGAAGCGCTCATTGTGCACCGCGACGAGCCCCGACGAGGGACACGCGTCATACACACGTGGGGTGACTACCGGCAGACAACAGATGGCTGGGCCTGTCCTTGGGAGTACACATATGACTGCTACATGTACAGCCCCGGAGTCGAGAAGCCGTGGTCTCACGGCCATCGTGTCCACATCCTGCGCCTGGCGGTCGGATCGACTGCAGATGTCGACGGCGCAGAATGGCTCAGATTCCCCGTTGGCACCAAGCTTGTCGTTCACCCTGATGCACTGCCGCCGTCAGAGCGGGTCCCACAGGAGCACCTTCTGGCTGAGATGCAGCGGAGCTACGCCCCTTGGTCCGTCGCCGAGAGGCGGGCGCAGCATCTATTGCTCCCGCCGGATGACCCAGAGTTCGCTGAGGCGAACGCGGAGTACCTGAAGCCACTTGACGGTAGCGAGCTGGAGGGCTCCGTGCGTTGAGTCCACGTCCCCCCCTGCCGGCCAATCCGGCATGTTGGCGCGTGCAGGTTTGAGGATCGAGCATGCCGCGGAGTGCCCCGCGATGTCGCGGGGACGGCGTGGCCATCGTGGCTGCAGTTGGAGGCGAGTCTCGTCACTATGCGTGGCCCAACCAACCGTGTCGCGTGGATCACCGTCACTGTCTCGTTGGCCGTCCTCTGCGGCAATACTCTGGCGACGGACTGCGGACGGACGAGCGTCCGTAGCCTATGTCTCTTGCTTGCCCGAGACTGTCACACTATGCCGAACGAAACGGACGACGGCGATGCCACGACCACGTCATTGCTTGATGCAGCGCAGTCTCTAGAAGCATGGGGAATCGCCGTGACCGCCGTGCGTGCCACCCTCTCGGAACTGCTCGAGGACTGTGCAGGCCCCAAGATCATCCATCTCAAGGCCCCACCGCACTTCACTGTACTGTCGCGGGGGCGCTCGGGGCTCGTGCAGATACTGGAGGATGGGTCGATCATCGTTGCTTCGGCTGAGGAGATCCACAAGCGCTACTCCGGCCACGCGCTGATTCTGGACCAGTCGCAGTTCCCGGAGGGTGGGCCGCGGCTGCAGTTGCCCGAGTTCCACTACCCATTCGGGATCATGGGGGTCGGGCAGAAGGTGGAGCATGCCTTTGAGTTCCGGAACACGGGCGATGAAGACCTGACCATCAGCCCGCAAGCGAGTGGGTG
>DPJP01000018.1:0-5518 GCA_003542955.1 Armatimonadota bacterium
TCCGTGCCCGGAGAGGGGAGCAAGGGCTGCATCGATGGTGCGAGTAGGGAGTTGCGGGTACGTGTCGGTCGTTGACCGGCGAGTTCTGGACAATGGCTACATCACATCCGCGATGTCTGTCTGCAGGCCCGCGATCCGCCACTCCCCTCTCCGGGCACGGAGAGGGGTTGGGGGTGAGGCAATCAGATCGAACAATAACCCCGGCCCGTGCGGCCGGATACAGATGGCTCGTGATTCATGGCAATTGACGAGGGCCTTCCGCGACAAATGATCTGGAAGACGGCCCCGCGCGACCATGCCGCGGAGATGGACCTGGCCCAACAGGCCGGCATCCACTCACTGGTCGCGGAGATTCTTCGCGCCCGCGGGTACACCACCGCCGCGGAGGTCGCGCGCTTTCTGCAAAGCGATCTCGACTCGCTGGTGAATCCCTTCGACCTGCCTGACATGCGTGAGGCTGCCGAGCGCATTGTCCTCGCCGTCGGAGAGGGCGAGCAGATACTCATTCACGGTGACTATGACGCCGACGGCATCACCTCGACGGCACTGCTGGTGCGCTTTCTGAGTAAGCTCGGCGCCGATGTGCATTACTACATTCCGCACCGTCTCCATGACCGCTACGGCCTGATGCCGAGGGCCATCGAGCGGGCAGTCGAGAAGGGGATCACGCTGATCCTGTCGGTTGACTGCGGCGTGTCCGACCTCGAGGCGATCGAGCGGGCGAACGAACTCGGGGTCGAGGTCATTGTCATCGACCACCACGAGCCCGGCCCGGAGTTGCCACGGGCACTGGTAGTCGACCCGAAGCGCGATGACGCGGGTGGGAAGAACGTCGACCTGGCCGCCGTCGGTCTGGCGTACAAGGTCGCGGCGGCGGTGTGCACGCTGCTCGACATGCCGGTCAACTCACTGCAGAGGGCTTTCTTCGATCTGGTCGCCATCGGCACCGTCGCCGACGTGTCTCCACTGACCGGCGACAACCGCACGATGGTCAAGTACGGGTTGAGCCTGCTGCCGACCACGCAGAAGGCCGGCCTGCGCGCGCTGATGGACATCAGCGGGCTCAACGGCAATCTGACGGCACAGGATATCGGCTTCCGCCTGGCGCCCAAGCTCAACGCCGTTGGACGCATGGCCGATGCCACCGACGCCGTCGACCTGCTGCTGGCGAGCGACCCCGATGAGGCCATGCGCCTGGCGGTCAAGCTCGAGGGCCATAACCGCGAGCGGCAGCGGGTGCAGGAGGCTATCTACTGCACCGCCGTGGCCAGGGTCTGCTGCGAGGTCGACCTCGACAGCGAGCCGATTGTCGTGATGGCCGCGGATGACTGGCACATCGGTGTCATCGGCATTGTGGCCTCGAAGGTGGTCGAGGAGTTCAACCGGCCGGCTTTCCTCATGGGGCGCGACGGAGAGTACTACCGTGGCTCTGCCCGTAGTGTGCCCGGCTTCAACGTCGCCGAGGCGCTCGAGGAGTGCTCGGACCTGCTTGTTCGCTTTGGCGGTCACAGCCTCGCGGGGGGCTTCACGCTCACTACTGACACGCTGCCGGCCTTCCGGGAGCGGCTGAACGAGATTGGCAGGCGCGTGCTGCGACCCCAGCAGTTGTGCCCGACTATCGACATCGACTGCGAGGTGGATATCGAGGAGATCGACACCGATCTCATCGATAGCCTGCGGCAGATGGGGCCGTTCGGGCAGGGCAACCCCGAGCCGGTGCTGATGTCGACCGGCCTCGAGGTGCTCGAGGCCCGCTGTGTGGGGAGCAACGGCGCGCACCTGAAGCTGCTGGCCGGCCGCGGCCACCTGGTGTTCGACTGCATCGGCTTCCGCCTCGGTGACCTCGCCGACGGCCTTCGACAGGGCTCGCTGGTTGACATCGCCTACACGCCCGAGTTCAATGACTTCAACGGCAGACGCGGCATTCAGCTGCGCCTCGCCGGGGTTCGCCCTACGCGCGCCTGATGCCCGGCCGCACATCCGCAATCAAGGGGAGCCACCCATGCCTGCCGCAGCAACACTGATCACGACCTCGGCCCGCGAGCAGATCATCGACATCACCAGAGAGGTCCAGAGCCTCGTCGCGGGGATGCTCGACGGCGCCGGCATCGTCTGCATCAGTGTCCCGCACTGCACCTGCGCCGTGTATGTCAACGAGAATGAGAGCGGCCTGGTCGCCGACACAATCAGCCTCATCGACCGGCTGACCTCCGGCGGCTGGAAGCATGATCTCATCGACAATAACGCCGATTCGCACCTGGCCGCCACTCTCATTGGCAGCAGCGTGGTGCTACCTGTCATCGACGGCGGCATCGAGCTGGGCACATGGCAGCGCATCATGCTTGTCGAGCTTGACGGCCCGCGACAACGCCGGATCAGCGTCACCGCGGTCGGCGATGCCGCTGCAGGCGGTCTCTGAGCCCTACACCAAGCGAGGCGTCCTACCGTGCAATCGCCGATTACCAGGGCGGTCGTGCTTATCGGCGGGCTTGGCACACGACTGCGGCCGCTGACCTACCAACGGCCGAAGGCGCTGCTACCCCTGCTCAACCGGCCTTTGATCGCCTACGAGATCGAGCTGTTCGCCAGGCACGGGGTCACCGATCTGGTGATGGCAGTCGCGTACGGGGCGGAAGCCATTCGCGCCGAGTTGGGCGATGGTGCGCGATGGGGCGTGCGTCTGCATTATGTCGAGGAGAAGCAGCGCCTCGACACGGCCGGGGCAATCAGGAATGCCGCCCACCTGCTCGAGGGGCCCTTCTTCGCCTGCAACGGCGACCTGGTGTACGATGTCGACCTCGGGGTCATGGCGCGCGCGCATCTGGATGCCGGTGCACTGGTCACGTTCTGCCTGCGGGCGGTCGAGGACATCTCCGCCTACGGGCTCATCCAGTGCGACGAAGCAGGCAGGGTGACGGCCTTCAAGGAGAAGGTCGCCTTCGACGAGACGGGCCGCAACACCGTCAACTCGGGCTTCTACGCGATGGCTCCTGAGGTGCTCGAGGCGATACCCGAGCATGAAGCCTACTCGAACGAGACACAGCTCTTCCCGTGCCTGCTCGAGGCGGGCCGGCCGCTGTATGGATGGGTCGCACCGCCGGATGTATACTGGTCCGACGTCGGCCGCATGGAGACGTATCTGCAGACTCACAGCGCACTGCTGGGTGGCGCCGTCAGTTGGGTGACTCCCGGCATCAACAGCGCGGTCGAGGCCGGCGTCAGCATCTTTGAGCCGGTTGACATTGCCGTGGACGTGGAGATCGAGCCCGGCTGTCGCATCGGACCGGGCGTCGCCCTTGGGCCCGGCTGCCGCATCGGCGTCGGGAGCGTCATTGAGAACTCAATACTGTGGCCGGCAGTGACCGTCGGCGCCGGCGTCCACATCAGCAATGCCGTTCTGGCCTCGGGCGTGCGCGTTCCTGACCACAGTCGTATCAACGATGAGGTGCTCGTGCCTGAAAATGGATAACGATACTCGTTCGTGCAACGACATGCTCCTGATGATACCGGGTCCGACCAATGTTCCGGAGTCGGTCCGTATGGCAATGGCCGCTCCGTGCATCTACCACCGCGGTGGCGAGTTCGCCGCGCTGCTGCGTGAGTGCATTCGCGGACTGCAGCAGGCTATCGGCACCGCGCGACCGGTCGCGATACTGACGGCCTCCGGCACCGGCGGCGTCGAGGCGGCCGTGGCGAATCTGCTCCAGCCCGGTGACCGCCTGCTGGCACTCAATACCGGCAAGTTCGGCAAGCGGATGGGCGACATCGCCGCGCTCTACGGCGCAGAGGTCACCTGGTGGGATTGCCCGCCCGGAGGCGCGGCCTCCCCGGCGCTGCTGAAGCGAGTTCTCGCGCAGGGCTACTTCACCGCCGTCAGCTTCGTCTACAATGAGACCTCGACGGGCGTCATGCACGATATCGCCGGCCTCGGACGCGTTGCCCATGACGCGGGTGTACTCTCCATCGTCGACGCCGTCAGCATCATGGGCGCGGCGCCCATCGACATGGACGCGAACGGCCTCGACGCGGTGATCGGAGGCTCGCAAAAGGCGCTGATGCTCCCGCCGGGGCTCAGTTTCGTCGCCCTGAGCGAGCCTGCACTCGAGAAGGCCCACCGGACGAGAGCGGCGTCGTACTACTTCGACCTGCCGAGAGCGCTGGCGGCCATCGAGAAGGGCCAGACGCCCTACACGCCTGCGGTCACACTGATGAACGGGCTGCGCGAGGCCCTGCGGCTGATACTGGAGGAGGGGCTCGATGCCGTATTCGGTCGGCACGCGGCCCTCGCGAGTGCATGCCGTAGCGCGCTTGAAGCGATGGGGCTGCCGCTGTTGCCCACGGACCGGGCGCGCTGCAGCGTGACGGTGACCGCCGCGCACGCGCCCGTGGGCCTGGACAGCAAAGGGCTTGTCACGCGGGTTCGCGATGACAGCCGTATCCTGATATCGGGCGGTCAGGATGAGCTGAAGGGGAAGATATTCCGCATCGGGCACATGGGCGACTGCGGCATCGAGCAGCTTGCCCGCACGATCTCGGCCGTCGGCGCGGCGCTGGCGCAGCTCGGGGTCACCTGCGACCCCGATGCGGCAGCCGTCGTCGCCCGAGACGAGTACACGCGACACCAGGAGAACCCGGATGCCTAAGATACTCGTCTGCGACCCGCTTTCGGAGGCGGGGCTGGACATCCTGCGCCTCGCCGGTGAGGTGAGTGTGCGGCTCAATCTCGATGGTAGAGAGCTGGCGGAGGCGGTTGCCGACGCCGCTGCCATCGTTGTCCGCAGCAGCACCAGGATCGACGGCCCTGTGATCGAGGCGGCGCCGCAGTTGATGGTGATCGCGCGCGCCGGCGTCGGCGTGGACAACATCGACGTCGCCACGGCAACACGGTGCGGCGTGCTGGTGGTCAACTCCCCGCTGGGCAACACCCTCGCCGCGGCCGAGCACACCATCGGCCTGATGCTGGCGGCGGCACGGCGCATCCCGCAGGCGGCGGCGACGATGAAAAGCGGCGGCTGGGACCGGAAGGCCTTCATCGGCCGACAGCTCTTCCAGAAGACGCTCGGGCTTGTGGGCCTCGGCAAGGTCGGCTCGGAGGTGGCGCGTCGCGCGGCTGCCTTCGGCATGCGCGTCATCGCCCAGGACCCGTACGTCACCGAGCAGCATGCCGCCGCCGTCGGAGCGGAGCTTGTCAGTACCCTCGAGCAGCTCGTCGACGAAGCCGACTACATCAGCCTCCACTGCGCGCTCACGCCCGACACCCGCGGACTGATCAGCGCCGCCGTGCTGGAGCTGATGAAGCCGGATGCCGTTGTCCTCAACTGCGCCCGCGGCGGGCTTGTGGATGAGCAGGCACTGCTCACGGCTCTGCGCGAACACCGCATCGGTGGGGCGGCGCTGGATGTTTTCGAGCAGGAGCCGACAACAAACATGGAGCTACTCGCGCTCGACAACGTCATCGCCACCCCGCACGTGGGCGCCTCCACGGAGGAGGCCCAGGACGCCGTCGCGGTCGATGCTG
>DPJP01000018.1:5550-11428 GCA_003542955.1 Armatimonadota bacterium
CACTGTCAGCGGAGGCGCAGGCGGCAGTCGAGCCGTATCTCGGGCTGGTCAAGAGCCTTGGCCTGCTCGTAGCCGGGCTGGCGGAGGGTCTGCCGGAGCGTGTCGAATTGGCCTCGACCGCGGGGCTCGCCGCCGAGCACATGAGCTACCTGCAGGGCCACCTGTTGGTCGGGATGCTTGACGACATCGTCGAGGAGACACTCAACTTCATAAACGCACCAATCGTCGCCGGCGAGAGAGGAATCGAGCAGGCGCAGTCGAAGATTGAGCCCGGCTGGGGTTACTCGCACCTGCTCGAGGTTCGGGCGACAACTGCGGGCGGCGCCTTCGATGTCGCCGGGGCCGTACTCGGCGAGACTGACTACCGCATCGTCCGCATCGACGGCTTCCGCCTCGAATTCGTTCCCAGGGAGCACGTCATCCTGGTATACAACAACCGCCCGCAGGAGCCCGGCTTCATCGGCAAGCTCGGGCTGTTGCTGGCCGACGCGGAAATCAGCATCATTGGCATCCAATGTTCTCCCGACATTGTCGGCGGTGTCGGCCTGATGGCGGCCCGACTGGGCAGCACGGTCGATGAATCGGTTCGCGGACAGATCGCGAGTTTGCCCGGCGTAGTGCGCATTGAGGTGTTCGACTTCGGGGGGGGAACGGAGCGCGAGGAGGGGCAATGAGAATCCTGGTCACCAATGATGACGGCATCCACGCGCGGGGTCTGGTGCTCGTTGCGCAGAGCCTGCGGACCCTCGGCGACGTCATGGTCATTGCGCCTGAAAGCCAGCAATCCGCGGTGGGCCACGGCATCACACTCCACAAGCCTCTGCGCCTGGATCCGGTTGACCTCGGCCCCGACATCGAGGCCTACTCGACCAACGGTACTCCCGCGGACTGCGTGATCCTCGGCACTCTCGGCGACCTCCCGTGCCCCGACATCGTCGTCTCGGGTATCAACGCCGGCGCCAATCTCGGCGAGGAGGTGCTCTACTCCGGTACGGTGTCGGCGGCGCTCGAGGCGGCGCTCCACGATGTGCCGGGCATCGCCATCTCGGTGTGCGCCTATGAGGATGTCATCTATGACGCAGCGGTGGAACTCGCGCCGCGTGTGGTCGAGACGCTGCTCGGCAATCCTCTCGGCTGTGGGACGATCGTGAATGTCAATGTGCCGAATGTCCCGCCCTCGGAGATCGGCGGGATGGAGATGACACGACTGGGACGCCGCAAGTACGATGATATAGTCATCCGGCGAGAGGACCCGCGGGGGAGGCCCTACTACTGGTTCAGTGGGGGGCCCACGGAGGCCGATCGCGCGCCGGGCACCGACATCCACGCCATAATGCAGAACCGCATCTCACTGACACTCGTGCACTTTGACCTGACGAGTCAACAAAGGTGGGAGGGGTTTGAGGCGCTGGCCGCGGCTCAACCGCCGAAGACCGGCCCCGCCCCGGCATGAATGCCCCGGCGCTACGACGACCTGGCGCGGAGTGGAGACTTGCAGGAGCGCATTGACGCCGCCCTGGCGCTCCTCTGCCCCTGCCGCCTCTGCCCCAGGCAGTGCGGCGTCGACAGGCTCGCCGGCGAGCAGGGCTTCTGCCAGACCGGCCGCCTTGCCCGCGTCGCAAGCTCCGGGCCGCACTTCGGCGAGGAGCACCCCCTCGTCGGGGCCGGCGGTTCCGGGACAATCTTCTTCTGTGGATGCAACCTCGGCTGCATCTATTGCCAGAACTATGATATCAGCCATCGCGCCGCCGGCACTGAAGTCTCACCGCGCGACCTGGCACAGATGATGGTCGAGTTGCAGGAGCGCGGGTGTCACAACATCAACTTCGTCACACCGACGCACGCAGTGCCACAGATACTCGAGGCGCTGCCGCACGCGGTCAAGGCCGGCCTGCACGTGCCATTAGTCTACAACTGCGGCGGGTATGAGAGCATCGAGACTTTGCTCTTGCTCGAGGATGTCATCGACATCTACATGCCCGACGCCAAGTACTCGGAGGGCGCCGTCGCCGCCAGGCTCTCGGATGCCCCCGACTACCCTGACCGCATGTTCGAGGCGATTGACGAGATGCACCGCCAGGTGGGTGACCTGCGCATCGACGCGGCGGGGTTGGCCGTCCGCGGACTGCTTGTCAGGCATCTGGTCTTGCCCGAAGGACAGGCCGGGACACCAGCCATCATGACCTTTCTGGCCGCGTTGAGCACCAATACGTATGTCAACATCATGAACCAGTACAGGCCCAGCTACAGGGCTCACACGGTCGAGGCAATAGGCCGGCCGCCCACAAGGCAGGAGTATGCCGAGGCCATCGAGGCCGCAACCAACGCGGGCCTGCACCGTCTCGCCGACAGACGCTGAGCCCCAACTGCGAAGACCACTTCTCAACCGGGAGAGCCACCATGAGCCAGGACGAACGCGAGGACCAGGCGAAACAGGCCGGCGCGAGCATCTGGGAGACCATCAAGCGCACGAGCGGCAGTGCTGCCGACGCCGCCCAGCGGGCACTCCAGATACAGCGCCTCAATGCGCAGATCCGCAAGCTCGAAGCCCAGCAGCGCAAGCTCGTCTTCTCAATCGGTCGCAAAGTCTATGAGCTTCACGGCATCGGCAAAGTCCGCAACAAGGATGTGCTGGATGACTGCCTCAAGATTGACCAGTTGTCGGAGCAGGCCGAGGCGGTCAAGGCGCAGATCGAGCAGATCCGCGCCGAGGCGAAGGAGCGCCCCGCCGACCAACTCGAGGACAGCAGCTTCCTGACCGAGGAGACCGAAGAGACCGAGGTGCCGATCGAGACGGATACGCCCGCAGCCGATGATCCCGCACCCGAGCAGCCTGCATGCTGTGGCGCTGATGATGCCGCCGACGCCGATGCAGCCCCCGAGCCCGAGGCGGAGTCCGCGAATGCCGGCGAGGACATCGACATCGAGCTGGGACCCAAGGCGGAGAGCGAGGGCGACGACTAAGGGGACGGCTGCGGTGCGGCCCGCATGCGAGAGCATCCTGGGAGGATGCCCGGCGGCAAATTGCAGGGAGGGGCATGGTGGCGGCAATCGGCTTCGACAACGACAAGTACCTGAGAGAACAGACCCAGGCGATCCTCGACCGCGTCGAGCGCTTCGAGGGCAAGCTCTACCTCGAGTTCGGCGGCAAGCTGACATTCGACTTCCATGCCGCCCGCGTGCTGCCCGGCTACAATCCGAACGTCAAGATGCGGCTGCTGCAGGGGCTCAAGGACCAGATCGAGGTCGTCTTCTGTGTCAGTGCCCCCGACCTCCAGCAGGGCCGCATCCGCGGCGATTTCGGCATCACGTATGACCTTGCCACGCTCAAGGCCATTGACGATCTGCGCGACTGGGGCATCCCCACCTCGGCGGTGGTTCTCAGCTGCTACCACGGCGAGGCCGCCGCGGACCGGCTCATCGCGAAGGTCGAGGGCAACGGCATCGCGGCATACAGGTTCGGCGAGATCCCCGACTACCCGCATACCGTGGACCTGATCGTGTCAGAGCAGGGCTACGGCGCCAACCCCTATGTGGAGACCGAGGCGCCCGTGGTGGTGGTCACCGGCACGGGTCCCGGCAGCGGGAAGATGTCGACCTGTCTCTCGCAGCTCTACCACGATCATACGCGCGGCCGAGTGTCAGGGTACGCGAAGTTCGAGACCTTCCCGATCTGGAACCTCCCCGTCGACCATCCGGTGAATGTCGCGTACGAGGCGGCCACGGCAGACCTCGGTGACATTGTGATGATCGACCCGTTCCACCTGACGGCCTACGGCGAGACGGCGGTCAACTACAACCGCGACATCGACAACTTCCCGATCCTGCGCAATATCATCGACCGCATCGCCGGCGGCGAGCAGCAGGCGATGGCCTACCAATCGCCCACCGACATGGGCGTCAACCGCGCCGGGGCCGGCATCATCGACGACGAGGTGGTGCGCGCTGCCTCGAGCCAGGAGATCATCCGCCGCTATTTCCGGCACGCATGGGAGCGCACACGCGGGCTGACCCCGGCACAGGTCGTGGCGCGAACGGAGATGCTGATGCAGCGGATCGGAGCAGTCCCGGAGGACCGGCCCGTGGTGCGGCCCGCGCGCGCGGCGGCGCAGCAGGCGGAGGCCAGGGGCGCCGGCAAGGACGGCTTCTACTGCGGAGCCGCCCTCCAACTGGCTGACGGCACGATCGTCACCGGGAAGAACTCCCCGCTGTTCCACTCCGCCTCCGCGGCGATCATCAACGGCCTCAAGCGCCTGGCGAGCATCCCCGACAGTATGCTGCTGCTCCCGGAGGCGGTAATCACCGGGCTGACGGAACTCAAGTCGAAGTACCTGACCTCCAGCTCACCCAGCCTCAACGTCCAGGAGGTGCTCGTGGCCATCGGCATCAGCGCCGCGATGAACCCGACCGCAAGAGCCGTCGTCGACGTGCTGCCCGCGCTGCGCGGCACCCAGATGCACCTGACGCATGAGCCCGGACCGGGTGATGAGAGCGGTCTGCGGAAGCTGGGTATCAACTTCACAACCGATGCCACCCCGACATCACAGGACTACTTCCTGAGGTGAAGCGGGAATTCAGAGATGGAACTGGGGACAGCGACCTCTCGCGATTGCGACCGATAGGCTCCGGCGAAGCAGTAGAGCGCGAGAGGTAGCAGTCCCCGCACCGCGAGAGGACCCACACATGGATGAGCAAACCGCTTTCGACGAACTCTCCGAGCTGTCCACCGCCATCATCAGTGACGCGATGTTCCGCATGGGCCACAAGGACCGCACCATGCGCGCGCGCATCAAGCCCGTCGACGACTCGATGCGAATGGCCGGCCCCGCCTGCACCGCGCAGGCCTATCCCGGCGCGACATACGCAAGCTCGCTTGCTGTCGAGGCCGCCCGGCCCGGCGACGTCATCGTCATCGACGCCCAGACCTTCCTCGAGGCCGTCATGTGGGGCGAGATCTACAGCCTCATGGCCATCGAGCGCGGCATCGCCGGCACCGTCGTCGACGGCGCGGTGCGCGATATCGATGACGTCAGACGGCTCGGCTACCCGCTATTCTCCGCGGGCGTGCACCCCGGCGCCGGAACGAGCGACAAGCTCGGCAAGGTCAATATCCCCATCCAGTGTGGGGGTATCGTCGTACGGCCGGGCGACCTGGTCTTCGGCGACCTGCTCGGCGTCGCAATTGTACCCCCCGAGGAGTTGCTCCAGGTCCACGAGTGGTGTGGGAAGGTCCTCGCCAAGGAAGAGCAGATGAAGGCCGATATCCGCGCCCGCATACAGGCGGGGCGGCAGGCATGACGCAGGTTACAGTCTTCGACACCACCGGCCGCGGCGACTACCCGCCCCGCGCGCTCGAGCAACTCGAGGGGCTCCCCGTGGAGCTGATCTCCCGCCCCATCCCCGATCAGGAGTCGCTGCTCGCCGAATGCCGGGACGCCGACATCATCCTGATGACCGCCTTGCGCTTCGACCGCCCGACCATGGAGCAACTTCCCCGCCTGCGCGGCATCGTCCGCTACGGTGTCGGCCTGGATACCATCGACCTGCACGCTGCCTCGGAAATGGGCATCGAGGTCCGCAACGTCCGCGACTTCTGCTCTGAGGAGATAGCCGACCATGCGCTGGGGATGCTGATCGCCTGCGCGCGGGGCGTGTTCCGTGATGCCACTCGCGTCCGCGAAGGAGAATGGCGACGCTGCGGGCAGCCCGTGCGCCGGCTGCGGGGAAGCTGCCTGGGCATCGTCGGCCTTGGCGCGATCGGGCGTGCGCTGGCCACTCGCGCACAGGTGCTGGGCATGACGGTGCTGGCCACCGACCCGTTCGCGACCGCGGAAGCCGCCCGCGATGCGGGCGTGCGTCTCGTCGAGCTGCCCGAGCT
>DPJP01000018.1:11450-11798 GCA_003542955.1 Armatimonadota bacterium
GCGAGGCCGACTTCGTGAGCCTCCACTGCCCGCTGACGGAGCAGACCCGCCACCTGCTCGGCCCCGACGAGCTTGCGCTCATGAAGCCGACTGCCTACCTGATCAACACCGCCCGCGGGGGCCTCGTGGATCAGCCGGCGCTGACGGCGGCGCTCCAATCCGGTCGCCTTGCCGGGGCCGCGCTCGATGTGCTCGATCCGGAGGTCCCCGCGCCGGATGATCCTCTGCGCCGGATGGACAACGTGATCATCACCCCGCACATAGCCTGGTACTCGGAGCAGGCGCTCGAGGACCTCGTCATCGGCGTTTTCGCGCAGGTCGCGGAGCTGGTGCGAGGGATGGGGACAT
>DPJP01000016.1:0-284 GCA_003542955.1 Armatimonadota bacterium
TCCAGAAGCGCTCCCAGATGGCGTAGTACTGCTTCAGCGAGGCTGCCGCGTCCGGGCCGACGCAGCGCACGTACCACTCATCCAGGAGCGCATCGACATCGCGGTCGGGGTTCCACCACAGCTTCAGGTGGATGTACGGTTTCGGCCCCTCGCCCCAGTTCGGGTAGATTTCGGCGTAGTGGGCTTTCACGCCGTTCTCCGCGCCGAACTGCAGGTAGCTTTGCGCGTGGTGGAAGTAGACGCGCGGGAGACAGTAGGGGCTCCCGTAGATGTAGTCATACCAG
>DPJP01000016.1:293-1807 GCA_003542955.1 Armatimonadota bacterium
TCTCCGGGTCGATCCACTTCATCCGGTCGTACGTGATATATGGCACCAGGCGCTCGTGGACCTTCACATGCTTCGGCGGTGTGGAGACATTGAAGTACGCCAGGCAGCCGAACCACTTGTCCGGGTGGACCTTCAGCACGCCCTCGATGATCTGGTTGCACCAGTCATAGTAGAGGTCTGAGTAGTCGACCCAGCCCAGGTAGTTCTGCTCGCCCGAGATGCGAGCCATGCAGTCGGGGCAGGCGCAGAATCTGCCGCTGTCGTTCATCCCCAGCGAGTAGGATGTAGCCTGCGGATTGTCGTTGAAGTACTGGACGATGTTGTTGATCGCCTCGTCCACGATGCCTGGGGCTGTGAAGCACGGCTGCCAGCCATGGTCCTGCGCATCCCTGGCGAGGTAGCGCGTCTGGCCGTCGAGCATCGGGAAGAACTCCGGATGTGACTGCGTGTACTGCTCCGGCGGAAAGAGCCGGTTGAGGTTGTGATGGAACTGCACGCGGCCGTGCATGCGGTTGAAGCGCGCCCATTCAACCTGAGGGCCGCCCTTGAGCCCGCTGAACAGCCGGGAGAAGAAGACCGGCTGATCGACGATCTCGCCGTCGGGGATGGTGATGGTCTCGTGCCGCGGCACATCGGTCCCGTGCTCGCCAGGCAGCAGCCACCGCACGCCGACATACCGCTCCAGCAACTCATACACGCCGAACTCCGTGCCCCAGTCGCTCGGCCCGCAGATGCTGACGGCTCGCCCGGCCGTACGGATGACGAAGCCGTCATCGTCGAGCCCGTCGGCGAACCTCGCAGGCCAGAGCGCTACCGGGCCGATCAGTATCAGCGGGTCGTCCGGGCCGACCTGCAGGTCTGCCTCCGCCACAATGGGCAGTCCTGCGCCTGAGGACTTCTCGATGTGGCTGACCAGTTGCGCCGCGGCGGCGCGTACCTGCTCGGAGCAGTCGGCAGGGACGACAATGGTCGCGACAGCGCGGCCTTCACGGACGAGCGTGACATCGGCGGCGACGGCGGTGCAGATCAGTGTTGCGATGGCGATGCATGGTGCAAGTGACTTCATCTCAAGCCCCCTCTACGTGAGTATCGCATGAGTGAGATCGGCCAACAGCATCGGTCTTCGTCTCGTGTGCGCCCGTGCCCAATCATCAACACATGCGGCGGGCGGGCCCGTCTACGCCTATTCGGCGGGCATCAGCCTGAGGCTGATACCGTCGAAGAACGCGTAATCATCAGGGCCCTGACTCTGCGCCGAGAGACCCAGCACCGCGCGGGCGACACCGTCAGGCACTCGAATGAATGCCTGCAGGCGCTGCCATCCGGCAGTCTCGCCGGGCGGCACGTCAACGCTGATACGCGGGGCATCGCTCCACGCGCCCTTGTCATCCTGCCATTGGACGCCGAGCCTGGTCAGCGTGCCCTGGCCGACGCGCGCCTTCGCATAGCCCGAGAGCAGATAGTGCTCGCCGGGCTTGACATCGATCCGCTGGAGGAAGGAGCAGGCGGTGGCG
>DPJP01000016.1:1885-2847 GCA_003542955.1 Armatimonadota bacterium
TTCCGGGGCGGACCCACTTGCTCCATCCCGCGGGTGCGCCGTCGGAGGTCCAGTCAGGGCCTGTCGGGGCCGCGGCTCCCCCATCGTCCTCGAAGCCGCCGTTGGTGATGCGCTCGACGAGACGGTCCGGGTGCTCGTGCGCCGCCAGCACCGCGGCGATGGTCTCGGCCATCGGAGTGCCTTCATACTTCGGAGCAAGCGCCCGCACGCGATCGGCGACGGCTCCGCCCGCGCGCGCGGCGTAGTCCAGCACACTCATGACGGCCTCCATCTGTCCGTGGTCGCTCTGGAAGAGCAGGTTCTCGGCCACATTGCGCAGCGCCGGGTGATCCGCAAACACCTCAGTGGCCAGCCGGTCGCGTTCACGGCCCAGAAGCATCGCGCGCTCAATTCGGTCGATGCGGGCCAAGGCATCGGCGTCGGAGGCCAGCGGCTGATCCGCAAGCGCGCCCACCTGGTAGCACAGCGCGGAGGCCTCGTAGAAGCTGTAGGCATCGAGCAGGGTCTGCNNGCGGGCCCGCTGCGCGTCGGTCTCTGTCAGCGCCAGAGCCTGTTCGAGCAGCCCGCGACACTCGGCCAACTCGGTTTCGCTCACCTGCAGCAGATACGTCGGCGCACCCTTGTGGGGCAAGTACTGGCCGGGCAGTCGGAACCAGGGCGACTCCGGGATGCGACGCGTCCAGAACTGCTCCCAGAACTCGTAGTAGCGCGCCAGGGCCGGGGCGGCCTGCTCGCCGCCACAGGCCGCGCACCAGTCGGCGAGCAGGTCATCGACGCTGAGGTCGGGATTCCATTGCAGCTTCAGGGACACATACAGCTTCGGCCCCTCGCCCCAGTTTGGGTACGCCTCCGCATAGAGTGCGCGGACGCCGTTGCCGCGGCCGAAGCGGTAGTAGTCGGCCATGTGGTGGAACCACACGCGCGGCAGTTGGTAGGGACGCCCGTAGATGTAGTCATACCAG
>DPJP01000386.1 GCA_003542955.1 Armatimonadota bacterium
ACGGCGGCTATGAGGTCGAGGGAGCATACCGCTTCTACTGCGGGGGCTACACCATGGTCCGACCCGAGTCTGAGCGGCTGATCCTGGATGCCGCCGACGGCGTGTTGCGGCAATTGCTGGGGGCGGGAACATAGCGCCTGCCGATTGGCGTTGAACCAAGAGCAGGCCGTCCGCCCACCTGATTGTGCCGACCGCACGCGGATCGAGAGGGTTTTGCTGCATGCGCCGATATCCGGTACTGATTGCGATAATCCTTGCCGTCTGTGTCTATCTGCTGTCCGCGGGCTGCAGTCTTCTGCCGCTTGTCGACCCCCACGGCCATGACCACGCCGCAGAGGCCGACGAGCAGGAGCAGGAGCAGCAGGCCGAGGCGCAGAAGCCCAGCGAAGACGAGAGTGACATGGACTTGTTCATGTTGCCGCCCGAGGCCCGCGAGCGCGTCAAGGCCATGAAGGTCGACGAGCTTGTTGAGCTACTGCAGAGAGACCAGGTCGATAGCGTCGCGGATGCCGCGACCGCCGCGCCCTATGTGTACAAGCGCGCCACCGCCGAGGACCAGAAACGCATCGAGGACGCAGTTGCAGCGCTGGCCTCGAGCGGCTCCACCGGAGAGACACGGAGCAGGGCCGTCGCGCTGCTGCCACGGCTCAACAACACTCACTCCGCCGTCCGCGCGAAAGCGGCGCGCTCCGACGCCGACCACGCCGTCCGCCTCGCGGCGATTCTGTCGCTCGAGCGTGACGGTCAGGCCGTGGCTCCGCTGCTGCAGGAGTTGGTCAAGGACCCCGACAGCGAGATCCGCAAGACGGCCCAGGATATCCTCAGCAAGGTGCTCTCCGCCGGTGACGACAGCGGAATGCGGGCCCTCGTTCAGAGCCTCGGTGTCTATGAGAACGATGCCAGTGCGCTGGCAACGACACACCTCGTCCCGACCGGCGCTCCCGCCCTGCCCGCGCTGACGGAAGCGGCACTCGGGGACCCCAGCGACTACCGCCGCGCCGCCGCGACCATCTGTATTGCGATGATCTGCGCGGGGGACAACGAGATGCTTGACGAGTTCGCGAAGAAGTCCAAAGCGACCCGTCACGGTACCCGCGAGCCCTGGCCCGCCAACCTCGACGGCCTGCCCACGCTCATCCGCGTCCTGGAGACCGACAGCTTCGGCCCCGCGCGGGAGGCTGCCGCCCAGGGCCTGGGCTATCTCGGCTCGGCCAAGGCCGCCGCTCCCCTTGCGAAGGCGCTTCGCGACCCCGATGCGCACGTCCGCCGTCGTGCCGCCGCCGCCTTCGAGACCTTGCCCGGGGAGAGCGCAGTCAAGGAGCTCGCCCACGTTGCGGTGAGCGACACCAACTCCGATGTGCGTCGTTTCGCCGTCAAGGCGCTCGGCCATGTCGGCACGCCCGAGGCGGCAGGCGCACTGGCCCGCGCGACGACTGATCAAGAACCGCGCGTTCGACAGGCGGCCGCCGATGAACTCGGGCGGCTTGCGGCTCCCGAGGGCTTCGATGCGCTCGCGGCGATGCTCAAGGACCCCGTGGATGACGTCCGCTGGGCCGCCGCCCGCGCCATCGGCGAACTCCGCCTCAAGGAGGCAGTGCCGCATCTGCTCAGCGCCCTGCGTGACAGCTACCCGCCGGTCTCGAATGCCGCCGAGCGCGGCCTGCAGAAGCTCGGCATCGCGCAGCGCAAGGGCACCGGCTTCAGAGAGCCCGAACCCGAGGCCGATGATGAGTATGAGATGGAAGACCACTCCGGCCACAACCACGGTCCGGGTGGTCACTCGCACTGAACCGCGCCGGGCCGACGTCAATCCAGAGAAGACAAAGAGCGCAGCCCACATATCAGGGCTGCGCTCCGTGATTCCAGGACCCGGCCGCTCACAGCTCAGTGCATCGTCTGTCCGCCGTCTACATTCAGCGCCTGGCCGGTGATATACGAGGCCCCGTCGCAGCACAGAAACAGCATCGCGTCGGCGACGTCATCATACGCGCAGCCGCGCTTGAGCGGCACCTTGTCGATGTACATCTGCCGCACCTGGTCTACCGTCTTCCCCCAGCGCTCGGCGTACTGCTTGTAGAGGCTGTCGACCCACAGCGGGGAATCGAGCAGGTTGCCCGGACAGATAGCGTTGACCCGGATGTTGTACTCGGCAAGCTCCAGAGCCAGGCTCTGCGTCAGGCCGATGCCTCCGAACTTGCTGGCGGCATACGCGGAGTTCTTGTAGCTGCCCGTCTTGCCGGACTTGCTGTTGATCTGGATGATGACGCCACTCCCCCGCGGGATCATCACCCGCGCGGCATGCTTGGCGACGATCATGTAGCCGACCAGGTTGACCTCGACCACTTTCGCCCACTTCGCCACATCGAACTCGGTGATATCGCCCGAGATCAGTATCCCGGCGTTCGATACAACGATATCCACCCTGCCGAAGCGCTCGACGGCTGCATCGAACGCCCGCGCGACCGACTCCTCATCAGTGACATCGGCGGCCAGGCCTAGGGTATCGACGCCGTACTGCTCGGCGACCTCCGCAGCCGCGGCTGTCACCTCCTGCTCCTTGAGGTCAAGCAGGGCCACCTGCGCCCCGGCCTGTGCCAGGCGATCGCTCAGCGCCCGCCCGAGCCCCTGCGCGGAGCCCGTCACCAGCGCCACCTTGTTCGCCAACTGCTCACTTGCTCCACTCGACAACGTGACCCACTCCCTGGATGGTGTTCTGCTCCCAATGTGGCTGGAGGCCGCTGCTGCCGCCACCGCTACGCATCGATCACGAAGTGCTCCAGCAGCGCCTGCTCGGCCTCGCGCGTCCACTGCTTCCCGGGTCCGAGCTTCGCCGCCACCTCCGGCAGCACGTCTGCAAGGTCGTCAAGGTCGGTCAGTGGCAGGTCGGCAATCTGTGGATAGATGACGATCTTGCCGGAGAACGTGCCGTCCCGCACCGCCTCCATGCCGTCCCACGCGGCGTTCATTCCACCGATTCCGGCGACTGCGCGGTTGGTCGATAGCTGCCCCTTCTCCGCGCGCCTGATGACCTCCGCCAGGTCCTCGATGCCGGAGCCGCTCGAGCCGACATAGCCGTGGCCCCGCAGCGCGATACCGGAGCCGTCCAGCTCCGCCGTGGTGCCGCGTGCGACGCCGGCGAAGACGTTGAACACCGCATCATCGGCCAGGTACCGGCACGATGAGGTGATCAGCGCCGGCACCGCCGCCATCATGATGATGTCATCGAAGCCCTCCGGCGCAATCTCCCGCAGCCGCGCGTCGAACTCATCAGGGCTCATCGTGGTCGGGTTCAGCGAGGCCAGCTCGACGCCGTTCTCCCGCGCGGTCTCGGCGAATCGCTCGAGCGCGGTCGCCAGCCGGTCGTCGTCGATGTCGGTGACCAGGATCAGCGCGGGGCGCTTCGGGCTCTCGATGGCCATCTGCAGGTGCATCTGGCCCATCGGGCCCGCGCCGCCGACGATCCAGGTCTTGCCGCCCGCCTTCGGGTTGAGATCGCGAATTGGGCGATACGCGGCCAGCGGGTCCGCCGCACGCGCGCCCGCGTAGTAGGTGTCGTCGTAGTGGACGCGCCCCACGTCGAGGTTCACCCCGCGGGCGAGCGGCTTGTCCGTGACAAAGGTCATCCGCCCGCGCCTGGCGAGCGCGCTGTCCACGGTCTCGATGGCATCGACATCACCACTGCCGAGGATGAACACATCATCAAAGCCAGCCCCGCCTGTGTGCTTCTCGACAATCTCGGCGACATCCAGTTCGGCAAGCGGCGCGGTGACGATGATATCGACGCCGCCACCGCCCGCGGCCATGCCGATCTCCCGCTCCACCTGCGTGGGTACTCCGGTCAACAGCACCCGTCGCGGCACGCCGCCGTACTCGATGCCCGGCAGCCGATAGGTGTGCTCCTCCGACCCCGGCGTACCGATGACCCACGCCGAGCCTCCGTCCTTGAGGCCCCTGCGCCGCACGTCGCGGTACGCGCGCACCACGCAGGCCCACGGCTCGGCCAGCGCAGCCTCCGAGTAACCCGTGTCCTTGCCCACCGGCACCAGGTAGCAGCCGTCATCGCCGTCGAGTATCTCCCTGGGGATGATGACATACTGCTCCAGCGCCCCCGGCAACATATACCCAAAGGCCAGGTTGACGCCCTTGTAGTAGATGTCGGCCTGAACGACAAAGCGGTCGCCCACGGCGTACTTGCCCGCGCGATTCTCGCCGACGGCGATGATGGTGATGGCCGCCTCGTGACCCGGGATGATCGGGTCATTGGCCAGGTCGCGCCCGTACAGGCGCGGGTGGTCGCCGCCGAGCTTGATGATCTTGGTGTCGCTGAAGCACAGGCCGGCGGCATCAATGCGCGCCAGAAGCTCGTCTGGTCCCGGCTGCGGCAATGCCTTGCTCTCCGGCGCCTTCTCACGCCCCAGCGTCTCGAGCCCGACGCCGTAGAGGTGCCACACCACGTTCTCAGCCGGCGCCGTCTGCTGTCCGGACTTGTACTGCTCCCACGATTCGTACATTGAGATCCCTTCTCACCTGGAGATTGTCAGGCCCGGTCCAGCCCCTGCCGACGGTACTTCTCGTCCGGGCGCGTCGATATCCGGCTGACGTCTGTTGAGCTGAGCGCGTTCACACCGCCCGCGGCGCACGCGCCGAGGATGATCCGGGCGGTCTTGTCCATCATTGCGGTGATATTCCTGACCATCGTCGATGTCGAGCCCGCGGCAATCAGACCGTGGTTCTGGATCAGGATCGTCCGCGGCGGCTGCCCCACGCGCTCGGCATAGTCGGCGACACGGCGGTGCAGTTCCCTCGCAAGCGTCAGTCCCGGATCGGTGTATGGCACGAGGACATACTCATCCCCGCACACCACGATCTCGTCCGGGAACAGCCGCCGGGAAAGCAGTTCCATCCAACTCGTCGAGCAGAGGATCGAGTTGACCGCTATCGGGTGCGTATGCCCGACGAAGCTGATCTCCGGGTATGAGAGCAGCAGGGCGTGAAACACCGTTTCCGTCGAGGGACGCCTTCCGTCATCATTGACGCAGGCCGCCGCCAGTGCGTCCTTGATCTGCGCATCGTCCAGATCCGGGCCCCTGAGCAACCCGACCAGCGGCTCTGAGTAGACCTGCACAAAGCTGTCCGCAATGCTATGGGCCAGTTGCGCCCCGCTTGCCTTCACGTAGAACGTCTCGGCATCCACCTGAGCCGACGTATTGCCCTCGCCGAGGATCACGCACTCGCGCGAAGGCTCCGCCAGCCACAGTGNNTGACATTTCGATGAGTTCATCAAGTATGGGAGTATCCTGTCTCATGGCGACCACTTTCGTCAAGGAGTGAAGCCTGCATCTGTGTGTTCTCGCCGACGCCTTCGTCAACCTGCCTGCACTCGCCCCGCTGCATATACACACCATAGCAACTGCGGTCCTCCGAGCCCCCGGCCATCTTCTACGCGCGACCGCCTTCGGACCAGCGCCTCCGCCGCCACACATCTCCCGCGAGGAGACGCACCCCCCCGCGGCGAACTCCTGCGGCGACGCCAAGAAGCGCCGTTGCCGGCGGGTACGCCGATTGCACCCCACTCGGTCAACACCTGCACCAACACACAGGAGCCCCGTATGCGAGCGGTGGCAGTGCTCTGCACAATCGCCCTGGCGCTCGTCGCCATGGCGCAGGATGACGTCGAGGGCACCCTCTACTGGGAGCGTGTCGACGCCGAGATCGTCGTCACCCCCGAGGGCAACCTCGACATCACCGAGGTGCAGGAGTACGTCTTCGACGGCGAGTGGAACGGCGGCTACCGCGACCTGCCGCTCCAGCGCGTCGTCGAGTACAGCGACATCTCGGTGGCCGAGCCGGGACGTCAGTACACCCGCGGCAGCATCGCCCACGTGGGCGGCTACATCGTGACGCGATCCGGGCGCAACCTGCGCGTGAAGTGGCGCAGTCGCGAGCCCGACGCCCCACCGTATGAGGACACCCATGTCGTGTTCACACTCCGCTACACGGCGCACGGTGCGCTCACACACCCGCCGGGGGGACACGAGTTGTACTGGAAGACCATCTTCCCTGACCGCTCGTCCTCCATCCGGCAGGTGCACGTGCGGATCGTGCTGCCGGAGGCGCTGCCTGACGATGCCGATGTGCGCGCGCAGTTGTACGCATTCACCGAGGGCAGCACGATCGAGCGCATCGACGCCCGCACACTGCTCGTGAGCGCGACCGACGTGCCGCCCAGCGAGGACCTCGAGGTTCGCATCCGCTTCCCGAGGTGTGGGCTGCCGGAGACGGCTTCGCTGCGCAGAGTCTTCAATGAGCGCTGGGTGTACGTGGTCCTGGCGGTCATCCCGCTGCTGACCGGCCTTCTGATGCTCGCGCACTTCATGGCCTGCGGGCGCGACAAGCCCACGCCCGGCTACGCGGTCCACGTCACAAGTCCACCGAGCGATCTGTCACCCGCGCTCGCGGGAGTGCTCGTCGATGAGCGCGCGGGGATGGCGGAGGTGCTCTCGATCATCATCGACCTGGCCTCGCGGGGATATCTCCGGATACACGAGCAGGTCGCCGNNGCCGGCGGAGGGCTCAAGAAGAACAGGGAGACGACTCTCACACTGCTGAAGGCGCCGGATGACCTCCGGGCTTGCGAGCAGGCGGCTCTCTCAGGGATGAGGCTTGCCGTGCCCGGCGACTCGGTCACGCTCTCATCGCTCAGAGACGACTTCTCCAGTACGGCAACCTCGCTGCAGATGCAGCTCTATGGCGAGCTGGTCGAAGAAGGCTACTTCGAGAGATCTCCGGAGGTGACCCGCGGGGACTACGCCGGATACGCGCTCGCGACGGGTCTGATCGTGCTCGCGCTCCTGATTGACCCGGCCCTGCTGAGCCTGCCGTGGCGCATCGCGTGCCACATCATGGCTGCGATCCTGGCACTGCTCGCATGGGCGGCAGTGGCCCAACGGCAGGGCGGCGCGCTCGGCTGGCTGGGCGCGGTATCATTCACCCTGCTTGCTGTCTCGCTCTCACCAGGAGCCGTGCTGCGCATCCTCTCCTGGGAGTGGGTGATGGCCTGCGCCACGCTCGCCGGGATCATCGTCGCGGCCTTCGCCCCGCTCATGCCGGCCAAAACGCTCAAGGGCAGCATCGAGAGTCGCAAGTGGCACGCCTTCCGTGACTACCTGCGCAATATCTCGCGCTATCCGGGCCTGGCCGAGGCTCAGAGCGTTCTGGACCGCTACATGCCCTACGCGGTGGCCTTCGGGATCGAGCGCGACTTCCTCGCGCAGCTGAGGAGGACATCAGGGCAGACGCTCCTGCACGGGCCCGACTGGTACGTGGTGAGCCACTACGCCGGGGATGCCGATATGCAGACGGCGCAGCCGACTGATACCACCATCGGCGCCCTGCCTTCGCTCGACACGATCACCGACAGCCTCTTCTCGACTCTGAACTCGATGGCCTCGAGTCTCAGCAGCAGCTCAGACGGCGGTGACGGTGGCGGAGGCGGCGGGGGCGGAGGTGGAGGAGGTGGCGGCTGGTAGACATCCCGCGCAAGCAACCCGCGGACGCACGCGGACCGGAAGGGACGGGTGGTAGAGGCGTGAATACACA
>DPJP01000302.1 GCA_003542955.1 Armatimonadota bacterium
CGCTCGGTGGTCTCGCTCGTGAGGCCCCTCCCCGAGGGCGCAAGCGTGTGGTTCGTGGGCCTGCCTCGCGACCCCGTCTCGCTGACGCTCGGCGGTCTCGCTTGTGAGGCCCCTCCCCGATATGGTGCGCGGTGAGGCCCCTCCCCGGCGTGTCCTGTGGAGACAAACGCCCCTCCGGCGACAGAGCCGGAGGGGCGCGTGGTGTTGCCTGCACGATGTCCCGCCGCAATTGCATGGAAGGGCGGGTTGCGATCGAGCGCCGCTCTACTGCTTGACCCAGATGGCGCTGATGGTGTCCCTGGTCATGGTGAACTGGCCCGCGGCCGGGACATCCACCTCGTAGGTGAAGTTGATCGGCTGGAAGGCGCCGAGGTTGTCGATGACGGTGCCCGAGCCATCCTTCGCCGTCCAGGTGATGTTCATGGTGGCGGCCGGGAAGCCGAACAGGTAGCCGACCAGAAGGCCTGAGCCGTCTGCATTCAGCGTCATGTCTATGCGGTCGATGCTGGCCTGACCCAGGACGGCGCCGATGTTGACCGGTACGCCGTTGTCGGTGGCGGATGTGCCGCGCCAGGTGCCGACCAGCGCCGGGTCGTGATTGTCCTCACCGTTGGGTGAGCCGAGTTGCAGCGCCAGGGCGATCGGGTCGCCCGGGTTGCCGGCGGTCGGGTACGCCTCTCCGCCGGGTGGGATGGTGATGAGCGTGGTGCCCCAGGCGATGATCTCACCGGTGCCGTCTGTTGATTCGTGTGCGGTGACCATCAGAGTGGCGCCCGACGCCGGTGGCACGCTGTCGAGCACCGCGGTGGTGGTCCAGGGAGGTTCCGCGGGCCGGACCAGCAGTGCCGATGCTGTGATGCCGGGGGCGCCGATGTTCGGATCGTCGGCAACGGTCACCAGGATCGAGTTGGCCTCCGCCGGGATGACGGCGGTGTCGACGCCCGGGCGGGCGGGCCAGGTAATGCTGACCTGCAGATAGCCGGCTTCCTGGCCCAGGATGGCGCCGTCTCTGCCACCGGCCCCTGCAGGCGTCGAGCTATGGCAACCGACGAGCATGATGCCCAGCATCAATGCAGCGGAGAGTATCAGTAGTCTTCTCATCTGCGCAGCTCCTTTTCCCTTCAGTGTCAGATGCCGCTTGATGGAACGGCGGACCGGCCGTGGGCCGGGCACGGCAGGTTGCAGCCGCTATCCGGCCGCGGCGCCGGTCATTGACCGCGGCAGCCAACTGATGATGATGGTGCCGCCACCCGCGGGCAGGGCCCGGAGTGCGTTGGCGATGCCGCCGCCGATATCGGTGCGGCTCTGACCGCCGCTTGCGACGATGAGGTCCTTGACGCCCTGCGGCGTGAGCGATGGGTCGAAGCTCCAGACCAGGCCTGCAATGCCCGCGACGATGGGAGCGGCGAAGGAAGTTCCGGTTGCCTGGTAGACGCCGCCGCCCTGGACGCCGGCGCCCGCGGTGCCGACAAGTGTGCCGGGCGCTGCGATATCGACCACTGCGCCCTCGCGCGAGTAGTTGGCCTCGATGCCCACCGAGGTGGTGGCGGCGACGATCATCGCATTGCTCGCCCAGACGTCGGCCCATCCGGCGGGTGCGCCGGCCGGCAGCAGCACGTCGTCGTCCTTGACGACTTCACCGTCGTTGCCGGCAGCGAAGACCACCAGCGCGCCCTGATCCATTGCGTATCGCACGGCCGGGGTCATGTTCATCCGGAAGCGCTGCTGGAGGATGATGCACGCATCGTGCGGGAGGATGCCCGTCACATTGCCCGCGCCGTCGTAGGAGTAGGTGTTGGCGCCGGCGGAGACGTTGACGACAGCCGCGCCGGCATCGATTGCGACCCTGATGCCCTGGGCGATGTCGAAGGAGAACTGGGCACCGGCGGTCTGCTCCCACCAGTCGACGACCTTGATGCGGTTGCCCCAGGCGATCCCGCAGGCGCCGATGGTGTCGTTGCCGGGGGCGACCATCAGGCCGGCGACATTCGTGCCGTGGCCGACTTCGTCCGTCCCGTCACCCAGGAGCGCGGCGCCGACGGTCTCGACCTGATCGACGCTGAAGTGGTTGGTCACATCAATGCCGGTGTCGACAACGCCGAGGATGACATCGCTGTTGACCTCTCCGCGTGTGTCGACGGCGACCTTCCAGGCCTCGCGTGCGCGGATTTGATCCATCCAGTAATCACCGGCGAAGGTGGCTGGATCGGGGTCGAAGACGGATGCCTGCGTGGGGCGGGCATCGATATTGGGCATTGCCAGGTCGACGGCTGCCAGAGTCGGCAGGTCCTCGAGATAGTCCTCGGTGGTCTGGACATCGGGTGTCTCGACCACGATCTGGCGCAGGCCCGGCTCCCATGCGGCGATTGTCGAGCCGGTCTGGGCGAGGTACTGCTGGAGGTCCCAGCCGTCGAGCGATGTGGCGTTGCCGGAGATGTTGAGAATAACGTGTGTGAGCGCGGCATTGACCTGGCTGCCGTCGGGCAGGTCGACCTCGCCGACCTCCGCATCCGGCGCGGTCGAGGCGATCTGGTTGTCGAAGATGTCGGGCGGCGCGATTGGCCATGCGCCGAGGCCGACGACGGCCCGGAGGACGAGGATCGCGTCGGCGACGCCTGCCGCCCCGCTGTTGTCTGCGTCCGCGCGCGGCGTGTACGGGTCGAAGCCCACGACGATGCGCAGAATGGCGATGGCATCGGTAACGCTGGCCACCCCGTCCTCATTCATATCTCCCAGCGATTGAACGGGCTCCTGGGCCGTGCCGACAGCCGCAGGTGCGGCGGCTGCCGCCTCCTGGCTGTCATGGCCGGTGCCGGAGTGGCAGCCCGCCGCGACCACAACCGCGATGACCAGCAGCAACAGGCCCGCTTGTCTGAGGCCACTCATGGTGTCGTCTCCCTCTCGATTGGTTTCTCGACCGTCCGCCGAAGCGGCGCACTACTCATCCAACTTGGATGCACTATTGGACACAGCCGAGGAGTACACCTCCTGCCGCACGCACATTTTTTCGCGAACTGCCGGGCCACGACCGCGCACGGCGCTGACGGCCTCGGCGGCGCTGTCACCATGCAGGAATCGACCGCAATAGAGCGAAGTGTAATCCGGCACAGCCTGAGGCGAGCATCGCGCAGGCGGCGGACGTTGCCCCGCACCGCTCAGTCGTTCCCATGGCGGGGCGTACACGTCGCCGAGCGCCCGCACAGGGGACGGAGTTCAGGGAGGGCGAAGCGCCATGGTCCGGCTACAGGTGAGGTATCTTCTGGTCGTCTGTCTTGCCTGTCTGCTCCTCGCGGGGCTGGCAGGGAGCGCGGCCGCGGATGACGAGACGGGTATTCTGACTGCCACGGTTCTGGATCCGACCGATCAGTCACGCTTGTCGAACGTTGATGTCACGGTGCGGCTGCTACCCCCGCCCGACACCGATGGTGAGGGGCGCACCTTCAAGGCAGTCACCGGCGTGCTCGGCATATTCAAGCTCAAGGGGCTTCCGCCGGGCAGCATCGAGATGACCGCCTCCAGGGATGGGTACCTCGACGGCACCTGGCTGTTTGAGATCACCGCCGGGGAGCGGACCGAGCCCGGATGCCTTGCGCTGATCCCCGAGCGATACGAGCGGCGGACGGCGCTGGTGATCGAGGGCGACCCGTGCGGCGCCACCGCCGAGTTGGACGGGCGGCTGCTCAGAGTGTTGCCGGGTACGGGCAGTGAGGTGCGGACGGCGCCGATGCTTGTCGAGGACGTTTCCGTCGGCACGCACACCGTCCGCGCAGACAAGGACGGCTACGTGCGGGAGGACTATGAGGTCGACGTCCTCGAGCGCACCCCGACACGGCTGCTGATTGACCTCGAGCGGCAGAAGGCAGTCGCGGCGTGGTTCCCGGGCGGCGGAGGGGCCGCGGCGGCGATCATCGGTGGCGTTGCGCTGGTGGCCGGCGGATCGGGGGGCGGCGGACCCGCGCCCACCTACACCATCGCCGGCCATGTCCTCGAGCAGGGGACCGGTAGCCCGATCGCGGGTGTCGAGGTGCGCGTCGGGAACTCATCGACAACGACGAACGCGCAGGGGGCCTACTCGGTCCCCGGATTGCCCGCGGGCACGTACACGGTCACACCGGAGCTGGACCCGTGGACATTCGCCCCGACGAGCCGATCCGTGACCGTGAACGCGGACACGGGTAACGTCTCGGATGCCGACTTCGTCGGGTCCAGACCCGCCGACCTGTTCACGATCTGCGGGACCGTGCGGGAGGGCGAATCGGGTCTTGCGGGTGTCGCGATGACGCTCGAGCCGATGACGACGCCGGAAGCGGCGCGGCCTGCGCAGGCGCAGAGCGCCACAACCGCCGGCGACGGCAGCTACTGCTTCACCGACCTCCCGGCGGGCCAGTACCGCGTGTACCCGACGTTGGTGGAGTACACCTTCACGCCCGCGGAGCGGACGCCGACGGTCAACACGGTGCTCGGGAGCGCCTCGGAGCAGGACTTCGTCGGCACGCGGAACACCTACACGATCTCCGGGCAGGTGTATGAGGCAAGCACAGGGCCCCAGACAGGCGGGATGGAGGGCGTGACCGTCGCGCTCGCGCCCGTCACCAGCGCCGGGGTGTCGCTCACCCAGACGCAGCAGACGACCACCGGCGCCGGCGGCAGCTTCTCCTTCACCGTGTTCGCGGGGCAGTACACCATCGGCCCCACACTCCCCGAGTACACATTCGATCCGCAGCAGCGCACGACTACCGTCAATCAAGGGACCGGGAATGCGACCGGCCAGGACTTCGCCGGTACGCCGAACACGTACTCGGTCTCGGGGACCGTTCGGGTGGGTGAGAGCGGCCTCGGCGGGGTGGAGATGACGCTCGAGCCGGTGGGCGCGGCCGCAGGCGTCCGCATCAGGCAACAGCAGAGCGTCACCACCGCAGCGGATGGCACGTACTCATTCGACGGGCTGCTCGCGGGGCAGTATCGCGTGTGGCCAAGCCTGGTCGAGTACACCTTCGACCCCGCCGAACGCACGCCGACGGTCAACGAGACGCTGGGCAGTGCGACGGATCAGGATTTCGACGCCACTGTCAACACCTACTCGATCTCCGGCAATGTCTGGCTGGGCGAGGGCGGTCTGGGCGGCGTGGAGATGACGCTCGAGCAGGTGACGGCCCTCGAGGGCATCCGCATCCGCCAGCAGCAGACGGTCACCACAGGCGGCGATGGCAGCTACTCCTTCGACGCCTTGCCCGCGGGGCAGTACCGCGTGTGGCCAAGCCTGGTCGAGTACACCTTCGACCCCGCCGAGCGCACGCCGATGGTGAACCAGACACTGGGCAACGCGACGGATCAGGACTTCACCGCGACCCTGAACACCTACTCGATCTCGGGCACGGTGCGGCTGAACAGTGTCGGCTTCGAGGGAGTCGAGATGACGCTGGAGTCGCTCACCGGAGGCGAGGGCCTGCGCATCAAGCAGCAGCAGACCGTGAGCACCGCGGCGGACGGCAGCTACTCATTCACGGGCCTCCCGGCGGGTCAGTATCGTGTCACTCCGACGCTGGTCGAGTACACGTTCAATCCGGCGGAGCGCACGCCGACGGTCAACCAGGCCAACGGCGACGCGACCGGGCAGGACTTCACGGCAACGCTCGGCACCTATTCGATCTCCGGGACAGTCTGGCTGGGCGAAGCGGGGCTCAGTGACGTCGAGTTGGAGCTGGAGCAGGTGACCGCGCCGGAGGGTGTCAGAATCCGGCAGCGGCGGACGGTGACCAGCGACGCGCAGGGGCAGTACAGCTTCGAGGGCCTCCCGGCCGGGCAGTACCGCGTAACCCCCGCGCTGGCGGAGTACGCTTTCGAGCCGATCGAGCGCACGCCGGAGGTCAATGAGACGCTCGGGGACGCGACCGACCAGGACTTCGCCGCCACGCGCAAGACCTACTCGATCTCAGGGACGGTCTCGCTGCAGGCTGCGGGTCTCGGTGGCGTCGAGATGAGTGTCGAGCCCGTCACCGGCGTCCTGACCGCCCAGACGCAGACCGTGACCACGGCCTCCGACGGCAGCTACTCCTTCACCGGGCTGGTGAGCGGGCAGTACCGCGTGTGGCCGACGCTCGAGGAGTACACGTTCACCCCCACCGAGCGTACGCCGGAGGTCAACGAGACGCTCGGGGATGCCACCGACCAGGACTTCGTCGCCGCGCTGAACACCTACTCGATCTCCGGGACGGTGTATCTGGGGAGCGTGGGCCTCGGCGGGGTCGAGATGAGCCTCGAAACCGTCGGGGGCGCCGAAGGGGCGCGCATCAGGCAGGCGCAGACGATCACCACCGGCACCGACGGCTTCTATGAGTTCACCGGGCTCGTGGCCGGCCAGTACCGCGTGTGGCCGACCTTGGCCGAGTACACCTTCAACCCGGCCGAGCGGACGCCGACCGTCAAGCAGGAGTTGGGCAACGCCACCGACCAGGACTTCAGCGCGACGCTGAGGACCTACTCGATCTCGGGAACGGTCACCTGTAACAGCGTCGGCGTCGGCGGCATCACCGTCCTTCTGGATCCAGTCGCCGGCGATGCGCGGGTCCGCAGGCCGGCCCAGCACTACGCTATCACGACGACTGCGGCCAACGGGACCTACTCGTTTGACGGCCACCCGGCAGGCCAGTACGAGGTTGTCTGCGCGGACGATGAGTACACCTTCAACCCCACGGAGCGTACACCGACGGTCAACGAGACGCTCGGCGACGCCACGGGTCAGGACTTCATCGCCACGCAGAACACCTACACAATCTCGGGGACCGTGCTGATCGGGAGCGTGGGTCTGAGCGGGGTGACGGTCAGCCTCGAGCCGGTCGGCGGCGTGAGCCGCATCCACGTGGCGCAGACGACCACCACGACAACGATCACCGACGGCAGCTACTCGTTCACCGGGCTCGTGGCCGGGCAGTACCGCGTCCGGCCGACCCTGACCGAGTACTCATTCACCCCGACGGAGCGCACGCCGACGGTCAATGCGGCTAACGGCGATGCGACGGGGCAGGACTTCGTCGCCTCACTGAATACCTACTCGATCTCGGGGACGGTCACGCTGCTTGGAGACGGGCTCGGCGAGGTGGCTGTGTATATTGACCCCGTCGTGAGCGGAGATAGCATCGGCACGCGCGGGGCAGACTACGCGTGGACCACGACGGCCGCCGACGGCACCTACTCATTCACCGGCCTCGTCGCCGGGCAGTACCGCGTGTGGCCGGAGCTGGACGAGCATACATTCAGCCCGACGCAGCGCACGCCTACGGTCAACCAGACGCTGGGCAACGCGACGGGGCAGGACTTCGCGGCGACGGAGAAGACCTACTCGGTCTCGGGGACGGTCACGCTCAACAGCGCCGGCCTGGGTGGCGTTTCGATGACCCTGGTAACCTACACGGCGCCAAAGAAGGTCAGTGCCGCGCTCACGGACACAACGACTACGGCATCGGATGGGACTTACTCCTTTGCCGGGCTGCCTGCAGGTCAGTACCGCGTGTGGCCCACGCTGACCGAGCACACGTTCGACCCCATACAACGCACGCCGACGGTCAATCAGAGCCTCGGGAACGCGACCGGGCAGGACTTCACAGCGACCCAGAACACCTACTCGATCTCGGGGACCGTCACGCTGCTCGGGGACTTCTTCAGCGGCGTGACGGTGAGTCTCGAGCCGGTCACCAGCGGGTCCGCCGTCGGCACTGCGCAGACGACGACCACGACGACGATCACCGACGGCAGTTACGAGTTCACCGGGCTCGTGGCGGGCCAGTACCGCGTATGGCCGACGATGACCGAGTACACGTTCGCCCCGACCGAGCGCACTCCGACGGTCAACATCGCCAACGGCGACGCCACCGACCAGGACTTCGCGGCAACGCTGAACACCTACACCATCTCCGGAACGATCACCTACAACAGCGTGGGTCTGGAGAGTGTGCCGGTATACCTGGACCCGGTGGCGGGTCCCGACCAGGTGGACACAGCGAAGACATCCTACGCTGACACGCTGACCGCGGCGGACGGCACCTACTCCTTCACCGGGCTGCTCGCCGGCCAGTACCGCGTCTGGCCGATCCTGAGCGAGTATGTCTTCGACCCCACCGAGCGCACGCCGACGGTGAACGAGACCAACGGCAACGCGACGGGGCAGGACTTCGTCGCCACGCTGAAGACCTACTCGATCTCGGGGACACTCTACTACATGCAGCCGGGCGAGGAGACGCTCCCGGGCTTCACCGTTGAACTGCGGATTGCCGTTGGCCCCGGCGCCGTTGACACCGCCAACGGCCCCGACTACACGACGGCGGCCGACGAGAACGGTGACTACACTTTCACCGGCCTGCCCCCCGGCCAGTACGTGGTGTCGCCGGCGGCCTACTACGACTGGTATTGGATCCCCGCTGAGCGCACGCCGACGGTCAACTCGACACTCGGGGACGCGACCGACCAGGACTTCACCGCTACCCACGACACCCCTTCGGGCTCCATCGAGGGACAGGCATACCGGGCGGACCAGGAGGGAGCGCTCATGGGGACGCTCATCACCGCCCGACTGTCGGTCTGCGGCAACGGAGGACCATCGTGGACTGGAACCGCCGACAGCGACGGCCTGTACATCATCTTCGTGCCATTCGGGAGTTTCACGCTCACCCCGACACTCACGGGATGGACGTTCGACCCGACGACGCGCACCACGGAAGTGTCTACAGGGAGCCCTTCCGTTACGGGGCAGGACTTTGATGGCACAGAGGTCTCCGGCAGCGCGGGGCCGACGCAGGCGGGGTTCGTCACCTCGGTGGCCTGCATGCAGACGCGGGCAGGCACGGCGCAGATCTCCTTCGGCCTCACCGCCGATGCCTCCGTCACCGCGGAGGTGCTCAACATCGCCGGCCGCAAGGTGCGGCTGATCACCACCAACCAGGCCATGGAGGCCGGGATCGGCACGCTGCTCTGGGACGGCCGGAATGCAAGCGGCGCCGGGGTGCCGTCGGGGATGTACCTGATCCGGCTGAGTGTCCATGACGCCTCCGGGACGCAAAGCCAGGCCGTGGGCAGAGTCAATATCATCAGGTAGGGCGTCCAGTCCACTGATGCGCTGATGTGGCCGGACCGTCGCCTGACACGAGGGCTGTGTCAGGCGACGTGCGTTTGGGGTACGCGTGCCCAGGCGCGTGCGGCAATGCCGGCGTGGGCTGCGGACACGGCCGGGTCCGCGGGAAGGGTGGTCGCCGCCCGCGGAGGTGTGGCGGGGCGCTCCGGTGAAACTGCACGGCGGACAGGGACTATCCTTCTGCCCGCGCGGACGGCCGAGACCCCCCTGAGGAAGGCTGAGATGACCGAGGCAGCACCCCCCACCCCCGTGGTTGACGAGTCGGCTCCGCCGCTGTGGACGCTGCTGGCGCCACTTGCGGCGCACCTGGCCCTCTCGCTCACCTACGCGTTCCTCCTGCCCCTGTGGGGCGCGGTGCCCGACGAACCGATACACTACTCGCATGTGAAGTACGTGGCCGAGCACTGGTCTCTGCCGGTGATAGACGACCCGTTCCGCGACCTGAAGGAGTACTACTTCGTGGCCGACCCGGCGGGGGCGGCCCAGCACGGGCCCCTCTACTACTGGCCGGCGGCGGTGATCTACTCGCTGACCACGGGCCTGACACTCACCGCCCAGCAGTATGTGCTGCGGCTGTGGTCGGTGCTGCTGGGAGCGCTCATGGTGTTCTTTGCCTGGAGGGCGTTTGCGCTGCTGTTCCCCGGCCGGGCGCTGGTGACATTCGGCAGTACGCTGCTCTTGACGCTGATTCCGCACCGGCTGCTCATCAGCGCCGTCATCTACGCCGACATCGGGGCGGCGGCGACGGCGACGCTGGCGCTCTGGGCACTGATCTGGGCGGTGAAGACTCGTCCCGGCGGCCGCGGGTGGGTGCTGGCCGGGATGGCGCTGGGGCTGGCGATGCTGGCCAAGACCAGTGCCGTCCTCATCATCCCGGCTCTCGTCGGCGCGCTGCTGGTGCTCTGGCGACGCGGCACGCTGGGCCTGCGGCGGGCAGTGTGCGCTGGGCTGCTCTATGCGGCGGGGATGCTGCTTCTCAGCGGGTGGTGGCTGGTGCGCAGCGTGATGCTCTACGGCGAACTGCTGCCGACGGAGCCGAAGCCGCCGGGCTTTGGCTGGCTGGATGTGCTCTTCGACCCGTCATTCGGCTTTGTGCTGTGGATGGCGGCTCGGGGCTACTGGCTGAGCATCTGGAGCCAGGTCGGCTGGCTGCCGGGCTGGGCGGGGCAGCCTGTCTACGGGCTACTGCTGGCGCTGACGGGCATTACGCTGGCAGGGCTGATCGCGGCAGCTGTGAGGGGGGCATCCCGCGGCGCGGCGACGGCCAACTTCGCGCTGGCCGCCGGATTCGTGCTCACGGGGCTTGCGACCTTCTATGCCGCGTTGCACCGCACGATTCTGGTCAGCTTCCACAGCAACGAGCAGACCGGCAAACACGCGCAGACGGTGCTTGTCGCCTTCATTGCGCTTGCGGTGGCGGCCTGGCAGCATCTGGCCGGCGCGCGGCGCGTGCCCGTGGTGCTCGCAGGCGCCGCCGCGCTGATGGTCATCTTCAACGTGTTGTCAATCTACAACCTGCAGACGGACCTGATCCCGCGCTTCGCTCCAACCCCGCCGGAGATGGCAACATGGAAGGTCAGAGACCTCCCGACCAGCGGCATACCGTGGGTCAAGGAGCGGCCTGCGACGCCCAACCGTTATCTGATCAACGGCCCGCAGAGCCGCCATGTACCGGCAGAGGAGTACGGCAGGGATGTGGGGCGTGGGGTGTGGGGTGTGGGAACGGCAGACGGCAACGGCGGACCGAGAGTCGTGAAGGGGTCGCGGGCTTTGATCGTTTGATCGTCGAACGACGGAGCGAGTGCCGGATGCGTGCATGAGGATCAGAGGATCAAAGCCCCGACCCCGGTCGTTGGCGTTGGGTCAGGCTATGGCGACGGCGGAAGGGCCGGGCCGGGAGGGCACGTGCGCCCACAGGCTGAAGCCCGTGCTACATGGTTGCCGACTGGTTGGACGCTCAATGGGTTGTAGTGTGCTGAAAGGATCGATGCGAACGGCGGACGGCAACGGCGGACCGAGAGCTGCGCGGGAGGGGGCAGTCCCCGGGGCGGACGGCAACGGCGGGGCGAGAGTCGTGAAGGGGTCGCGGGCTTTGATCGTTTGATCGTCGAACGACGGAGCGAGTGCCGGGTGCGTGCATGAGGATGAAAGGACCAAAGCCCCGACCCCGGCCGTTGGCGTTGGATGTGCGTCGCACCTGCGCAGAAGCAGGTTCAGCGGAATTGGGGACAGCGCCCTCTCGCGGAGTGTGGGGAAGGATGCGGGCGCAAGGGATTGGCGCGAGAGGGGGCAGTCCCCGGGGGCGACGGCGACGAAGCTCGATCAGTAGCCATACGAACCAGCCGAGCGTTGCCGCAATCGACACGCCGGCAACCTCCACCAGCGGCATCTGGTAGTCAAGCACGACCGTGTGCTCGCCGGGCGTGACGGGTGTGGCAAGCAGGTAGGAGTAGGCCCGCGTCGTCGGCATGCTCTGTCCGTCGACTGAGGCGGACCAATGAGGCGTCCACAGCCGCGTCACGACAAGCAGGCCCGGTTGCGCGACGCGCGTGCGCACGACCATCCGCCCGGGCAAGTCCTCGAGCACCTCCGCCTCGCCCTCGGGGCACGAGATCGGCTCCGAGCCGATGAGGTCCGGCGGCACGACAACGGTCTGCCGCGGATCGACGTGGCGGTCCCGGAGCACCTGCATCGCCGTCGGGAAGTCGCCCGGTATCAGCTCCGTGGGGATATAGGCGCGCAGTGGCTCTTCGGGGCTCTCGCACAGCAGCCATCGCCCCACCCTCTCGACCGGCTCGAGCCCCTCGGCGCGCGCGAATTCGTCATCGGTCGCGACCCAGCGAACGCCGAACGCGGCGAGAAGCGAAGGGCGGTTCGGCCCGTAGAAGTAGGTGTGGAGAGCCTCGAGTTCCCCGGCGGCCATCGGCGTGTAGCAGCGGGTCTGCGGGATACCGTAGTAGATGGAGACATTGCTCGGCAGGCCGTCGCGCCAGCGGACGAAGGCGCCGGGAGCCCCGGCGGCATGCTCGGCGGCGAGTTGGTAGATGCGCTGGTCGGGGGCCTCGAGCCACTCCTGCTTCGTCACCGCGGGCTGCTCCGTGACGCCGAAAAGCCCCAGCTCGACCGCGGCCAGTACGAGCAGAGCGGGAGGCAGTGCCGGTGTCAGTCGCGGCCTGAGTGCGGCGACCGCGGATGCAAGCAACGCAGCGAGCAGAATCGGCGCCTGCCAGCCGAGGGGATCGTCAGCCGCGAAGGGGCCGAGACCAACACGACGCGAGGTCATCAGCGCCACGGCCTCGAGCAGGACTAACGCGCCCAGGACGGCGAGCATCGGCCGCCGCACGCGCCGCTGCCGGATATCATCAACCAGGTGCGCAAGCAGCAGAGCGCCGCCGATGGCAATCAGCACGCCGTAGCGTCCCGGCGCCCGCAGCTTGCTGACGATGGGCAGATGCGTGATGAGGTTGTACAGCGGGTTCGTGTCGCTCCAGGAAAGCAGCAGCCCTATGCCGACGAGTGTCAGCAGCGCCCAACAGAGGCGATCCCGCCGCCAGAGGGCGGCGACTATGGCCACCCACGCGATGCTGCCGGGGAAGGCGACCTTCTCGAACTTCCAGTCTGCACTGGCGTTAGCGAGGAAGTTGACCGCCAGGTCCTTGAGGCTGCAGCCGAACTGGCGCGCGAGGTTGGGGTCCATCGCCTGCGCGCGGGGGCCATACAGGTAGAGCTCGTAGCTCGGCGACACCTGGACCATCGCGATGATCAGGCCGCCGATGTAGCCGCAGGTGAGGAGCCCCAGCGTCTGCGCCCACCACCGCCAGAGGCTCCGGCCATCGGCGTCCGCGCGTCGTCCCGCTGTGATGACAACCGCGGCGATGAACGTGTAGACCGCCATCTGCTGGTGCCCGCTGAGCAGCTGCATGGCGCAACAGCCGACCAGCCCGATGAAGGCCAGGCGCGACCCGTGCAGCCGCGCGCGCATGAACAGGAGCACAATCCAGGGCAGCCAGGCGAGGCCGAACAGCAGCGGGGCGTGCACGATGCGGTAGACCATGAAGCTGCCGCCGCCCAACACAATAGCCGCGGCCGCCGACGCCATCGGACTCCGACCCAACTGACGCGCAAGCACGTACATGCCGATGGTTGCGGCCAGCATGTGGAGCAGCAGCTTGAGCGTGAAGCTGACGAAGGGATCGGCGATGGGCCACAGCGCGGTGTTGAAGAGGTACAGCGCCTGCACCTGTGGCTCGGCCAGGAGCGGGAAGCCAAGCGACATCTCCAGGCAGGGATCAGCGAGGCCTCCATGGCGGACGCGATCCCACACGAAGTAGTGCCAGGGGAAGTTCTGGAATGAGTTGTCGCCGAAGAGCCAGTGTCGCCCGAGGAAGACCGTGGCCCGGTACTGGATGGCGGAGAATGCGAGGACAACCGCAACCCAGGCAGCATCATTCCACAGGCCCAGCCCTGATCGGGTGCCTGCTCTCTGCCTGCCCTCGCACGGGCTCTCGGAGATGAGCCCGTCGTCTGGCTGCGCCATAGCGCGGCGACCTCCGGAAACAATGTGTCTGCGGC
>DPJP01000322.1:0-3502 GCA_003542955.1 Armatimonadota bacterium
CGGCGCTTCATCGAGGAGAACCTCCTTGCCGTGTTCATGCAGGGCGCGATGGACGGCGCCACAAGCTCCAATGAGCCATTCTCCCAGATGGGCCTGGCGCGGATGGCGGAGGTGCTCAACTACGAGCGCGGCGACGAGTTCATGGACTGGCTGTACGACGGCGCCGGCAAAATGCGCTACTTCGTCACCAACACCTTCTTCCGCGATGGTTCGCCGTACGAATCGAGCGGCGGCTACAACGGCATGCACGTCACCGCGCTGGGGCCGATTGTCGAGTCTGTCGAGCACCTGCGCGAGTTGCGGCCGGAGGTCTACCCGAACGAGAAGTACCCCGACTTCACGCAGAGCAGGCGCTATGAGGCGATCTTCGACTTCTCGATGAACACCGTCAACATCGACCGCACCTACCCGCGCGTGGGCGATGACGGCGCGTGGCCGCAATACAGTAAGCGCGGCATCACGCGCTGGCAGAACGGCGGCACCGCAGCCTTCGAGCACGCCTACAAGATATTCAAGAGTCCCAAGTTCGCCTGGGCGCTGGCTAACACCACCGGCTGGCAGCCCTCGCTCGAGTTCCCCTACACTCGAGAAGAGGTCGAGGAGGTGGCGAAGCAGTGGTCGGCCGACTGGAACGACCACAGCCGCATCGAGGACGGTTACGGCCTGGCGATGCTGCGTAGCGGCGAGGGCGTCAACAAGCGCGCGCTGTGGATGATGTACGGCCGCGCGCGGGGGCACGTCCACGACGACATGCTCCACATCGGCCTCGATGCCCATCAGAGCGAGATACTCGGCCACATGGGCTATCCGCGCAACTGGAGCGCCTGGGAGGGCAACTGGATGACTCAGATCCAGGCCCGGCAGCTCCCGGCCATCAACATGACCGCCCAGGCGCAGCTTCTTGTCGATGCCGGCCCCGTTCATCTCGCCGAGGCTCTGGCGCACAACACCACCGACCGCGTTGCGAATGAGGCACGCTACATTGTCGACGAGCAGAACTGGCAGCGCCGGATGCTCGCAATCGTGGATGTCTCCGAGGAGGAGTTCTACTGCCTGGACCTCTACCGCATCTTCGGCGGGAATGAGCACTGGTGGACCTTCCACTGCCAGGAAGGCGATTTCACCACAGGGGGCCTCAACCTGATCAAGCAGGAGACCGGGACACTTGCCGGGCCCGATGTGCCATATGCGGATGAGGCGTGGCTGAAGGCCAACGGCTGCACGAAGGGTGTCTATGGCTGGCGCGGGTACATGTTCGCCTTCCCACACATATACAATATAGAGCGTGACATGGCGCCGACGGGCGTCTGGCATGCCGACTGGGCGCTCAAGGACGCCGATGGGCTCCACTTCAGGCTCACCGTGCCCGCCGTCGAAGATGCGGAGGTCGCTATTGGCGATGCGACTTCACCCGCAGGCGGCAAGCCCTATGAGATGAAGTTCGTAACGATGCACAAGACCGCCGGAGACCCCGTCCAGACGCAGATTGGCGGCATCATGGAGCTGTACCGCGACAAGCCGATCATCAGGTCGGTGCGGACGCTGGCGCTCTCAGGCGACGACGAGGCCGGCTTCGCCCCGCACGGGCTGGTCATTGAGCTTGCCAACGGGCGCGTGGATACCATCTTCGCCTCGGCGGATGGGAGCACTGCGCGCAGCGCCGAGGGCGGCTTCGAGTTCGCTGGCCGCTTCGGGCTCTACTCGGAGCGCAACGGCGTGCCGCAGCAGATGGTGCTCGTCGGCGGGACGAAGCTGCTCAAGGGCGGCATCGGCATACAGACGGAGCAGGCGGAGTACCGGGCTGAGATCACGACCGCTGACTACGACAGCCGCACCGTGACCGTCTCCCCGGCGCCGACGAACCCGGGCGCGCTGGTGGGGCAGACGGTGTACCTGACCAACCCCAACCGGCGCGTCGCCTGCAAGGTGCTGGCCGCAAAGGCCGTCGAGGGTGGGGCAGAGCTGCAGCTTGAGTATGACCCACTCATCGGTCTCGGGCGGGTCAGCGGCTACGAGGACGGCAAGGTGCTCAGCGACACGCCGTTCCAGCTCCGGGGCTACCGCTACTACCATGGCGCCTGGGTGGAGAACGCCGCCGGGGATAAGCGCTACCGGCTGGCCGGCATCGCCGGGGGCGCCGTGCTCGATCCGGAACTGCACCCCGACGTGAATGCGGCCCAGCTCGAGGTCGAGTTCCCGAAAGAGACCTGGTTCAAGGTCCGCGACTACGGCGTCGGCGACGAGGTCGTCTGGCCGCAGGCGGTGAGTGTGACCCGGTCGAGCCGGCATGTGTATACAATGACTGCCGGCGCAGATTTCACGCTGTCGCTGCCGAAGGGGGCCGTGACGGAGTAAGGCAGGGATGTGGGGAGTGAGATGCGGCGTGCCTTCCTCCCCCGGCCGTGTACGTGCTCCGCTGCCGAGGCGGCACCATCTCGCCGCGTGTGTAGCCTTCGCCGGCGTCTGCCGCGACACCTCGCCGGCACATGAGAGCGCCCTGGAAGGCGCGTTGCCTCCCTCAATAGAACAGTGTGTCTGTCGCCTCCATTCTTGTCTTCCATCCATGGTGAACCCGATGACTTCGCGCGAACGCTTCCTGATGACGATCAACCACCAGCGGCCCGACCGCATCCCCACGGCGTGGGGCGCCAGGGATGAGATCAACCGTGCCGTTGTGGAGTGGTATGGCGTCGACGGCCTCTCCGCGGCGCTCGACATCATGGGCGTGGACCGCAACGGCGGCGCGGGAATCGGCATCCGCCACCGCGGGTGGGAACAGAAGCCGAAGTCGGCCAAGCCCGGCGACTGGCCCGGCGGCGGGCGGAACTTCTACTGGCATGATGAGCGCACATTCGAGGACGAATGGGGCATAGTCCAGCGCGTCGGCAGGGATGAGAAGTATGTCGAGTGGATCTCCGGGCCGCTTGTGGATGCCGAGGACCCCGACGAGTACGATTTCCCGACCATCGATGACCTCATCGAGGCGCCGGATCTGGCCGAGCGCGTGCAGCAGCAGAAGGACGACGGCCTGTTCGTCGCCGGCGGCGTCATGCAGCCGTACAAGCTGTGCTGGACGCTGCGAGGCATGGAGCAGTTCCTGATGGACTACCTGCTCAACCCCGGCTTCGTGGAGAAGCTCTATGACACGGTCTACGGGCTGTGGACGGAGATCGGGACGCGGCTGGCGCGTGCGGGGATCGAGATGCTCAGCGTCGGCGGCGATATCGCCATGCACGACCGCATCATCATGGGCGCGGACACCTGGCGGCGCTTCGACAAGCCGCGCACGGCGGCGATGTTCTCAGCGATCCGGGAGATCAACCCACAGATGCACTTCTTCATCCACTCCGACGGCGACCTGACGGAGATCATGGACGACCTCATCGAGATCGGCTTTGATGTCATCGACCCGATTCAGCCCGAGTGTATGGACCCGATTGAGGTCAAGCGCCGTTGGGGCGACCGCATCACGCTGCATGGTTGCGGGAGCCTTCAGAAAGTG
>DPJP01000322.1:3536-4038 GCA_003542955.1 Armatimonadota bacterium
GAGAAGTGCGGCTACAACGGCGGTCTCGTCCTGCGGCCAAGCAACGCCGTCGGGTTTGACGTCCCGATCGAGAACGTGGTTACCTTCTACGAGACCGCGCGAGACTACCGGCTCGAGTAGGTAGCCGAGAAGTCGGGAGTTGCCACAGCTCACATCGAAGCATGCCGGCGAGCATCAACCGGCGCATCGCGTTGCCCACGCGGCATCACTGCGTCCCTGATCGAGCCCCCCGGCACCCACAGCAATCCATACACCACCCACGCACCCAGAGCGACACTCACAGAGCTATTCGCTCGGTCTCCGCCAGACGACGGAGGCCGAGTGGCGCGTGCGCGTGGCCCGCGCATGATCGGAGGCGTCCATGGACCTCGGAATCGCAGGCAGAGTAGCACTCGTCACAGGTGGAGCGCGCGGGATCGGCCTCGCCATCGCGCAGAGGCTGCAGGCCGAAGGGTGCCGTGTGGCGGTGTGCGACATCGATCCCGATGCCCGAACCGGGCTG
>DPJP01000078.1:0-1201 GCA_003542955.1 Armatimonadota bacterium
CAGCCCGACTGTCCGCAAAGGTCACGCCTACAACGTACCAATCCCGGCGGCGGCGAAGACCTCATTCATCAACTCATGCACCGCAAGCAGACTGGCGGCCGACCCACGCGGCTCGGAGCGGCTCTGCACGCAATCCAGGAAATGACTGACAGCCGCCTGAAATCCCATCAGCGAGGCCGTGGCGAACAGCATCGGGTTGCGCCCTACATGGGCGTCACCGACTTGCCCGCCCTCCGAGCACAACTCCGCGACGTCGGGAGTGACCACATTCGCGCTGCGCTCCCGCCCGTGCAGCATGAAGCGCTCGACCCAGTAGCCCGCATCCACGTGCATGGTCAGTGTGGCCGCGCCGCCGGAGGAAAGCCGGAAGTGCGCCGACAGCAGGCGGTCGGGGATATGCACGGCGCTGAGAAGCTCATCCACACCGCCCGTGAGCCACCACAGCGGAGAGACGACATGCAGGCCGTCATCGAACAGATACTCGGGGTCTGTATGCCGATACGACTTGGACTTCTCGACATGAGCCCAGTCGACAGGGGTCTCGGCGAAATGGTCCTTGGCGCGCTGGACTGCTGTCATGAAGAGCCGATTCTGCCCGACCTGGTAGATGCGACTGTTCGCGCGCGCCAGCTCGACAAGCTCCCGCGCGGGATGGAGGTGATGGACGTCGGGCTTCTCCGTGTAGACATCCACACCGGCATCCAGCATTGGCCGGATCACCTGCTCGTGGAACTGCGCGGGCACCAACACCAGGGCGGCATCGGGCTTCGCCTCCGCGAGCATCGCTTCGACGTCGGCGTATGCGGCGCCGAAGGCGTAGGTCGATGCCGCCTCGGCACGCTTCTGATCATCCGGCTCGACGATGGCCGCCAGCCGGATGCGGCCCGCGAGTGTGTGCAGGAGCGGGCAGTAGGTGTTCTTCGACATGTGGCCATAGCCGATCACGGCGAGTGCGGCTGCTGACATGGCGGTCCCTCCGGTTCCTGAGACTGGGCTGTGATTCGGCACGGCCGCGGGTTGGACCTGCCTTTGAGGGGCGAGAGGTGAGGGGCGAGGGGCGAGAGAAAGGCAATGGCAGGCGCAGGGGTCTCTCGGGCATCTGCGCCAACATCAGAACTCCTGATATGGGTGTCGAGAGCGATGTCCATTTCCGAGGCCTCGGAAGCCCTTGGCGGGCAGCCGGGGTCAGGCATTCAGAATT
>DPJP01000078.1:1233-9615 GCA_003542955.1 Armatimonadota bacterium
GCCTGACCCCAGCCGTTGTTGTTAAGGCCCCGCGTGACGTGGAAGCTGGACTTCCATCTCCCGAGGCACCCAACACGCGACGCCCACTCGCACAGGGGCTCATTGTGTCGCAGACGGGCCATATCAGAAGTTTTGAGTATAGGACGCCGTCAGAGGAGATGCGCCATGCAGATAGGGTTTGCCACAAACGACATCACGCCGCGCGTCGGCGTTGAGCTTTGCGGCTTCGGGCCGTTCCTGAACCGACACTCAATCGCCGTCCGCGACCGCCTCTGGGCCCGCGCGATGGCCGTGCGCGAGGGCGATAGGACGCTGGTGCTCGTCAGCAACGATATCGTTCAGCTTGAGCGCTCATCGACCCGGCGCGTGCGGGAGGCCGTCACTGCGGCAACCGGCATCCCGCCCGAGGCGATCATGGTCCATTGCACCCACAGCCACAGCGGCCCCGCCACCGGCACCCTGCAGGGCTGGGGCGCGCAGGACCCGCCATATCTCGAGGTGCTCCCGCTGCGGATTGCCGACGCGTGCATCCGGGCCGTCGAGAACCTCACCGAGGCGCGGCTTTCGTATGCGGAGGTCCCGTGTGAGGGTGTCGGCCTCAACAGGGAGTATGACAAGGATGCTCCGCCGCTCGAGGACGTACTGCGCGATGACTGGCGCCCCGCGAAGCCGGAGTTGACCGATACCACCTGCCATGTCATCACCGCACACGCGGGCGACGAACTGCTCGGGTTTGCCAGCTACTTCGGCTGCCACCCGGTGGTCTGCTGCGCGCAGAGCCGCTACATCCATGGCGACTATGCCGGCGTAGCGACCAACCTCCTGCAGCGCGAATCCCCCGGCAGTGTGGGGCTCTTCCTGCAGGGCGCGCAGGGCGATGTCAATAGCTGCGTCGTGCACAAGACCGAGCAGGAATCGCTGCTGGCGCTGGATGTCATCGCCGCGCGCTACGCCAACGCCGTCAGGGAGGGTCTCAGGCAGGCACAGCCCATCGACGTGGACGGGTTGGCCTGTGCGCTGCGGGAGGTGACCTTCACCCGGAGACCCACGACCATCGAGCAACTCAGGGAGAGACTCGCCGAGCAGGAGGCCGTCCTCCACGCCCCCGGCGCAACCGATGAGAGCCGCGAGGTCCGCATGGCGATGGTCTATGCGCTCGCGTTCAGGAAGCTGATCGCGGCCATGGAGGCCGGTGAGAGCCTCGCGCCCGCCACGGAACTGCAGGGGCTCCGAATCGGCCCGATCACGCTGCTGGGTGCGCCCTTCGAGATCTTCCAGGCGGTGAAGAACGATGTAGTGGCCGGGTCGGCATCGCCGATCACACTGGTGATGGGAATCACCAACGACCAACTCGGCTACGCGCCGGATCGGCAGGCGGCGGCGCGCGGCGGCTACGCGGCCGATGTCGTCCCCTTCATCCTGGGATCGCCCCCCTTCGCCGACATCCACACGGAACTGGTGCGAGAGCTGCTGGCCACGGAGGCCGCGCTGGCGTAGACGCAGGAACGGCAGGGGGTCGCGGGTGTTGAGATGCCGGAGGGAAGGGATGATGTCACCGGGGCCGGATGGGACCCGTCATCGTCGTGGTCCGTATACGGCCGCGGACCACGACGATGACACCCATTTGGCCCCTCCCCTCGAAGGGCGGTGCGAACGAGTGTGGGTCACGGGCGACGGCGCCGCGAGGTCGTTGGGGCAGCTCGTGAACCAATCCATGAAGAGAACGCCAACACCAGCCCCCGACGCCGTGCACCGCGCCTCCTCATGGCCCGGCCTTCGTGAACCACGCCAGATGGGCGCCACCCTTCGAAAGGAGGGGCCGAATGGGTGCCGACTGCGCGTCGTNNGCGGGCCCCATCCGGCCCCGGTAGCATGATCCCGTCCGCCTCATGCTCCGGCACCCCGACCCCGCTCGCTCGTCGTCTGGAGGACGCAGGGCGCGGGTGGCGAACCGACACTGGTAGACCGTACCTCACAGACGTACCGGTTCAAGCGACAGGAGCTATCCGGAACAATGATCAGAACAGCATCCACTCTCGGCCTATGTGTGATTGCCATGTGTGCATCAACCGGGTTTGCGCAGACAGTGACCCCCGACGCGAAGAACCACCCTCGCATCTTCATCTCCGCCGAGGACGTCCCGCGGCTGCGTGAAGCCGTGAAGTCGGGCACGCCGCAGTTCATGTACGAGCAGATCATCGCCCGCTGCGACACTCTGCTCGAGACGACCGACCTCGACAGCCCAAGGTGGTCGAAGGTCACGAGCCAGGGGAACAACTGGGACGCGGCGCGCGACCTGATTGACATCTCAGTCGGGTGGGCAATTGGCGGTGATGACCGCTATGGTGACCTCGCCGTGGATGCGCTCATGAAGCTGTGCACCTGGCCGACATGGTACATCGACTACGAGCCCAATCGCGGCGTAGTGCTGCAGGCGGCTGCCGTGGCCTACGACCTGCTCTTCGACCGCCTCGGGCCGGAGCGTGCCGCGATCGTCGCTGCCAAGCTCGCCTTCGAGGCGGAGGCGATGTCGGAGTTCCTCTATGGTGGGCAGGGCCGCGGCAGTGTCGGATACCATTCAAGCATGGCCCCGCGCACATACGGCCCCTTCGGCGTGGCTGCCATCGCGCTGACTGATGAGTATCCGAAGGCGCGCGAGTGGGCCCAGTTCTGCGCTGAGCAGATACCGCAGTGGGTGGATGTCGGCCTCGATGAGCAGGGCGCCTTCTACTACTCATCCGAGGCGTGCTACAACACGCTGGCACTCGACTACCTGCTCGGCTTCTACATCGCCTGGGAGCGGCTCACTGGTAACAACCTCGCCGATACGCCGAAGCTGCGCAACAACGTCATCTTCCAGCTCTACAAGCTTGAGCCGCAACGCGACGGCCAGGGGCAGTTCGGTGTGTATGGCCGTCGGACCACATGCCCGCAGAACATGGTCGGGCTGGCGCGACTGCTCGATGACGGGCTGGCGCGGTGGTACTACGAGTATGTCAACGGGCCTCAGGGCCTGTCGCTGCGGGGCCAGGTCTACTCCGCCGAGGACAACTCCTTCCCGCTGCTGTGGTGGAAGGACGTGCCGATCGAGTACCCGGACTCCTCCCCACGCCTCGGCGGGGCGCTCTACTGCGAGGGCTCCGGCAAGCTCGTGCTGCGGACGGGCTTCGAGAGCATCGATGACATTCAGTTCGCGCTTGAATCGCGCGTGCCCAGTCACGGCCACAGTCAGGCCGACCACGGCAACTTCATCCTCAACGCCTTCGGCGAGCGCTTCATTGAGGACTCGGGCACTCAGCCCAACTACGGCTGGGGAATGGCCTCGGCGGCCCACAGCATCGTCATGATCGACGACGAAGCGCAGGCCACCAGCAGTCACGGGAGCGTCGACGAGTTCCTCCACAGCGACCTGTTCGACTATGTGCGTGCCAATCCCGAGCCGGCCTACGATGCGCAGTCCCCTGTCGAGCGCGCGCTGCGGCATGTGATCTTCATCCGGCCATCCTGCTTCATCATCATCGACGATGTGATCAAGGACGACCAGCCGCACCGCTACGAGCTGCTATTGCACTCCGACAGGCATCGGCAGGTGGATGAGTTGTCGGTCGGCCAGTACATGATGCGGGGCGAGGAGGCCGACATGCTGATCCACTTCGCCGCGCCGGAGCAGGTGAACATCTCGCCGCCGACGCGAGAGCGCATGGAGCAGTACCTGCGCGACATCCCCGCGAATCGGCTCTCCGACGCATCCAAACAGCGCTGGCTGGCGAGCATGGAGGCACCCGAGAACATGCCGCCGTTTCACATCTTCGGCACGCCCGATCCCCGGGAGCGCGGGTTGTTCATGACGCTGTTGTGCCCCGTGCAGAGCGGCGAACCGATGCCGTCGGTGGATTCAGGGAGCCTGGATGGGGCGGTCACAGCCACGCTGGACGGTGGCGCCACGGTCTGGTTCAACACCGATGGCAAGACGATCTCGGTGCCCGGTCTGGAGACGGACGCCACGGTATGCGGCCTGGCGGGCGACGCCGGAGGCGGGTGGCTTGCCGTCGACTGCACGCGCTTTGCCGCCGACGGTATCGAGATGACCTCGGCGCGGCCTGTCAGCATCGCCCTCTGCGCGGGAACAGGCCAGGTCCAGGCGACCGCCGAAACGACGGTGAGCTTCCGGGGCATGTCAGTTGACGGCATCGAGCTTGGAGGCGCCATGCTGGAGCCGCTTCGTCGCAACGCCGACGCCATCACGGTCCGAATACCGGCCGGCCGGCATGATGTGCGGCTGGTTGACGCGCGCTGACAGGGCGGCAGACACGGACGGCGGAAGAGCAAGGAAACCGCGGATGACGCCGATGGCGCGGATAGACGCCGGACGGCGGAACGACAGCAGAACTACGAAACACGCGAAAGGCGCGAAATGGGGCAACGGGGACCGGCAGGGGCGTGAGACGAGGGGCGAGGGGTGAGAGAANNAACACGCGAAAGGCGCGAAATGACGCGAAAGAACTGCGCACGGCGGAACCGTTGAGGAAACCGCGTAACGCCGCAAGCGGCAACCGCAGGAATGGACGGCGGAGGGCTGACCTCCGCCGTCTCCGTCGCTACTAATCCCGCACCAGTTCAGTCAGCAACTGATGGAACTTCAACTCATACGACTCAAGCGCCAGCTGCCTGACGCCCGTCAGCGCCCCGCGCACATCGCGGATGTCCGCGGTGGCCGCATCCGCGTTGATCTGCCCGATCTGCTGCCACTGCGCAATCAGCGCACGTGCGCGCTCGCCGAATTCCGGATCGCCCGTTGCAGCCCGCAGATCCCGCACATAACCCTCGCCCTGTGCCGCCGCTGCCGCCAACTCCGCAAGCACCGTCTGCCTGTAGGGCGCATTCAGCCCGGCGGTCAGCTCGGAGGCCTGTGCGGGAGTCAGCGACTGCGCGTGCATTGTGATTGCCGCGAAGTTCTCCGGCTCCAGGAACCGGCTCCGAAGCGGCGACCAGCACGTGAACTTGTCTCCGCCGGAGCTATCCGTCATCACATTGCGGCAGACCGTCCCATGCCACAGGTCGCCCGCCGCCGGGGCAGAAACGCCGAAGACGCGGAAGGGGATGCACATCTCGACTGAGTACTCCCGCTCACCAATGCGGGCCGCGGCCCGGCACAGGGAGATATCGNNCCTGCGACTGCCCGAGGGGCTGGAGGAACAACTCGATGCTGTCCTCGCTCCAGGTCCAGCCACCATCGGCCACCGCCGGCGCAAGCTGTGCTGCGTCCGGCTCCTCGCACACCGCCGCCAGGTAGAGCGCCTCGGCATCGAACCCCATGGAGAAGGTGGTCTGCTTGAGCTTCGTGTAGCCACCCCCCAGGACGTAGAAGCCCGTTGCCGCCGGCACACACTCCCAGGCCGGGTCGCCGGCTACGTCGCCGTCAACGGTGGGCGCCTGAGCGAGGCGGTGGCACGGGTACGCGAGCCCCGTCTGCTCAGCCGAACACCACGCTCCGGCGATGAACAGGATGCAGTAGAACGCGATTGCGGTTCTCATCTGGCGCCTCCTTGCCTATCGAGCCACCTCGACCGTGGCGCGGCCCTCGACGCCGCTGGCGACGTCGGTCGCGATGATCGTCCACTCGCCGGGCTGGTCATCAAGCGCGAAACGGATGGGCGTGATGACCGAGCCCGCGACGGCCAACAGGTTCTGCGAGTAGTAGCCGCGCGCTTGTCCGTCCGGGCCGATGATACTCAGATGCACCACGTGCGCGCCCGCTGGGGCGTCCGCATTGATGCGGACAGTCAACGGCTCCTCCGCCCCGGCCCGCATACGCGGCGCCCTCGCCATCGTCACACTCTGAACCCGGTACGGCAGCAGCGCATAGAGCTGCGCGATGCCGGGGGTGATTTCCGTCCGCACGGTGGTGGTCTGGCCGAGGTACCTCCCGGCGCGGACGTCGTAGATGTGCGCCTGTCGTCCGAAATCCAGCGTCGCAGCCTCCGCAACGAGCGGCGGCGCGACCTTGTTCGTGTAGTTGATGGGGTCCGAGGGCAGCCCCTGGATCACGCCGACATACTCGGCATCCCCATTCCGGAAGCGCGATATCTCGACATTGGGGCGCATCGGCGAGAGCGCCACCGGCACGCCGACTCCCGCCTCCGCGAGCATCTCGCCCATGAAGCGAATCGCGGCGCCGGCGGGGGNNGGTCGCCTCCGTCGGCTTGCCGGGGTTGTACACATCCAGCCCGAAGTTCAGCAGCCGGGCCATACCCCTGCCGGCCTTGTGAGAGGTCAGGTACGGTGGCTCCCCGGCCACGGCGGTCGCGCCGGCCAACTGCAGGCTCCCATCCAGCCCGAGGATACCGAACTCAGGCATCAGGTCGGGCTTGTCGATGCGCGAGAACTCGGCTGATTGCTTGATTCCGAACAACTCGTCGAGAATCCCGGTCTCATACGGCTTCCCGTGCTCATCAGTGACGCCGGGCCGGAGGTCGGCGATGACATGCCCACCGTTGTCGGCAAAGCGCCGGATGGCCTCCGCCTCAGCCTGGGAGACGGCCTGGCAGGAGGGCATGATGAGCGCTCTGAACTCATCATTGGTCAACTCGCCCTGCTCAACCTGGGTGGAGGAGAGCACGCGACATTCGAGCCCCAGGTCGTGCACGATGCGCACCACCGCGTTGAGCGTCGTGTCGATGTTGGGAAACTTGTCGGTGTAGGTGGCAACGTGGACGCTCGCGGGCGAATACAGCAGCGCAATGGCGTCATGCTGCCGGTCGGCGGTGACGAGCAGCTTGCCGATACCCGACTTGATCTCCGCGATCTGCTCGCAGGCGACCTGGAAGAACGGGTAGAGCGAGGTATCGAAGGCCATCACCGATCCGGCGCTGCCGTAGCCCGCCCAGACCCAGTAGCTGTTGGCGCCCTTGAACAGCGTCCGCCACGGGAAGTAGCGCATATAGGGCTCATTGCGGTTGCCGGGATAGCCGCCGAACCAGCCGGCTCCATAGAGCATATCATCGGAGGCGAAATCGGCCCAGCTCAACGATGCGAAGTCGCGGTAGTAGATGTTGTTGAGGTCCATCGCGCGCGAGAGCTTCCAGTAGTCGGCGGCGTGGAAGCTGCCGACCTGGGTGTCGGAGCCCTCATAGCCGACGCGGGCGTCGGGCACGACCTTCTGGATGACGTCGCGGCTGAAGGCGTGCATGTCGGCCCAGACGCTGTCCATGTGCAGCCGGTGATCGACCCAGGGCACATAGTTGCCCGTCTGCTTGCACTCCTCGAGCGTCTGCGGGCGGACCTGCTCCCAGTCGGTGAACTCCGAGCCCCAGGAGGCGTTGAGCGCATCGAGCGTGCCGTACTCCCCCCGGGCCCACACTCGGAAGCCTGCCACGCAGGTGTCGGAGAAGCACAGGTCCCAGTTGCCGGCGACGAAGTGGTTCTCATCGCCGAGGGTGAAATCCGAGGTGCCGTAGCGCCGCCCGGTCTCTGCAACCTTCGTCAGCTTGGCAGCCTCGGTGGCACGGTACTCGGGGTCAGTCAGGCACGGCGAGCGGACCAGGTCTCCCGTCTCGCGCGTGCGCGTCTCCTGGTACCAGTCGGTCTTCGTGTCGATGAAGCGGGTGGCGTAGGGTATCCACCACTGGTTGAAGTACGGGGCGAGGGTGATGGTGCTGTTGTACATCGCGTCGATGCCGTTGCGCGAGAACTCCTCGGCCATCATCGGGCCGATGAAGTCATTCGGGTAGCCCATCCACATGACGAACTGGATGTCATCGCGGTCGGGGTGGCGGTCGCTCACCGGCGCCTCGACGGTGCGGGTGTCGATGACCTGCTCGCCGCTGAGCAACTCCGCCGTCAGCCACCGCACGAGCGTCAGTGACGGGGGCGCCGGCAGCCTGAAAGAGACGCGACCGTCGCGCACCGGGAAGTCCCTCTGTGCCACCAGCCGGTCGAAGCCGTCACGCAGCGACAGGCGGACGACGCCATCCGCGGCGTCGCCCTCAATCGCGATGCGCCCCGCCACGGGCTCTATGGTCGCGAAGCTCTCGGCGGCGAGGGCAAGCTCCGATATGCCCGTGGTCGAGGTCACCTGCAGACCAATGGAGCCGAAGCCGACCGACTTGCCCTCCCGCGACAGGATCAGGTCGGCGAAATACTCCCCGCGCGGCAAAGCGGGCGCGGCAAAGACGATCTGGCGGCTACCGGGCGCCACGTCGAAACGCTCCGAGGCGCGGTGATAGATGCTGCCGCGGCGGTCACGGACCGTCAACACTGCCTCGACGCCGCTCAGGGCCTCGGCGGCAGTCAACTGATAGGTGAGCGGCACGCCCGCGGGCTCATCGCGGTCGATGACGGAGACCGGCGCCGCGGCCCAGGTGACACCTATCGGCGCCTGCT
>DPJP01000078.1:9675-12905 GCA_003542955.1 Armatimonadota bacterium
GGGCCGGGAGTCATCATCTGATGGCTCGGCACAGGATAGGCGAGCAGGCCGACGCGCCCGGAGCCGAAGCGCGCGAACTCGACATTCCGGCGAAGCACCTCATCCGGGTCGGGCAACGCGGCAAAGGCAGGCAGCGAACCGGTCGGAACGCCTGCGACAAGCTCTGCCGGCGCGGGTCCGGGCTTCTCGAAGCTCGGGTTGGGCACCAGGTTCTTCTCATCCCCGGCCTTGACCAGGCTCACGTCGTCATACCAGACGGTACCGAGCCCGTAGTTGAGCAGGTAGATGCCGAGCTTCTGCGGGTTGGCGTTGGTGGTGAAGCGGCGCTCGAAGCGCGTCCAATCATCCGAGGGCGCAATCGCGAGCCCCCCACCCTCAGGATAGAGGCTCACCGAGCCGGACCTCTGGCCGACGTCACGCGTCTTAGCCCAGACTGAGAAGATGTACTCGGTATTGGGCTCAAGCTCGATGCCGCTGACGCTGTAGCCCGCCCGGGGGTCCTCCTTGCTGCCGCGCCCGACCTCATCCCCCCGGATGCTGATGGAGGTCTCCCCCGTGTGCGCCGTGGTGCGGTCAACGCTCCCCTCGAAGACGCCGATGCCGAAGTAGTCCGGGATCTCCTTCGCCGCGCCAGACCAGACGTTCCAGCTCCAGGTGAACGCGCTGCCGGCGAGTATCTTCGAGATGTAGACATCCCGCCCGCCGGGGACGCTGCCCACCAGCCCCGCGCCCTCCTTCACCTGCTTGAGGATGTAGTAGCGCGAATCCAGCGGGAGGATATCCCAGTTGAGCCCACCGATGACGATGACGTCGTAGCGCTCGGCGAGCTTCTCGTTGAGGTCGGCTGTCAACTCCTCGGCCGAGTTGCCCCGGATGAGCTTCCACGAGGAGTCGACGCCTTTTCCGGTCTCACCGAACTTGCTTGGGTTCTCGCAGGCGAAGACGGTGTAATCCATCTCCAGGCGCTGGGCCAATTCGACGACCTCGCGCATGGCGTTGCGATGGGTGATGAAGAGCACCTTCACGGGCCCGCGCGCGAATGGCTTCGCCCACGGGGTATGGTCGGTGACGACATCCTCACACGGAGTGAAGAAGACATCATCATAGAGCGGTCGCCCACTCTGCGCCGAAGCGATGGTGACGAGAGCGGCAAGCAGGCAAATGGTGGCGGTCCTGGCGATGGTGCGCATTGGCGGCACCTCCGGGGTGTGGAGTTGCGGATGACCGGCCGACGGCAGGCCACATACGCGCGTGGACTCTTTCGCCACACCCGTGGAACAGACCTTGGGAGAACGTGGGCTGTATCGGGGAGGGGCCTCATCCGGCGGTCACGGGACCAACTTGCGCCGGCGAGTGTGCCTCGCGAGGCAGGCCCCCGCGCCTACACCTCGCCACTGCCCTACCCCACCACCAGCAAGTACCCCGTCAGCGCCAGGAACAGCAGCCCCATCGCGAGCTTGACGCTTGCCGTGTGCCTGCGCGCGGAGGCGACCATCGACTGGGAACTCGTCCCGGCATAGGCAAGCAGCGTCAACGCCACAATCGGCAGCGTGAACATACCCACATACAGGACCAGCAGCCCCAGCGCCCGCGTGCGCAGGCCCGGCTCGCCCCAGACGTACATCAAGGTCGGCAGATAGACTTGCCCCGTGCAGAACAGCTCCAGCACCGAGATCGCCACTCCCGCCGCGAACGCGATGCCAAGGAATACCCCCGGCGAGGCGGTCATGCGCACGACGCGGTGCGAGAGCCGCGTGAGCGCCGGCGGCAGCTTCAGGCTCATCGCACCCTCCTGCCCGCTGCGCGCCCGGAGCGCATCTCGGAAGCTCAACACTGCCAGGATGAGCGTCCCTGCCGCCATGACCGGATACAGCCACCTCGACACCGTGGAGATGCTTTCCTACTCCTGCAATGCGCGCAAGGCCCCAATGCCGATGGCCAGATACGCCGCGAAGACTCCCGCCGCGAACAGCAGCCCTGTCGCCAGCACATCCCGCGCAGAGCGCTGCCGCAGGCTCAGATAGGAGATCAGGAACACGAGCGTGGCCAGCGCGCAGGGGTTGATGCCATCCACGAGGCCCGCCACGGCGATAGTCGCGACACCGAAGGTGCGGAACAGGCCAATGAGACGCTCACGGCCACCGGCAGGCGAGGGGGCGTTCGGCGCCCCATCCGCCGCGTCTGCCGGAGAAATCGCCCCGACCGCGTTCTCCAACTCCGCGAGGATGGCATCGGAGTCGCTCCACCATCGGTCACCGGCGAAGAGCGCGACCGTCCCGCCCCACTGCTCCTCGGGCACCCCATACTGCAGGTAGAACTGCGCCATGAGTTCGATGTTGGCGGGATCGGCGAGTGTGTGCTCGACTGCGCTGACGCCCGGATGCTCCTCCGCCACCTGCGCCACCAGCGCCCGGACCTCATGGCAATGCGCGCATGTGGGGCTGTAGAACAGGTGGAGGGTGATGGTGCCCTGTGCCGCTACTGCTATGCACGCCAGGAGCGCCATGGCGGCAATGACGATGGGGAGGTGTCGGTCGTTGGGGGTCATACCATGAATCGTGAATCTTCTCGACCGCTGTTGCGGTCCCATCCCCGGCATAGAAGATTCACGATTCATGGTGTGACCCCAGCCGTTGAGTGCATCCGGGGACTGACCCCCATTGCGCCAGACCAACGAGCCAGAAACCGACGCGTCTGCAACGCAATGGGGCTCTGTCCCCGATTCCGTGTCCTCCGTCAACCCGAGTGACCGAACGACTTCACGGAATCGGGGACAGCGCCCTGTTCCGGTGGGGACGGGACACTCTCCGGCAATGTGCAGGGCGCGTTCGTCCGCCTACGCCCTGAACTGCGGGCTTCGGCGGGACCTTCGGGTGGCAGTCCCCGTCAGACGGCCGGGGTCACGTCCCGAATCTTGAGTTTCCCATGTTCGCAGTTGGCAGTCGTCAGATCTGCAGGAAACTCAAGATTCAAAGAGGAAGCCACGCTTCCTCCCATGACCCCGCCTCTGCCCCGGGGACTGGCACCCATTGCGCCGACTGAAGGCAACAGAGACCGACCGCACTGCAACGCAATGGGTCCCTGTCCCCGATGCAGGGTGGTGGATGGGAAACGGAATTGGGGACAGCGACCTGCTTCGGTGCAGACGGAATCCCCTCCGGCAATGCGGATGGCGAAGCAGGTGGCAGTCCCCGTCGTTCGCCGCTCCCTCGTGCGGCCCCTCCTATGAG
>DPJP01000160.1:0-4486 GCA_003542955.1 Armatimonadota bacterium
GACTTCATCTGGGAGTGCGGCAAGCTGACCTCCCTGGCGCTGTCCTACGACGCGCTCTACGACGCCATCGGCAAGGACACCGCGCTGGTCGAGTTCCTGAAGGCGAAGGGCCTCCCGGTGCAGACGCCCGCGGACGTGCGCCACTACATCGAGGAGAGCATCTTCCGGGTCGGGATGCAGGCGCTCAAGGAGACCGTCATCGCAGGCAACCAGGGCATGCACCAGCAGACGGCCATGGCGCTGGCGCTGGTGATGGATGATCACGAGACCACAGAGGGCCTCAACAGCAAGGACATCGTCGAGTGGTGCATGTACGGCGACGGGGGCATGGCATGGATCATGCCCAACGGGCTGTTCCGCGACGGCGGCGGCTTCGAGAGCCCCGGCTACAACACCATCAAGTTCGAGTTCGTCGGGGCGGCCGGGTTCTTCGAACAACTCCGCAAGCACCACCCCGACATCTACCCGCAGGATGCCTATCCGGACGTCTGGGCACACCCAAAGGCACGCGCGATGTGTGACTACTTCATCGACCTGGTGGTGATGGACCGCTTCACGCCCTCGATCGGTGACAGTGGCGGATCGACACTCGTGCCCAGGCAGGTGGCTGAGCACTGGCAGTACTCCTTAGCGCCCGGGAGCTACCGGTTCGCCTACGACAAGTACGGCGACCCGCGCCACGCGCTGGCCTACACCAACGGTCGCGCCGAGGCGCTCAGCGGCGACCCCTTCGAGCCCTACGACGGCGGCAAGCTCTTCGAGGCCGCACAGAGCCCCGAAGCGGCAATCCGCAAGACGACCCGCGTGCTCGACGGCTACGGTGTCGCCTACCTGCACTCGGGAGAGGGCGAAGACGCTCGGGAGTTGTTCATCAACTACTCGAACCACTGGGGACACCGGCAAGACGACATGCTCAACCTTGCCCTCTATAGCAGGTACACAGACCACCTGCCCGACATGGGCTATCCGTTCACCTGGGAGTACCGAAGCACGTGGGATGCCGGCCCTTACATCCACAACACGGTGGTCGTGGATGAGACCGCCGGGCGCTTCCCATACCCGGCCGGCCATCTCGTGACAATCGCCGAGGAGGGCCCGCTGCACCTGGCGACCGCCGCCCATGATCCCTACACCTTCCACGCGCAGCACAACGCCGAGGCGCCCGAGGTCAAGCTGTTCGAGCGCACCTGCCTGCTGGTGGATGTCTCGGAAACCGAATACTACGTCGTGGACCTCTTCGCCGTCGCCGGCGGATCGCAGCATGATCAGAGCTGGCACGGATGCATCTGCCCCATCGACGACGCGGAACTCGACTGGCAGGCGCAGCCGGGCGGGACGCTGGCCGGCCCCGATGTGCCGATGTTCGGCGAGTGGGTCGACAGCCGTGGCCGCAAGCAGACCGGCCCGTTCTCCTTCCTTGAGCATGTGCGGCGAGCAAGCACCGACCGGCCCGCCACATTCACCTGGAACATGGGGCTCGACGATGATGCGAAGCTGCGGCTGACGGTTGTCCCCGTCGAGGGCCCCGTCGAGCTGGTACGCTGCGACGGGCGCTCACCCGCGCGCCCGCCGGACTGGTCGCTCGACTACCTGTTCGTGCGACGAGCGGGCGACGAGGGGCTCGAGACGCGCTTTGTGACGGTTCTGGACACCGCGCCGGGAGACACACCCACCGTGCGCGGTATCGAGGTCATCGGCGCCGATCCGTTGACACTGCGCATCACCCACTCCGGCGGCAGCGATGACATCACGCTCAGCATCCCAACCGCCTCCGACGGGCTGTTCGCTCATCGAGAGATCGGCGTGAGCCTGAGCAGGGACGGGCAGACATACCGCGCCGGGGCGGTCGCCGGTCAGGAGAAGAGCTTCGCGGGCGGCGAGATCGTCGCCTGTGACTACCCGGCCAACTCGATCACCGTCACCGGACTGGGCGATGCCGATCTCGTCGGGCAGTGGGTCCGGGTCTACTCCGACAGCCGCTCGAGCGCATACAAGGTGCTCGCCTCCGAGCGGCTCGAGGACGGCAACACCCGGCTGGCACTCGACCAGACGAACATCCTGTTCGATATCCTCATCAGCGACTTTGACGAGGGCATGCTCCACAACGGCGTGCATGTGTTCAACTGGACGGAGCGCGAGGACGAGGGCCAACTGCGCGAGTTCAGGCTCTGGAACAAGGACGCAGTGCTGGTCAGCGAGGACGGGACGAAGAGCCACCGGGTGCTGGCGCTGGCTCATGGCGAGAGGGTCTACCTGCAGGAGCAGGTGTCGGCCGAGGCGCTCCGGGCCGAGTACACCGACGCGAACGGCGACGGGCGCATCACGGCGACCGCGTACGACTACGGAATCGGCATGCGGGTGGAGGCCATCATCACATCCACGGTCAATCAGTAGAACGTAAGCCGTGAGTGCCATGCCACGCGGCACGACACGTGCCGGTGAGCGGAACGACGGACGGACCTGGGAGGTAGAGATGGTGGCGGATGTGTGTATGGGGTGCGGTGTGGTCTGTGTCATCGTGCTGCTGGCGCTCGGCGTGCAGGGCGCGTCGGCACAGGGGGGCGACGGGTGCGTCGATCACGGAGTGGCCGCGGATGTGTCCAACTCGCGTGGCGCGGCCGCCACCGTCGACGGCGACGGCAACCGGGTCGTGCTCGTCTGGCTGTCGGATCACCGCGCCTGCATGTCGGTCCTGGTGATCGATGCGACCACAGGCGAGACCGAGCAGGTCGAGTTCGAGCGCAATATGGCCGATTCACCATTTGCGGTCATCCTCTCGAGCCGCAACAGGTGGTACTCGCAGTTCGGCGGCCGCTTCCACGAGTTCGACCCGGCCACGCGCAGCTTCACATTCAGCGGAGATTGCTCCTCAACCTGTGCCATGTCGATGAGCGAGGACCCGCACGGTGTCATCTGGGCGGCGCTCTACCCCGGCTGCCACCTGGTCAGCTTCAACCCCGATACGCAGGAGCTGATCGACCACCCGCAACTCAACGAGGAAACCTGGCCCCAGTACCCGAGTTACACCGCGCACGATGACGCCGGCTGGGTGTACGTGGGCCTCGGCAACACAATCGGGCAGGTCGTCGGCTTCCACCCGCCCACAGGCGAGATTCGCAAGTACATCGCGCAGGAGCAGCGCGCTCACGGCTGCGGACGCGTGTTCCGGGGCACCGACGGCAAGGTCTACGCCAACGGGCCGGGCTGGAGCTGGCACATCCTCGACAATGGCGTAGCCACGCCGCTGGAGGCCGAAGAACCGCCGNNCCGTCCCGATGAAGGCCGCCTCGTGGACGGTCGTCTTCAAGGGCTTCCCCGACGGCAGCAGCATCCAGGAGCTGAATGTCCCGGAGAGGTACCTCAAGATTAAGGATGCCGACGGGGCGGTCAGGGAACTGGCTTTCAACTACGAGTCCGAAGGCTGCCACATACAATCGGTCCACCTCGGGCCTGATGGCGCAGTCTACGGCTCGACGGGCCACCCGCTGCGCGTGTACCGCCTGGACCCGGCGACCGGCCAACTGACCAACAACGGCCTGCTGCGCGAGAACGGCCATCTGAACGCCATGGCCACGCAGCGCGGACGCATCTTCGGCGCCATGTACGGCGGCGGCGTCCTGTTCGACTACGATCCCGCCAAGCCGTGGCAGGATGCCGACGCGAACGCACCCAATCCCCGTCGGCTCGGGATGGCCGATCCACACATCAATCGACCCGCCGTGCTGCTCGCGCACCCCGACGGGCGGCACCTCATCATGGGCGGCACGCCCGGCTACGGCTATACGGGCGGGGGGCTCTACATCTACGACCTCGAGACCGGGACGGATCAGTTGCTCACCCACGAGCAGATGCTCGAGAACCTGAGCACCTCCGCGCTGGTGGCATTGCCCGACGGCAACCTCGTCGGCGGCACCACAACCGCTGCCGGCACCGGCGGGCAGCCGCTGGCAAAGGAGGCCGAGCTGTACCTGTTCGACTTCACCTCCCGGCAGGTCATCTGGCGTGAGGTGATCCTGCCCGGCCGGGAGTGGATATTCGACCTGCTCACCGGCCCTGACGGGCTGGTGTACGGCCTCGCCTCTGACTCGACATTCTTCGTCTTCGATCCGGCTCAGCGCAAGCTCGTGCACCAGGAGCCCCTCGGCGAGACATACGGCTCCAGAAGTAGCGCCCAGGGTCCCCGTATGATGACAACCGGACCGGACGGCAACATCTACATCCTCTTCAGCCGCTGCGTCGTCCGCGTCGAGCCGGGGACATTCCGGCACAGCAAGGTCGCCGACAGCCCCGTGGCAAGCTACGGTGGGCTGGCCCTCGTCGGCGGACGGGGGTACTTTGCCAGCGGCTCCCATGTATGGAGTTGCCCCATCGCGGGGCTGGACGAGCCGTAGCCCACTACGGAGGCACACCCGGGGCAATCCGTCGCGACGGTGATGCATCCACGCGCCGACCGGACGGGGTCCACCTCGGGCCATGACGGCCCTGG
>DPJP01000160.1:4514-4681 GCA_003542955.1 Armatimonadota bacterium
GCCTGCGGCCCGGTGCGCATCCCGACCTTGACATGGGCAATTCAAGATTCGGGCTGTGACCCCGACCGTTTGATGCCCCCCTCCACGGCGACGGTTGGCATCCAGGTGCTGCGTTCGCAGCCACGCGCCGACCGAATGGGGCCTGCCTCGGGCCATGACGGCCCTGG
>DPJP01000160.1:4714-4871 GCA_003542955.1 Armatimonadota bacterium
GCCTGCGGCCCGGTGCGCATCCGGACCTTGACATGGGCAATTCAAGATTCGGGCTGTGACCCCGACCTCTCGATGCTCCTTGCGCTAACATCACAGCTCCTGATACCGGTCCTCGCAGAGATGTCCGTTTCCGGCGCCTCGGAAGCCCTTGCCGGGC
>DPJP01000394.1 GCA_003542955.1 Armatimonadota bacterium
GCGGGCAGCCGCCCTGGATCATGAATTCCTTGATGACACGATGGAAGATGAGCCCATCGTAGAAGCCCTTCTTCGAGAGCTTCACGAAATTCGACACCGTCTTGGGGGCATCGGCGGCGAAGAACTCGACTGTAATGTCACCCATGGATGTATGCAGGATTGCTTTCGAGGCCGTCTCTGTGGCTTCGCTGCTCATATCCGGCTTCTCCTCTTCTGGCTTTGATGGTTGTTCGGATTTGGTGCCGGGCTGTCCATCGAATGCGATCTCGCTGACGTCCTTTGGGGCCGCCGACGTGTCGACAGGGGGCTCGGGCGGGGCGGGCTGGTGTGTGTGCTGCGGCTTGTTACCGTTGAGAACGGTCGTCTGGATCAGTGCATAGCCGATGATCACCAGAAGCACCAGCCCCCAGATCCAGACATTGTGCCGCCTGTAGACCATGCCGGGAGCGGCCACGGCGCGGTCGCTCTTCTCACCTTCCGGTTGCGTAGTCTTCTTGCCATTCTCAGACATCTGAGCATCCTCCCACGTCAAATGATCACGTGCGGAAAGCTGGGCCGCCTATACGCCGCTCAACTCCGAAAGCAGCGCCGAGTAGCGTCCGACGGCGAAATCTGCCACCTGCCTGTCCAGCGGCAGGCCGAACTTCGTCAGGCAGGTGCTATGGCCCTCGTGGTACGCGTGCACGCGCAGCCACAGCCCCGCATCGGTGGCGCGCCGGTGGAACTCCAGGGCATCCTCGACGCGGTGGAACTTCATCCCCGACATGTGCCCCGCCCCGCGGGCCTGCGCAATCACGCCAGGGAACTGCTCCGCAAGCTCGACAATGCGACCGTAGTAGTACTTGCCCACCTCGTCGATGTGCCGGGCGTTACGCTCGATGAGTTCGATACAGCCGAGAGCATTGAGTGCGGCCAGCGCGGCATTGCCGTTGGTGCTGATGGCGTCATACTGCTCCAGGCAGTCGAACCTGCCCTTGTAGAGAAGCGCCGAGAGCGGATGCAGCCCCGCCGTCATGCCCTTCCCCAGCACCACCATGTCCGGCTCTATCCCGAAGCGCTTGTACATCAGCACCTCCGGATACCAGAAGCCGGTCTGTATCTCGTCGACGATCAACGGCGCGCCGACGTTCTCCGTCAGCCGCCGGCACAGTTGCAGGTACCAGGGCTCGAGCGGGATCGCCTCGCGGTTCATCATGATCGGCTCGCACATGAACGCGGCGACTCTCTGTCCGTAACGGCTGAAGACGTCTTCAAGTTCCTCTGCGTCATTCGGCTGCACCCGCACCGACTCGACGTTCGTGAAGTACTGATCCCACATCCCGCGCAGGTACTGGGCGAACACGTCGGTGCCGTGATAGTTGCCGTCGAGGGTGACAAACACGGGCGCCCCGTGCTCCGACTTGCTTTGCTCATACACCCGCAACGCGATCTTCAGCGCCGCCGCGCAGGCGACGGTACCGGTCGCGGTGCCGAGCAGCACAGTGTTGAGCCGCTCGCCATCCCCCTGGACAGCGCCCATGTCGGCGTCGGGATTGGCCAACTCGACGAGCTTCCCTGCCAGCCGCTTCACCGGCGCCGAGGGGATATTGCTGTGATTATCCCACACAACCCCACGCCTGATACCGTCGAGCAGCAGAGCCGTCAGCGCCGGGTGCTCGTAGCCCCAGGTCATCTGGTAGTGGCCACCGGTGCAATCCAGAAACAGCTTCCGCTGCTCCGTCAGGTAGAACAACCCATCGCCGATCAGGTAGTCCTCCGGCCTGTCGGTGACGCCCCGTCCGTAAGACTTCTGGAACCAGCGTTTGTCCGGGAAGGCCGCGGTGGGCAGTGTGTCCACCGTCTCACCGACGCGCGAGAGCAGGCCCTCCGTACGGGCGCCGGCCAGATACTCCCGCCCGGCAGCCATGGCCGCNNCGCGCCGATGGCGCCATTCCGGTCATCGAGCAGATCATCAAACGAAAGGTCCATTCTATCCATCAGAGCATATCCCACTTTCAGTCTTGCTGCTGCCCCAGCCCGCGACCATATCTTAGTACAACCCGGCCTTCACCGCCAGACAACTCATCGGCGGGAGCTCGCAGACGAGCGCCCCTTCGGCCGTCCTGACCCTGACATCAACGAGGCCCACTCGCTCCGGCTCCTCCGCGCTGTTGAGCGCGTTGGCCGCATCCGCGCAGAGCATCCTGCCCTCCGCCCCATCCAGCCGCAGCTCGCCCACGCCGACACTGACCTCGACCGGCTCGGTCATCTGCAGATTCGTCACGGTGACGAAGGCGCGATCGCCATCCCGCGATGCGGAGGCGGATACCAGCGGTAACGTCCGCCCGTCCGGCAGTTCCCGCCGCTCGCACTCGAGCACCGTCCGCAGAGCCCGGCCGCCCCGGTGCGGCTTGCAGAGCATGTAGGCCCAGTACGTCGGCGTGCGCCACATTCTCGCCCCATCCGTCTGGATGAGCGAGTGCAGCACGTTGATCGTCTGCGCGATGTTGGTCATCTGCACTGAATCCGCGTGCCGGTTGAAGACATCAAAGAGGATCGTCGCCGACAGCGCGTCTCGCAGCGTCGTCTGCATGAAGTACCCTGGCCCTTCGGCATCAGGGTGCCAGGCGCCCCACTCGTCGATGGCCAGGCCCACCCGCCCGGGCGCGTCGCCTTCGAAGAACCGCAGCAGATGCGTATCGCGGATGATGCGCGCCTCGAGCTTGAGCGCCTCCGCCATCAGCCGGTAGTATTCCTCCTCGGTGAACTCCGTCGAGTGCCCGGCCTTGTAGTAGTGGTGGATCGACAGCAGGTCGAACGTGTGCGCGGAGCCGAGCTCTCTCAGCAGCCGGTGGTTCCAGTCGTGATCCAGCCCGCAGGCGATGGTTTTGTGGTGATTCCCGCGCGGGCGCAGGTAGGTCGAGAACACCTGGTACAGCCGCGCGTACTGCTCGGCGCTCATGTGCCCGCCGCAGCCGTAGTTCTCATTCCCCACACCCCAGAAGGGCACATCGAACGGCTCCGGGTGACCGTTCTCGGCCCGCAGCCGCGTCAGCGTCGTGTCCCCATCATACGTACAGTACTCAAACCACTCCATCAACTCCCGCGGAGTGCCGGAGCCGACGTTGCCGCAGATGTAGGGGTCGGCATCGACCATCTCGCAGAATGCCATGAACTCATGGGTGCCGAAGCCGTTGTCCTCTTCCTTCCCCCACCAGATGTTGCGCCTGCGCGGACGCTGCTCCCGCGGCCCGATGCCGTCGCGCCAGTCGTACTGGTCGGCGAAGCACCCGCCGGGCCAGCGTAGCACCGCGAGGCCCAGCTCGCCGAGCGCATCGGCGACGTCGGTGCGGATGCCGTCACGGTTCGGGATCGCCGAATCCGGGCCGACCCAGATACCCTCATCCACACAGCGGCCGATGTGCTCG
>DPJP01000477.1:0-289 GCA_003542955.1 Armatimonadota bacterium
TCCCTTCCGCGACGGAGAGAGTCCAGAGAGCGGCGTGTTCCCGACGCGCGAGGAGATGGTCGAAGACCTGGTTCTCATCTCCGGGTTCGCGGATGCAATCCGGACCTATGGTGCCACGGGAACGCCGTCGGAGATACCGGGCATTTGCGGGGAGGTCGGCCTGGAGTGCTACCCGGGCGCGTGGCTCTCCACACGGACGCGAGACAACGAAGCTGAGATAGCCGCCCTGTCGGAGCTCGCCGGTCGGCGGATTCCCGCTGTCAAGGGTCTAATCGTCGGCAACGAAGTG
>DPJP01000477.1:322-457 GCA_003542955.1 Armatimonadota bacterium
ACGAAGTGCTTCTTCGCGAGGACATGCCCATCGAGGAGCTGGTTGCGTGTATCCAACGCGTCTCCGAAGTCACCGAGATCCCGGTTACGACCGCGGAGACGCCTGATGCCTGGCTCGAGAACCCTCAGTTGGTCT
>DPJP01000477.1:501-897 GCA_003542955.1 Armatimonadota bacterium
CTCGTCCACCTGCACCCATACTGGGGTGGTACAGCCATCGAGGACGCGGTAGCGCTGGTTCTACAGCAGTATGCCCAACTGCGAGATCGGTACCCGAGCAAGCGCGTCGTCATCGGTGAAACTGGCTGGCCGAGCGACGGCGAGACCGTCGGTGAAGCCCGGCCCAGCGCCGAGAATCTCAGGGCCTTTGCGGGCGAGTTCGTGCGCCGTGCGAATGATGCTGACATCGAGTACTTCCTCTTCGAGGTCTTCGATGAGGCGTGGAAGACATCCGCGGAGGGTGTGGTAGGCGCACACTGGGGGCTCTATCGGAGCAACGGCCGACTGAAGGAGGTTCTCAGCGACCTGCTGCCCGCCGGGATCGACCGACCGGCGCGGGTGCTGCGGCCGGTTTCG
>DPJP01000477.1:949-1083 GCA_003542955.1 Armatimonadota bacterium
GTATGGCGCGAGCCCGGCAACGCGGCGTTCCTGCCCAGCGGCTGGATGGGCACGATTTCGACCATCTCGATGGATGACGCTGCCGCCGGCGCCCACTCCGGTGATGCCTGTGTGAAGCTCACGTTCCTGCCTGG
>DPJP01000477.1:1131-10881 GCA_003542955.1 Armatimonadota bacterium
TGCCTGTGGGGGATGTGTGGGCGGGTATCTACTGGCAGTACCCCGTGAACAACTGGGGCGACTACCCGGGCTACGCCCTGACAGGCGCGTCGCGGCTCGTCTTCTGGGCGCGTGGTGAGCACGGAGGCGAGCAGGCGGAGTTCAAGGTCGGGGGTGTGTCGGATCCCGGCAAGCCTTACCGCGATTCGTTCGGTCCTCTGAGTTCGGGTGTTCTCACACTGGGCGCGAAATGGACGAGGTATAAGATACCTCTGGCAGGGAGAGACCTTACCAGCCTGTTGGGCGGTTTCTGCTGGGTGACGAACACACCGCAGAATCCCAACGGCGCGACCATCTTTGTGGATGATATCGTCATAGAGTGACATGTAAGGCGTCGGCGGCCTGTACGGGAAGAGGGCCGTAGCAGCTCGGAGGTGCCGGGGATGGACTCTGCACGTGCTGTTGTCTGCATGCTCGTGTGTCTGCTTGGGGCGTGGGGCGCTCCCGCGGATACTGGCGCGTATCAGTTCAGCAATCCCGCGCGCATGGTCGGGGGATCGGCGCTCGTCCCTCTGCGTGAAGTGTGTGAGTGGCTGGGGGCGACCGTGACCTGGCGTGACGGCGGTGTTGTTGTCGAACTGGAACAGCGGCATGCCGAACTGCGCAACGGCACGGCCACTGCGGTGATCAACGGAGCGCAGGTGGTACTACCCGCGGCCCCGAGGATCATTGGCGACATGCTGCACGTGCCCGTGCGAGGGGTGTTCGAGGGGCTCGGGGCCGCGGTCGAGTGGCACAGTGATGGGCCCAGACTCGAAGTCGTCTACGCCGGCCGACGAGCTGTAATGACGGTGGCTACTGCCTCGATCGAGTTCACGCGTGTGCCGCCGAGGGGCAGTTCTGCGCTGCTTCGCGGTCGGGCCATTGGCGTGGACCCCGGCCAGTACCGCATCGCCGTCTACATATACGTGTCCGGTTGGTGGACCAAGCCCTACTGGGATGCCCCGCTCACACCGCTCCGTCCCGACGGTACCTGGAGCTGCGATGTCACGACCGGTGGCATCGACGAGAGCGCGACTGCGATCTCGGCCTACCTAGTACCGCGGGGCTACGCACCACCGCTGCTCGCCGGCGACGGTGTCATCCCAGATGAACTCGAGCGTCACGCTGTGGCATCCGTCGCCGTCCGCCGGTGAACGCACGAATGGGGGCGACTGAGCGGGCGGATAGCGGATTCAGTCGGCAGGGCGCGATGTGGCGTCAGACATGCTTCCCGGCGACGCGGAAGTTGACGTAGAGGTTGAGCAGGTACTCCCACAGCCCCGTTATGGCGGCGATGATCAGCCGGCAGGCCATGTAGTGCCAGCCAAGGCGAGTGACCAGAAGATGCATCCCGCCCGTCACCAGGGCCAGCCCGGTTCCGGCGATGATCAGGAAGCCCACGTAGCCCTCACCCATGCCGCGCGTCGATCCGCGGAAGACGTAGCGCCTGCACAGGAGGTAGTTGACCGTCACGGCGATGATGAAGGCTACTCCCGCTGAAATGACCGGGTACAGGCCGAGGCCATCGGTGAGGACAAAGAGCAGCCCGAGGTCGAGCAGCAGTGTCGATATGCCGACGATGGCATACTTGGAGAATCTGGCGATCCCTTTGGCGTCCATGGGTTGGTGCAAGGAGGGGAGGGCACGTCCGGGGTCATTCCCCTGTCAAGCGGAGGTCCTCCACAATCAGAGATGTGCGTCTCGGGAGAGCGGCATGCTCGCAGACGGGCGGGGTCACGTCCCGAATCTTGAGTTTCCCAAGCTCGTGATGGAGCACGCTCGTGTCCTCAGGAAACTCAGTATTCACGACATGACCCCGTCTTCGCTGCGGCCGGTTGCCGGCTCGGGCTTGTCTCTTGGCGGCGGCGGCTACTGCGTTACCACGAGCTGCTGCCCTGTGGTCTTGCCGGAGGCCAACTCCGTTGCCCTGAGCGTCCAGGTCCCGATCGGGTCGTTGGCGGCGAGGGCGAGTTGCACGCTGACGCGGCCGTCTTTCGCGCCGTAGTAGCCGCTGAATTCGGCCTCGGCGCCCTGCGGGTCAAGGACCTGCAGGTGGACGGGCACCACGGCCTCGATCGGCCTGTCGCGACCGTCCTGGACCGTGATGGCCACGTCGACGGATCCCCCGAGCCTTGCGCGGGCCGGGGCGTCGAGGCGCGCGTCGGCGATGCGCTGCGGGCTGATCAGGAAGACGGCCCCGTCACCCGGGCCGAAGCTCAGGCCGAACTCGAGACCCTCCGCGCTCTGTTTCGTCGGCACCGCCCGGTGACTGACGAGGTCGTAGACGAAGCCTGCCTCGCGGCGCACGGTGACGGTCGTCGAGTTGGGCAGGCCCTTTTCCATGACTCTGCCGTGATGGCCGACGTAGTGGCCGAACTCTCGCTTGTCGTTGAGTGCGAACAGGTAGTCACACTCGCCGTACTGCCGGAAGCGGAGCACGATGTCGGGGTCCGGGGCATCGCCGTGGCGGGTGTAGAACGGGTCCAACTCCTCCCGCAGCGCGGCGGCCTTCTCCTGCAGGGCGACCTTGTCGGCATCGGCCTTGCCGGTTCGCCTGTGGACGGGCACCACGATGTCGGGCAGGATGGCCGGGCAGAGGAACTCATCGGCAATCACGATGCCGCCGCGCCGCTGGAAGGCCTTGATGGCCGCGACAACGCTCTCGGTGAGCACATCGCAGTAGGGCATGACCAGAACGGAGTAGGCATCCAGCCCGTCACGCACGACGGTCTCATCGAAGAGCACCTTCGGCTGCAGGTGGGCCCACTGCAGGATCAGGTGCATGTCGGCCTCCCAGGACTGGCTCCACCCGTAGCTGCCGCGGCCTGCGAACATCTGCGAACTGAACGATTCGAGCACCGCGACATCGGCGGGGCGGTCGGGCACCTGCAACAGCGTCGGCCCCAGCGGTCGGATGACCTCATGGGTCAACTCCGTGAGCACCTTCTGGGTCTCGGGGTTGGTGAACACATAACCGGTCGTCGAACCGGTATCAACCAGCGACTGCCAGCCGTGGTACATGATGCCGCGGATGGGCCGCGAGAGCTTCGACCAGAATGCCTCGCGCATGTGGTCGGGGGCGATGGTGATGAAGGGCGCCTCCGGCTTCTCCTTCTCCCAGTCCGCGTAGTCGGCCTCATTCTCGGGGAGCTTCGGCGCGGTGCCGGTGCGGTACCAGATGACCTGCGTCATCTTCATCACCTGCTGGCCGGGTCTGCCCTCTGCCATCGCGAACAGCTCATCGGTGGACTGGCCGATCTTGATCGGGTCGGGGTAGGAGTAGGTCCACTGGGAGACGATATCCACATCGCCGCCGCTGCCCCATATCGACGGGACACGTACGGCCGGGTCGAAGAAGGTCCAGAGGTCCGTGCGGCCGGTGGACTTCAGCCCGCGGCTGATCTGCGAATGCAGCGGGTTCCAGCCGTCGCCATCCTTCCAGAACCACCTGTAGAAGGTGAGAATGTGGTCATCATCCGGGATGACGCGGTTGGCGGGGAAGCCCTTGATGCCGCTGTAGTGGACGCCGTTCTTGCCGACGACCTGGGCTGGGATGTCGTAGCCGGCCGCTTCGCGGAACAGGTTGATATCGTGCTCATGGAAGCAGAGGTCGGAGCCGTCGCGGACCTCGGAGTGGATGAGTGAGCCATCCACCGCCGGGTAGTGGCCGAAGGTCTGGGCGATGGAGGCGCCGACGTTGTAGCAGAGCTCCCGCACGATGGGGAAGTTGCCGCAGACGTTGTCATGCTCGCGGAGCGCGCCGTTGCGGTCGACCCGGTTGTACTCTGCCTTGCGGGCTTCGTCACGCGTGACCCAGGTGCCGGGGTAGGTGTAGACGGCGCCGAAGAGGCCGTTCTTGAGCAGGTTGTCGAGCATCTGGCCGCGCTCCAGGATAGATGAGGGAGCCATTGCCGGCACGGGTTTGCCGGCCTCCCACACCAGCGGCTCGTTGACCAGGTGGATGAGTTGGTGCGTGAAGCCGATCTGCTTTAGCCGCTCGATGTCACCGCCGCCCCACATCACCACAGGCATCTGGTTAGGCAGCCTGCGCGGTATGATGGTGATGGGGAACTCCTTGCTCACGCTCAGCGCGCGGGAATCGGCAGAGGCGGTGGCCTCGACCCGCAGCGGGTAGTCGCCCGGTCTCACGGAGGTGTCGACGGCAATCGGGACTGTCTGCTCCTGGTTGGGTCCAAGCTCGGGCAGGTTGAGTGTCTGCTGTACCCCGCCAAACTCGATGCGAACGGTGCCGTCGCGCAGGGGTGCGGGCGTGTCGTTTGAGAGGCTTAGGGAGACACTGACCCCTTTCTCCATCCGATAGAACACTGTCCTGCCGGCCGAGGCACTCGCCAGCAGCCCGCCGGTCAGGTACGGGACGAGCCCGTTGGAGAGCCGCACCTGCGCGATGTAGCCGGGGAAGCCGTGATGCGTGCTGCCATGGCGGTCGCCGATGGTGAAACCATGGCCGCCCGGCGTGATAGGGCCGCGGCCGGGCGTGTTGATCTTGGCGACCAGCTCGCCGTTGACGAGGAAGCGCGACCAGCCGGCGCCGTCATAGGAGTAAGCCAGGTGCACCCATTCGCCCGTGGGCATCTCGATCTCGGGGCCGGCGATGAACTCGGAGTCCGTGCCGAAACCGAGTGAGACCATCACGCGCCGGCGGTTCTCACCCGTGCGATTGAGGTAGATGCAGTAGTCGGTGTTGGCCTCGGGAAGGTCTTTGGCGTAGTGGAAGTACTTCTTGTCGATGAGAAAGGCAGTGGGATGCGTGGCCATCTCCGGCTTTGCCGCCATCCATGCCTCAACGGTGAAGGCGCCGGCGGGGGAGAGGGCATCGGCGTCTCTGGCAAGCGCGCCCTGCGCCTTGTCGTTGTCGGTACCGGCAGGGAACGACTCGAGCGCGGCTCCGAATGGGCCCTCCGTCACGAAGCGGCCCTCACCCCTGAGCGTCAGGTCATGCCCATTGCCGGAGACGTCCCTCGTCTCCTGGCCGGGCAGGAACTGCCAGAGGCCGATCACATTCGGGCCGGTGGCCTCGTCACCGGAGTAGAGCTGCTTCCAGGGCTGCACCGCGTCATCCGCCGACATGGGACAGGCCGCGGCGAGCAGCAGGCAGAGCACAACGGCGGTTGCGGCAGTATGTGTTTTCATCATGTCGGCCTCCTCTATTGCAGCACCTGAACCTCGACCGGCTTCCAGATGCCGCCCGCGAACGCGCTGTCGTAGACTCGCACGGTGATCTGGTTCTTCTGGCCCCACAACAGCTCTTTCGTGACATCGAGCGCGAACGGCTTGTCCCAGCCCGATGCGCCCAGATCATGCTGACCGACGTACTCGCCGTTAACCCAGACCCAGGCGACCTCGTCGACGGCGCCGAAGGCCAACTCGACGGCAAGGTACTCCGGTTTCTCGGGCAGGTCGAAGCTGCCGCGGTACCAGGCCACCCCGTCATAGGTGTGGCCCTGCTCCTCCCAGGCGGCCCCTATCTTGATAGGCGTCCACGATGAGTCGTCAAAGCCGGGCGCGAACCAGTTGAGCTTGTGCCCGTCCTCGCCCGGATCGGTGCTGAAGCGCCAACCGTCCTCCGGGAGTGGGATCGTCTGCGCGACCCTGACATCATGATCCCAGTCCTTGCGGTCGCGGATCGAGATGGTCTCCTTGAAGAACGGCCACACCGCCCTGGCCGCGGCGTCGCGGACGGCGGTGAATTCGTCCTTGCGGGCTGCCTCCAGGAGGTCGTTGACCTCCTGCGTTCTGGGCTTGAGCTGCACGAGCAGGTTCACGGCGGCAAGGCGCACGAAGGGGTCCGCGTCAACGACGGCGGTCTTCAGATGCGGCAGCGTCTCCGCCGTGGGCGGATCGCAGACGGCCGAGAGCGCGGCGCGGCGGACGAGCGCGTCGGAGTTGGCGAGGGCAGCGACGAGTGCCGGCTGCGCCGGAGCGCCAAGGTCGACGAGCAGGCGGACTGCCGTCCGTCGCACGACCAGGTTCTCGTCTTCGAGCGCGGCTGCAAGCGCCGGGATGGCCTCCGCGCCCCTGTCGGTCTGGGTCATCAAGGCAGCGCGCCGGGCGGCGGGCGAGAGCCCATCCGCGGCTGTCGCAAAGCCTGCCCCCGCCGCAATCAGCAGCACAGCGGCGAGGAGGAGTGGAGCCCTGTGGGTCGTGGTCTTCACCGGGTCAGCCCCATTTCAGATGCGAGATTGCGTGTTGTGTGTGGGATGTTCCGCGCGCGGCGGCCCGCGTCCTTCCCGACATTGACGGGTGTGGGACGCTAGCTTAGAGGCTGTGGGACGTGCTGGAGGGGCCAGCCGAGCGACACCCGCTGCTGTTTGCGGGTGGAGGGAGACTGGTCCGCGAGCACNNGGCATGCGCGGGCCGGTCTCCTGACGCCGCAAACGTCGCGGCGTCCACTCGGCCGGCCCCTCCAACGCTCCGAAAGCGCTTCGGCGGCGTGCTTCGCGGTGGCGTGTGGGAACGGCAGACGGCGAGATGGAGTCCGCCCGGATAGGATTGTCCGGGCTACGCGAACGTGGCGACCACCTTCACGTCATGGAGGCCGCAGTCGGGGTCGGTGTTCTCGACGGTCACCTTGACGAACCGCGCGCAGAGGGCGACATCACGGGTCCGGCGCACCGTCTGGCCAGGCGTCACCGGGAGCGCACCGAACAGCGGCCGGCCCGCGGCGTCGGTCGCCTCCACAGTGTCCCAGTGTTCGCCATCATAGCTGGTATGGATGTGTATGACTGCCGGGAAGGCCGCCGCCGGCGGATAGACGCACTCGGCCGTGAGAGCGAGTAGGCCGCCCGGCTCCAGGCTGATGGCGGGATAGCAATCCGCGAGCGACGTCGTCTCGCCGGGCTCGAGGGCAGGCTGCTGGAGGACGACCGTGTACGGATTGCCGATCAGCGGCAGCTTCACCAAGCCGAAGACGTTCGGCTCCCCGTAGTCGTAGACGAAGTAGGCCATGCCCGCCTCGGTCAGCAGCGGGCTCATGTGGCTGTAGAGGATACCGTCGTCGGGGTAGGTGTCCCAGAGGCTCGCGGGGCCACCATACCACGTGCGCAGGTCGCGCGATACCATCCAGCGCTCCGGATAGCCGTCACTGCCCAGCCCGTCGAAGGCCTTGTCGCCATCGTGCGTGATGAGCAGGAAGTACCAGCCCAGCATCGTCACCAGACCGTGCGGGTCGTAGATCGAGTGGGCATGATCCTGCGGGATGATGACACGCTCGAATGTGTAGCTTTCGCCGTCGCCGGAGGTGGCCAGGCCGGTGAAACCCTCGTTCTTCGCGCACTCATCCTCCAACAGCGATGCGCCGAAGACCAGGTAGGAGCGGTTCTCCTCCGCGCGGTAGATCGGGATCGGCTTGGTCGGCGAGTAGATGCGGCCGCCCAACTCGAAGCTTGTGAAGACGCGCTGCTTGTCCGTCCAGGTCTTGCCGTCGGTGGATGTGACGCGCACCGTGGAGAAGCGGTGCTTCCCGTCCTCGTCGACGCCCCGGCCGGTGTAGAGCATCTCGTAGCGATGCGTACCGGGGACCTGGAACACGTATGGCGTGTGATTCAGCGGCGGCAGCTCCTGGGCGTCCGGAGATGCTGCGGCACTCTCCCACGGCTCGGNNCTATAGGGTTGCCGGGGTAGCGGCTCAGGTTCTCGGGATTCGGGCCGTAGGCGAGGCCGATCTGCATCTGCCCGTCGCCGCCGGCACGCGCGCCGCAGTAGTAGAGCTTGAAGCGCTCGTCGGGCGGGGCGTCATTGTCATAGAAGAGCATCGGGTCGCGGACGAGGCCGTCGTCCCACTCGCCGGGCGCGCCCTTCTCGAAGATAGGGTTCCTGTGATGCCGGAAGTTGTTGAGGCTGCGGTTGAGGGGGAACTGGGCCAGGGCCATCATGTGCCCGGCGATATCGGCTTCGGGGCAGGGCATGCTGGTGTCCATGGGTCACTCCCGTCCGGATGCGCCACCGCGTTGGGTAACCGGGCGAGTCGCGGTGGGCTATCCCGGTGGTGCGTGTAGCATGGTGGGCTTCGCCGTGGGGGAGCGGGCGTCCTGCTCGCTCGCACACGATTGCCCGCGTTGTGCGGTAGGTTGAGAACTCCCGGCATCACCTTTGCACGACGCCATGAGCCTCTGTGGCAGTGGAGCTCGTCTGCTCGGCGCCGTGGGAGACGAATGTCTGGATTCGGCGTCCAGCACAGCCTTGAGGGCGACGGCCGGGGTCAGGTCTTGACAATTGGTTCCGCTGCGACCCCCCCGTCCAGTGCTGATAGGTTCAACGGGTGGGGTCACATCTCTGATCCACACCCGCCAATGCCACATATGCTGCCTCGGAAGATGTCCTGGCGGCTGTACACAGACTATGTGACCCCGGCCTCGCGGCCTCAGTCCCCAAACACGAACGACGGTCTTGCAGCGGAACCAGTTCTGGAGACCTGACCCCGGCCACCCAGCACGGGCTTCCGGGCGCAGCAAGCGGGCATCGCTCCCAGTGCCCATACCAGGAGTTCTGAGCTTCGCGCGGCCGGGACGACCCGTTGCGGCTGGAGCAGGAGAACGGAGCCGAACCAGAGAATACTCCAGATAGGCAGGGCAATGACACGCGGCGGAAGGTCGTGGCTGATGCCTGGTGAGGGTCAGCACGAAGGCCTATCCACAGGCAAGCAGGAGCGCAGGTCTCAGTGGACCTGTTGTCTGGTCGTGTTGGTCGTCCTTATCGTGGCGTTCGTGGTGACGGGGGCTCTCTGTTTGAGGCGTAGCGCAATCCATGGCCTGCAGTCGGACCTCTGGCACGCCGTCACGGGCAATGATTCCGCCGCCGTCGCCCGCCTTCTGGAAGCCGGAGCCGACCCGAACTTCGACCTCCGGGTCTCGGACGGTCTCATGTCCCCGTTCACCTACGCCGTCGGTCCCATGCTCAACATCGCAGCCTGCCACGGCTCCTATGAGATCGCGAAGCTGTTGCTGGAGCACGGGGCTGACCCAAACGCCAGACACCCGGACACCGGTCAGACGCCACTCGACTGCGCCGAGTCCACCTATCGCGGTCTCGAGAGCGACCAGGTCATCAGGCTGCTGCTCGACCACGGTGCCGAGTGGAGCGCATGCCGGATGCCGCCGGGCGACCAGTTGCAGGCGGCGGCCAGGATAGGTGACGCGGCTGGAGTGCAGCAACTGCTTCCTGCCGGCGCCCCTCCCAACACAAAGGGGGCGTCCGGGGACGCATTCTCCACCCCGCTGCATCTGGCGGCTGCGTCGAACAACACCGAGGTCGCCGAGATGCTGCTTGCGGCGGGCGCGGACCCCAATGCCAGGGACCAGTACGGACATGGCCCGCTCTGGGCGGCGGCCACCAGCGGCAGCGTTGAGGTGATGGGCATCCTTCTGGAGCACGGGGCCGACGCGACGGACTTCACCCCGGAGACCACCAGGGACAGAACGTACGGGAACCTGCTCACGTGGGCGGCCGAGCGCGGAGACATCGATATGGCAAGGCTGCTGCTGGAGCACGATGTCAGTCCCGACGTCCCGAACAGGAATGGCTGGACTTCGCTGCACTTTGCCGTGAGCACCGGCAACGTCGAGATGGTGAGATTTCTGCTGGACGGCGGCGCTGACCCCAACATCGCGGACAACGAGAACAGGACGCCTCTGGACTGTGTCTGGAAGAACCACGACGAGATGACAGCGACGCTGCGCCAGCACGGCGGCAGAGAGTAGGCATGTGCCGGTG
>DPJP01000477.1:10911-11062 GCA_003542955.1 Armatimonadota bacterium
CGTCCGCGGCCCGTCACCGGGCGCCACACACAGAAAGGCCCCTGCGCGCGTTGTCCAGCACACAGGGGCCTCGGTACCTATGTCGCTCCCTCTGACACACGTGGAGAGAGGCGCAACTACCAGTTGGCTACAGGATGCCCTCAAGTGTGTT
>DPJP01000477.1:11088-11276 GCA_003542955.1 Armatimonadota bacterium
CCGCGGCGGATGGAGCGATGAGTAGCCCGGGTTCGGGGCAGCCCACGGAGCGCCGATTGCCCCGGTATCGAACTTGAGCCACTTCGCGTGGCCGTCGACGAAGGCGCAGTTGGCCCCCTCGTTGTGATTGGCTGCGCAGACGTAGTACTCTCCGCTGAGGATATACTGCGGGTTGCCGCCGTACTTCT
>DPJP01000474.1:0-3300 GCA_003542955.1 Armatimonadota bacterium
TCTCTCCGTCGCGGAAGGGACCGTAGCAGACCCCACGCAGGTGCAGCGGCCCGCCGGTTGCGGGCGCCGTCACGGCCGCCCCGGCGGCGGCCGAGCCCGCAGCACTTGGTACCCCACCGCGACACGAGACAGACGACATCAGACACCCCAGAACCAGCACCGCTCCGAACCNNTGGGCATGGCGTTCACCTCTATCCGGGCCTCGACAGGGCCCCCGGATGCTCCCGGCTTTCCGGTGCCCTTGAGGCAGGAGATTCTGTAGTGCCGGAGGAATACTGACGCGGCGGCCGCTGCAGGGCTACTCTACATTTCGCGATCTTGCCGGCCATTCCTCCGTGGCCGCAGAGCCGTGTTGAGGTGCCGATCCGAAACGGACAACAGGAAGGGATGCACGTCGGCGCGCGCCGACTGCCCCTCGGACAGCACTGACGGGTGGGAACCGCAATGATATTCATCAGCCACGCCCGTGAGGATGAGCACTTCATGGAGGGGCTCGTAGCACGCCTCCAGCGTGAGCGTCACCACTGCTGGTTCTATGAGGACAGTCCACTGATCAACCCCCTGCGGACCGAGTTGCGAGCCAAGATAAGACAATCCAGCCTGTTCGTGCTGATCCTGTCCCCCGTTGCACTTGCGTCCGAACACGTAAGACGCGAGATCGGTTGGGCCATCGATGCCGGGAAGCCGCTCCTCGTTATCACACTCGGACTCACATGGGACGATGTTCGCACCTTTGAGACGGGCACTGTGTACGAGGACCTGACCGGAGCGGGGGCGACGATTCAGGAATGCGCGGATGGCCGTGTCCGGGATGCAGCCGACGGCGTCCTGGCCTTCATTCACGCGCACTCTGTCGCACTCCCGGACGCGGTGACATCGCCATGTGAAGCGTCCGTGTCACGTTCCCCCCAGGAGACCTCGAAGCCGCAATCCCCGCGCCTGTGGATATGGAACCTCGGCGTGCGCGCGATTCCCTATCTGCTGCTGGTCCCAATCGCCGCGCTGACGTGGCTCTACCGCCAGGAGGTCGTCGGGAACGATCCCCATGCCCAGTTCCGCGGTAAGGTTGCGGGCAACTGGCTCGTCTACGATCCCACCGACTGGGACCCCTATGATCCCGCGGTGAGTGTGACGCGCGCGAGCATTCGGCGCGATCTGGATGTGTTGGCGAAGCACGGCTTCGACCGCATCGTGACGTGCGGGTCGAAAGGTGACTGCGCCCACATAGCGGAAGTGGCCAAGAGCGACTGCGGGTTTGAGGGCGTCGTGGTCGGCGTGTGGGACCCCATGGATGCCGAGGAAGTTGTCAACGCCCTTGCAGCGCAGGAGTGGGCGGACGCATACTGCATCGGGCACAGAGGCCTTCATCAGCGATATACCATGAGCGAGCTAGTCGAGGCGATCGAGCGATTCAAGCGAACGACCGACGTGCCGGTGGCCACCTGCGAACTGCTGGCCGACTACCGCACGCCCAGCGCCCTCGCAGCGCAGTGCGACTTCCTGTTTCCAGACGTCCACACGTACTGGTACGACGGGACACTCAGCCCCGAGAAGGCCTGGGAACAGACGGTCAGGGCAGCCGAACAACTGGGCGCACTCGCAGGCGACCTTGGGAGCAAGCCCGTGCTGCTGAACATGGTGTCCTACCCGTCCGACGGCGCACCGGGGCTGACGCTCGACGCCCAGAGGCGGTTCTACGAGCTTGCAGTACTCGGACGACGCGACCGTTCAGACATCCCAGGCGCCATCGGTTTTGCATTCCTGGGGGCATTTGACACTCCGTGGAAGACCGCGATCCGAGGGTTCCAACCTGCCGACCAGCATACAGGCCTGTTGACCAACGACCGCAGACCCAAACCCGCTATCGCGGATGTCAACTGGCGCGAACGCATGTGATCGGTGATGAGCCGCGGTCCTTACTCGGGCGGTGAGCCTGTACTCCATCGGCTACTGCCGGAACCGGGCTGGCCCTGGTGACGGGCGGGATGCATCTTCTGGTCACTCGCCTTGGCTGGCACTACATGGCCTGCCGGCTGATCATCGCCGCCATAACGGGGCTGTGGGAGTACCTGCTCAACCTCTACGTCAACTTCCGCGTCGCCGGAAAGCACGTCTGATCCTCGGGTACCCCGCGTCGGCGCGATCCCCCATCCGCTCACTGTGTAGACTCATCTCACCCAGGCAGGAATCCCAGCGTCTCCGCGGGAAGCAATGAGCGAGCGTCGGTGATGTGAGCCGCCGCGGAAGTCCGTCCACCCGCAACTCGTGCTATGAAGCCCCGCAGCGCGCGCAGCCTCAGCCCACGGGCAGAGGATTGCCCGTGGGGCACGCCGTCACCCAGGAGTCGGAAGATGAGCAACATGACCAGCGCACTCATCGCCGTCGCACTTGCCCTCGCCGTCTGCGCCACCGCCCAGGAGCTGCAGGGCGTGTACTACGAGTCATTCGAGGACGGTATCCCCGACTACTTCACCGCGACCCGACCCGACAGTCTCAGCATCAGCCCGTGGCACTACAAGCAGGGCGCCGGCTCACTGCAATGGGACTGGCACGCGGGCGAAGAGCTTCTCATCCGCCACGGGATTGGCGACGTGGACCGCGTGGGCGGGTACCGCTGCAAGGCCGCCTTCTCGGTGTGGCTGTACATGGAGGAGCCGCTGGCCGATGCGCTGGTCTTCGAGTTCCGCGAGGGCGAGGTCGTCACGGGCTCATTCAAGTTCCCGCTGCAGTTCACCGGCTGGCGCCAGGCCCGCCCCTACTACAGCGCGTTCCCGGAGGGCAAACCCACGAGCGCGGTAGACACCATCCGCATCGCTGCACCCGCCTCAATCGAGAAGGGAACCGTCTTCATCGACTTCATCAAGTACAACACGCTCACCTACGGCAGCGGCGCTCTCATCCCTGAGAAGACGTCGCAATGGCAGCGGCCGGTGCCTGATGAGCAACGCTTCCCCAAACCCGTGCAGGTAAGCGAGGACCAGATCGCCGGCATCCGCAAGCTGCTGGGGCCCGATGAAGGACCGGGCATCGACGAGGCGACGGTCGACGCGCTGTGCAAGCGCGTCGAGGCCCTCGGCATCGTGCGCGATGAGCACGGCATCCGTGGACCGGGTCTGGACGCCCACTACCAGTACATCACGGCGCCGGGCGACTTCGGCCGCAAGGACATCGACTACATGCCGGACGAGAATGGGCCCGGCTGGATGGGGATGCAGACACCCAGTGCCATGAGTGCCCTCGCCCGCCAGCTCGCAAGCACCTACCGCGCGAGCAACGACCCCGAGCAGCGTGCCCGACTCC
>DPJP01000474.1:3315-5696 GCA_003542955.1 Armatimonadota bacterium
ACCTGCTTGTCACCGACCACGTGCAGGATCAGGCGCTGCAGGCGGGCTCGGGCTTCGTCTGGAACTGGTGGGTGGGCGGCCCGTGGGCCGATGCGGTCTTCATGATGCGCGAGGTGCTCGCAGAGACCGGCCGCCTGCAGGCTCGTGTCGACTACCTGCTCTACACCTACGGCGCAGGGGCAATCTTCACCGAAGACAAGGCGCCCTCCCACATGGACGTCTACAACCTCACCGTCCCGCGACTGTTCCACCTCTGCCTGCTGCAGGTCGAGCCCGCCGAGCAGGTCCAGTGGCTCAATGCATTCAGGGCCATGATGGAGCTGTCGATGCTCCAGCCCACGAGCGCTCTGAAGATCGACGGGTCCGCGTATCACCACGGCGGCCACTACCACTCTTACGCGCGGGGCGCGTTCGGCAGTCTCCCGCCCCTCATCCGCGATCTCAACGGCACACCCTGGCGCCTGAGCACCGATGCCCATGAGCGTCTCCGGCGTGCAATGCTCGCTCAGCGGCTCTACGCAAATCGTCTCGACCTGCCGATCGCGCTCAGGGGCCGCAGTCCCTTCGCCCCCGGCTACGGCACCATCAGCGCCGGCGACATGCACGCTCTGGGCGTTCTGGCCCTCTGCGGCACACCCGATGGCTCGCAGGAGATCGATGCCGAGGTGGCAGCCGCTTACCTCCGCTTCCTCCCCGAGAAGGCCACCGAGGAGCCCTACCTGAGCCTCGGGATCAAGCCCGAGCCAGAGCCCGAGGGGACCTTCGTGATGCCCTACGCCGGCCTGCTCTGCCACCGCCGCGACGACTGGCTCGCCACCGTCAGGGGGCAGAGCAAGTACGTCTGGGGCAGCGAGAGGCNNCTTCGGGGCGTTTCAGAGCCTCGGAAGTCTCCAGATACTCGCAGGCGGCACGCCCGTCACTGCCGAGGCGAGCGGCACAAAGCAGCCGGGCTGGGACTGGCGACGCTTCGAAGGGATTACCGTCCCACAGGTGCCGATCAGGGAGATAGACCAGCTCTGGAAGTCCCGCGGACAGGTCTTCTCTCCCGAGACCTTCGTTGGCGGCGTCTCCCACCAGCTTCGCCAGGGCATGTTCGCGATGATCCTCAACCAGCCGATGCCCGATGGCCAGACGCTCACCGGCAGGAAGAGCTGGTTCCTCATTGATGACCAGATACTGTGCCTCGGCTCCGACATCTCCTGCGGCGATGCCCGCTACCCGACCCAGACCACGCTCTGCCAGAAGGCCCTCACAGCGGACGACCAGGGCGCCTTCCCTCCAACTGCAATCGACGGGATGGACATCACTGCACTCCCACACGAGCAAGCACTTGAGCCGTCCGGCCCACACTGGTTCATCGACACCCAGCAGACGGGCTACTGGCTGCCCGCCGGACAGGACGTTGCCGTCGCCCGCACACACCAGACCAGCCGCGACTTCTATGACAGCGAAGACACCGAGGGCGACTTCCTCGCAGCCTGGATCAACCATGGCCCGGCCCCCGACAACGCGGGCTACGAGTATCTCGCCATGGTGCGAGCGACCCCGGAGGTGCTCGCGGGGCTCGAGGCCCGACAGCCGTACCAGGTCTTCCAGCGCGACGCGGCCGCGCACATCGTCCTACACGAAGACTGCCTCTGGGGCTGCGCATTCTTCACTGCGCAGGATGTCACCCGCCATACCGAGGGCGCCGACACGCTGCCGATTGCGGCCGTCGATCGCCCCTGCCTGATCATGGCTGCCAACGCCCCCGACGGGAATGTGGCGCTGAGCGTAGCCGACCCGGACCTTAACCTGGTAGATGGGGCGGCCCAGCCACAGCCTCTGCGTGTGAGCCTCCGCGGAGCATGGCGCCTGCTCGATGTGACTGAGACCGTCTGCGCATGGCCGCTCGGGCCGGAGCCCGCTGAGGTCGAAGTCGTCTCCTCGGACGCCGGCGAGACCATCATCGAGATCATCTGCAAGCACGGGGCGGTCTACGGCATTAACCTGGCGCGCTGACTTCGGCGTGCGCATGAACTGGCGAAGCCTCCCCACACAGGGGAGGCTTCGTGGTTGCTGGAGCACGCAATCGGCGGCGTGACCCGCGCCCTACTTCGGCGTGACCTCATACTCCTGCCGCAGATCGCGGTCTGCCAGCGGGAACACAAGCTGATCCGGATTGTAGTAGTAGGCACTGCCCGAGGGCGGCAGTCCGCTGTATACGCCGGGCCACAGGTCGGTGAAGGTGGCATCACCCGCGGCGTTCGTGGCCTGTTGGAGCTCGAAGTCGCCCTGCTTGACGAGCATCACGGACTCTCCGGCCACCGGCGCGCCGCCGACGGTGTGCACGTTGATGGTGATCGAGTAGGTTCGCGTTGCCGTGGCTATCCGGAAGTCCT
>DPJP01000013.1:0-275 GCA_003542955.1 Armatimonadota bacterium
AGCGGCCGATGTGCTCGATGAAATGCCCATAGATGTTGGGGTTGATGGTGCCGACTGGCTCATCAAGCAGTATCTTCAGACTCGCCGATGACATGATTGGCTCCTATGGGTGATGGCGCTGGCACTCGTCGGCCACGTGCGGGCGTCACCTCGTTCCATGGCCCTCTCCTGGATGCCCGCGACTCAATCAGCATGCCAGGTCGTTCACCCCCCTCTCCCGCCTGCGCGGCCCCGCCCCGCGGGGTCGTGCAGGATACAGGGAGAGGGGGGAAGGG
>DPJP01000013.1:297-3137 GCA_003542955.1 Armatimonadota bacterium
CTGATCTTCATCGCCGGCGCCCACACGTAGTCATCACGCTTGCCATCTTCCGAGATCATCTCGACGTTGCTGAGCGCCTCCAGGATGCTCTGCGTGAAGCGGAGGTTCCTCACCCCGCCGACGATGCGGCCATCCTCAATCAGGAAGGTCCCGTCCCGCGTCATCCCGGTGAAGATGCTCTGTCTGGGCTGGAGGATATTCGTGTAGTGGAATCGTGTCACCAGCAGCCCGCGGTTCGTCGAGGCAATCATCTTCTCGACCGTCGCATCACCGGGTTGCACAACGACGTTGATCGGCAGCGGGCCGATCGAGTTCGGCGCCGGCAGGGCATGTCCGGTCGAGCGCCTGCCCTGCTCGCGCCCTGCGGTGAAGGAGTCGTAGGCGATGTCCTCCGCCACGCCATTGCTGATCAGGTTCAGCCGCTGCTTCGGCACACCCTCGTAGTCGGTGCCCGAGGCATCGGTGCGCGGGTCGGAGCCATCATCGAAGATGGTGATGTTCTCGCCGCAGACCTTCTGCCCCAGGCGGCCGGCGAGCGGGCTGCGGCCCTCCTGCATCGACATTGCGCCGAACGCCGTCCAGATCAGGAAGAAGACCATGTCCGCGACCGCGTCGGCCTCGAGGATCACATCATACGCGCGCGGCTCGATACCCACGGGGCCCGCGGACAGGCTGCACTTCTCTGATGCCGTTGCAGCCAGTGAGGCCGCGTCGATGTCCGAGACATCCACGGAGGTCATCTGCGCGTAGCCGCTGCTGTCCTCGCCTGTGAGCACCATGCGCAATTGCGCGCCGGAGCTGGTCTCGTATGTCTCGACACCGAGCGAGTTGACAATGGCCCTGGCGGCGCCGCTCACGCTGAAGGCGCCGGAGGCCACCTGTGAGGCGCCCTCCGCCGTGGCGATGACGGTGCGGACGGCCTCCGCGCGCTCCATCGGCCCGAACGCGAGTGTCGCCGGTGTTGCCTCGGCAGTGAAGCCGATCGGCTCGGGTCCGGGCAGGGAGATGAACTCATCATTCGGCTGGGCCAGTCGCGCGATCTGGCAGGCCCTGCGTGCGGTGTCGGCCAGCGCCTCGGGGGAGAGGTCATTGCCACCGGCGACGCCGATGCGTTTGCCGATGATCGCGCGCACTTGCACGCTCGCGCTGCTGGAGGCGACGTTCTGGTGGATGTGGTTGTTGGCGAACCGCGTGAGCGCGTTATTGCCCGCGATGAGCAGCACTTCCGTCTGGTCGGCCGTCGAGGCCTCCATCGCCTGCCGGCACGCATCCAGGGCGGTCTCTCTGTCCATCAAGTTGACCTCACTCATTGCCGAGCACCCCCACTGTCACATTGCGGAACCGCGCTGCCGATACACCGTGCCCGACGCGCGCACACTGTCCCGGCTCACCCTTACCGCAGTTTGGCACACCCCAGACCTTCCAGGTCGTCGTGTCGGCAACTGCGTCACACGAGCCCCAGAACTGCGGGGTGATGCCGGTGTAAGTCGGGTTGCGGACGATGCCGACAATCCGCCCGTCCTCGATCAACTGCCCCAGCTCGCAGCCGAACTGGAAGTTGAGCCGCTTGTCGTCGATGCTCCAACTGGTGTTCTCACCCATCATGATCCCGCGCTCGGTCGAGGCGATGATCTCTTCGAGGCTCTGCTCACCCGGCAGCAGGTTGACGTTGGTCATCCTGATCAGCGGCAGCGAGCCCCAGCCGTCGGCGCGCATCGCCCCGCCACTGGCAGTCAGCCCGATCTGCGCTGCGGTCTCCCGAGAGGTCAGGTAGCCGACGAAGAGTCCATTCTTCACGATCTCCACACACTGCGCGGGCACACCCTCATCATCGTATGCGAAGGAGCCGAGGCCCCCGGGCAGCGTGGCATCCGCGGTCACATTCACCTTCTCCGAGCCGTAGCGGAAGCTGCCGAGCTTGTCCACGGTGAGGAAGCTCATCCCGGCGTAACTGGCCTCCGTGCCGAGCACGCGATCAAGCTCAATCGGATGCCCGCACGATTCATGGAGCTGCAGTGCGAGCTGTCCACCGGTGAGGATCAGGTCCATCTGCCCGCTGGGGCATTGTGGTGCGCTCAACAGCGCGACTGCCTCATCCCCCACGCGCGCAGCATTACCGGGCAGTTCGATCTCCTCGATGACCTCCCAGCCGCGTGACATCATCTGCCCACCGTGGGAGCCGGGGTGAGAGCGGGTCTGCGCGTCATCGTCACTGACCGCGGTGGCCTCAATGCCGCCGCCTGTCTCAATCCGCTCCTGATAGATTGACGCTCCCTCGCTGCTTGCGAAATGCTGCTCCTGATGAAGGAGCCGGATGTGGCCCTCGGCGATAGCGACCGGCGACTTGCGCATCTGCGCATCGCACTGCATGAGCAACTCGAGGCGGTCCTCGAGCGGCACATCGCGCGGGTCCCTGGCCACCTGCGCGCGGACCTCGGCGACCGCCGGTTCGAGGTCGGCGAGCCTCACCGGGTCCTTGAGCGTCGTGGCCGCCGCGCGGGCAAGCTCGACGGCCTGGCGAGCGGTAGAGGCGATCTCGGAGCCCTCCAGCGAGGCGGTCGCCGCGAAGCCCCATGCGCCGTCGGCGATCACGCGCACGCCGACGCCGCGGCTGCGCGAAGAGGTCATCGCACTCGCGGCGCCGTTCTTCACACGCACCGACTCGGAGAACGTGTCGACGAAGCGGGCATCGGCGTATGATGCTCCGGCACTCATTGCCGCCGTCACGGCGGCTTTGGTCAGTTCATCCATGTATGGACCTCCCTGTAGGTGCGGGTGGAACGGCGGCGCGTCGGGGCTGCAATAGGGTGTGAGCCGTTGGAGGGGCCGCTCGAAGGACG
>DPJP01000013.1:3176-3313 GCA_003542955.1 Armatimonadota bacterium
GGACCGGACTGAGCCCGGCCCCGGCACGGTTCACTACTCAATGTGCGCATGATGTGGCCGACTGCCTCGCTGGGGCCGGGCTCAGCCCCCCGTCCCTGAACGACAGGACGGGGGTCTTCGAGCGGCCTTTATGAAAA
>DPJP01000124.1 GCA_003542955.1 Armatimonadota bacterium
TCAAGACGTGACCCCAGCCGTACCGCCCCGCATCCACCCTGAGACTTCGGTACAGCCCCGCCGTCGAAGGAGAACGCGGACCGGCGACGAAGGACCGTATACGCCACCCAGCGCCCCCCTGGAGGATACCATGAGTGCCTTCCGCGCCGCGCTCGCCTACGACGACTTGCTCCGCGCCGACGCCAACGCCGCCGGGGCCAACTACGCGCCCGTCTACTACACCGAGATACTCAGCCGGCTGGGCCTCCCGCACGACACACTCGCCCCGGCTGCCATCACCGCGCAGACGCTCGAAGACTACTCGGCCCTGCTGCTCCCACCGCTGCCGCCGGGACACCTGAGCGCCGAGGCCGTCGAGGCGATAGCGGCGTGGGTCGAGACCGGCGGATTGCTGATCGGCTTCGCCACGCCCGGACTTGGGGGGGTGTTCGGTACCGATGTCGTCGACCTGATCGTCCAGCCGGGTGATGAGTTCACCGCAGCCGCCTGCGTGCGGCTCAATGACCCCGAGTGGACGCGTGGGCTGCTGCCGCCCTACGACCAGGAATGCTCGATTCCCATCGTCGCGCCGGTGCAGGTGCTCTCCGCGCCCGAGTGCAGGGAGCTGGCGCGGCTGCTCACCTTCTTCGAACGCGATACCGGCACACCGGCGATCACCTACCGGCAGGTCGGACGCGGGGCGGCATGCTACTTCGCCTTCGACCTGGGCCACTGCATGCTCGCCATGCACCAGGGCCGGCCGGTGTGGGAGGACTATGACGGCGACGGCTGGCTGCGGACATCGGACCAGGTCGCCACGCGTCCCTTCCCCGCGGATGTGCCGTACTCGGACCTGTTGATGTTCACGCTGCGGCGCGTCATCGCGGAGCACGGAGGCGTGTTCCTGCACCAGTTGCCGCCGACGGCGGACGGGGCGGTCCCCGACGCCGTCTTCCACTGGGGCGGAGACGACGAGGGCGCAACCGATGTGCAACTGCCGGCGGCGGAGTTCATGGCCGGCCTCGGATTGCCGTACCACGTCAACATCATGCCCGAGCCGATCGGCCACCACCCGCTGCCGCGGGAGACATTCGACAGGCTCACGGACCTCGGATGCGAGACATCGATCCACTTCAACTTCATCACCGACGGCCGGCAGCCGTACGCGTTCAACAAGGACGACCTGGCCGAGCAGCTTGCGGCCTATCAGGCCGCATACGACCAGACGCCCGTCTGCACGGTGTTCCACTGCGTAACCTGGACGGGCTGGGCCGATCCGGCGCGGTGGCTTGCGGAACTGGGACTGAAGGGCGACAACAACCGCCTCCACAGGCCGTTCCCGCCCAGGAACCCCACCAACAAGTGCAGCTACGCGTTCGGGACGGCATACCCGTTCCACTACTATGACGACCACGCGCACCAGAACGGGCGCATCGACTTCACCAGCCAGCCGATCACCGCATACGAGTGCGGCTACGTCCTCAATGAGCGGGCTGAGTTCGGCCAACTCCACCGAGCCATCGAGCAGGCGGGGTTCTGGCACCTGACACAGAACATGTTCTTCCACCCCATCCGGCTGACCGAGGAGCATCCGAGGCAGGCCGTGCAGGAGGTGCTCGACTACTGCGAGGTGCTGGGCCTCAACGCCCTGCACTTCGGCACCGATGAGTTGTGCCTGTGGTGGCACGCACGGGCGGCCTCATCAGTCGAGCCGCTCGCCGACGGGGGAGAGGGCATGACGCTACGCACGCGGACCGACTGGCCGCAGGGGTGCATAGTACAGATGCTGTGGCAGCAGGACACGCCGCCGGTCGTTGTCGTCAACGGGCAGCCTGCCGGGTACCTGGTCAGGGAGGAGTATGGCTGCAGATGGCTCTACATCGCCTGCCCGACCGCTGACGCAGAGGTATACGTCGGGAAGTGACCACCCACCCGATGCCGGCGGTCAGATGACCGAGGGGGCGCGGCCTCGCGCGGCAGGCAACGGCGGGGCCTGCCTCGTGATCCNNTCCCTCGTGAGGCCCCTCCCCACACGTCCCTGCGGCATCAGCGTGAGCAGGGCAGCAGCTCCTGTGCGTGTACGCGCGGCCACAACCTCGCCAGCGTGAAGCACTCCGCGAAGGCCACTCCCACCTGCTGACCGCGCATCTGGGCCATGTCGTTGACGAAATCGAGCAGGTCCATGCCGTCATGCTCCCGCAGCCATGTCACCTGGCTGGCATGGCACTCGACCATCCGCATCTTCGTCTCGAACGTGTCGGTGACGTCTACGAACACCTCCGGATCAAAGCCCAGACCGGTGGTTGTATCCATGTAGAAGAGCGCCGGCACGGTGTCGCAGGCGGGGTGCTTGCCGAGGCGTGTCGGGGTGGTGGCCATGAATGAGGCGCCGAAGACTATGCGGGATGCGGCGCGGTGGTCGGGGTGGTAGTCGTCGGGGTAATGGGTGATGATGATGTCGGGGTTGGCCCACCGCACGATCTCGATCATCTTCAGGCGCGTATCGGCATTCTCGAAGAGGAAGCCGTCAGGCTCGCCCATCCAGTATGGTTGGGCGCCGATGGCCTCGGCGGCCTGCGTGAACTCACGCTTGCGGATCTCGGCGAGGTGCTCGGGCGGTATGCGCAGGTGGCCGGCGGCGCCGTCGGTGCAGACGGCCATGAACACCTCATGCCCGTCGCGGGCGTAGCGGGCCAGGGTGCCGCCGGCATGGACCTCGAGGTCATCAGGGTGAGCGCCGACTCCAAGGATTCTCATCAGATCACCAACCGAACCGGGATTTGCGTGAGCAAGTGGTGCATAGCGGATGCGCCCGGCCTCAGAGAGACCGGGCGCAGTGTGTCCATTCGGCATCTGCCTGCACCCTCCGCGGGCCCCGGCTGCCCGTGGGCTCCTGCTCGAGGCCTGCGTGTGAGCAGCGCCCTCGGCGG
>DPJP01000070.1:0-2910 GCA_003542955.1 Armatimonadota bacterium
CTTATGTTAGCGCGTATGGGGCTCTGCCCCGCCGCCCCGCTGGGGGGCTGCGAGCCCCCCAGACCCCGCGATGAGGTACTGCAGGCACCGCACTTGTGAGAGCTGATATGCATTGGCGCAACGTCCGTGCGAATTACCGGTCGCCCGCATCGCGTCCATGTGGACGCGATGCGTCCGACTCCGTAATTCGCACACCAGGTGCCGGAGGTCGGCTGACGGCACCGGCGGAGGAGTGCCGGCAAGCGTTCCCCTGACCTGGCCCCGAGCACTTAGCATCGGCTCGGCAGTGGAACTCCCGCGCGCGGACCGGCCTATGCCTTTCCCGCCATGTGCGCTTCGAGCTTCGCCCTCAGTTCGGCCGCCTTCGCCGGCTCGCGGTCGATGAGATTGTCTCGTTCGCCCGAATCGTCGACCAGGTTGTACAGCTCGTAGCTGCGCGTGTCCGCGACCGGGTCGAGGTTGAGGATCAGCTTCCACTCCAGCGTGCGTATACACCAGATGCGGCGCTCATCGCCCGCGATCGCCTGCCAACCAGCAGGCATCGTCTCCGCATACGCCTCCTCGCGGAAGGTACCGGTGGCTCCATCAATGAGCGGCAAGAGCGACGCGCCGTCGTGGGGGAGTGTGAGGTCAAGGCCGAGGATGTCAAAGAGCGTCGGCATCACGTCAATCTGGGAGACCTGCTGCGTCACCACCGTGCCGGCGGGCAAGCGCTTCGGATAGCGCATGATGAGCGGGACGCGCAGGCACTCGTCATAGAGCGTTCCCTTGAGGTTGCAGGATGTGTGGCCGACGTGCCCGCGCTCGAGCAACTCCTCACCGTGGTCGGAGATGATCACGATCAGCGTGTCGTCGAGCTGGTCGAGTTCCTCCAGCTTCGCGATCCAGCGGCCGACCATGTCGTCGAATACCCGCAGCTCCCCGTCGTATAGCGCGCGGATGCCGGGCGCGTCCCGGGGCTCGAACTCGATGACGGCCGTCGAGCGTTTGTGCGCGCCCTCGCCCTCGCCGATGGGGTCCTTGCGGCCGGCCTCCATGGCCGACTGCACATCGGGCGGGTGGAGAATCATGCGGGTCTTGACGATCTCCATGCGCTCGAGCGTCTCCGCATTCGGCCGGAAGTCGGCATCGACGAAGAGATCGTAGTAATCCTGAGGCGGGTTGTAAGGCAGATGGGTCGGATAGGGCTGGGCGAAGAAGAACCACGGCCTGTCGCGGTTGTCCTCCATGTATTGCTCGATGTCCTCGGTATCGCGTGCGAAGCCGAGCGGCCCCCACCGTGTGACCATCTCTCCGTCGATGGGGAAACCGTTGTCCGCCAACCGGTGCAGGGGGGTGCGGTGATGCTTCCAGCGCTGTGCCCATGCGGCATAGTCGGTGGGGCCCATCAGGCCGTGGGTGGCGGTGGTCTGCCCGGTCATGATGGAGACTACGGGCGGGAAGGTATGGGTTGATACCGATATGCAGTTCTCGAAGCGGACGCCCTCGCTGGCGAGACGGTCGCAGTTGGGCGTGGTCGGCTTCGGGTAGCCGTAGCATGACATGTGCGCCGGGCGCACTGCGTCTTCCATGATCACCAGGATGTTCATCGCGCAGGACCTCCGTCTTGCTCATGCCGCCAGACGTTGCTGGGTCTATCCGCATACTTCATCGCCTGGGCGACGATGTCGACGCCGACGGAGTCGCTCCAGGCCTGCAGGAGCGCCTGTGTCAGCGGTCCGGGCACGTACTTCATCGGCGTCTGGTTCACCCGCGACAGCGGCAGCATGCAGTATGATGAGGTGGTCCAGAAGCCCTCGTCGGCGCCGTAGACATCGTACATGGTCAGGTCGCGTTCGACGACGGGTATCCCGAGCTTGCCGGCCAACTCGATGACGACGCGGCGGCTGATGCCCTCGAGGATATTACGCGTCGTCGCCGTGTAGAGGACGCCGTCGGAGGCGATGAAGAGGTTTGCGCCGGTGCCCTCGGTCACGTAGCCGTCAGTATCGAGCAGCAGAGCAAAGGCGTCGGGGTCGGCCGACCTGGCTTCTATCTTGGCCATGAAGTAGTGGAGCCGGAAGCGGGTCTTCCCGCGCGGATCGACGACACCGGGCGGCACATTGCGCGTGTTTGACACGATGGCGGCTTTCCCCTGCGTGTAGCAGTGAGCGTACTCGTCGTATGGCAGCGGGCTGACGTACGCCATCACGGTGGGCTTGCCCTGCTTGCCGCTCATGATCGGGTGGGGGAAGCCAAGGCCGGGCGTCACCTGCGCGCACACCCAGCAGTCATCATCCTCTGGGAAGCTGGCGATGTTGGCCTCTATCACTTGCGCGATGACTTCGGCCATCTCTTCCTGCGTGACAAGCGGCTGCAGGCCCACATACCGCATCGACTTCTCCAGCNNCGCAGGTGGTCGTCGAGGCGGAAGACCTCGTGCCTGAAGGTGCGGAGAGCCTCCATGAACACCGCGCTGTACATGAAGCCGATGTCGAAGATCGACACCCGCGCCTGCGCCTCGGGCACGAGTTTGCCGTTCAGATACACCAGCGTCTCCACGGTCATCATCCTCCATCCGGGGCGTCGACGATGTCGATGATCTCACGGGCCCATATTGTGTGGCGGGTTGCGAAGTACTCGAGCAGCCTTTCCAAGGTCCTGAACTCGTCGGCCAGGTACATGCAGATCGGGTGAGCGAGGACGGTTGCCAGGCCGCCGCGCTCCTCGATTGCCCGTACCTGCTTCAGCACCAGCTCGCCCCAGTCCTGTATCGTGTACGAGACGGCTCCGAAGGCGTCGGCGCCGTAGCCGCGGCGATTCGCGTCCTCGACGAACTCCCTGGTGCGGTGGGCGTGGTAGAGGTGATCGTGGTCGGGGATGACGTTCATCGGGTGGGAGATGAGCCCATTCTGTATGCGCTCCGGCCAG
>DPJP01000070.1:2916-4085 GCA_003542955.1 Armatimonadota bacterium
TCAACCGACATGTCGTCTGAGATGAGCCTGAAGCCGTAGTGGGCCAGCAGCGGGTACGTGTTGGGGTCAACCTTGTAGCTGTGAGCGCGCCAGGAGACAGGCCGGTAGCCGACCCTGTTCTCGCAGACTGCGACATTGCTGCGGATGTCCCAGGCCTGGTAGAAGCGAGGCCCGTTCCAGTTGCCGGTGCGTTCGCCATACCAGTCAAACCACGGACGCGGCTGGCGGGCGCGGTAGCTGTGTCCGCCGACCTCAACCAGCGGAGACTTCACGACCGGCTCGAGGTCATCCCACTCCTCGGTGAAGCACTTGCCGCAGACGTAGAGCGTTGTCTTGACGTTGTGTTTCTCGAGCAGGGCGAGGTAGCGCTGCGCGACCCTGGCCTCCGTGTCCGCGGGTGAGAGGAAGCGCTGGTCATTGCAGCGCAGCGACATGTGATGGACGTCGCCGGTCAGACAGATCATCGCGTTTCCTCCAGGTCGTTGGCGTCGCCGGAGTGCGGCCCGCCGTAGTGCCTTCGCCAACACGACGGCAACACCTGCGCGCGATTCGGCCGCGACGAACGCAGACGCCCCGGCGGGTGTGCCGGGGCGCTGGGTTCGCACTGGGCAGTTTGCGCAACGAGCATGGCTACTGGTTGTAGTTGAAGTAGGGCGCGTTGCTGCCGCTGCTGTAGACGGTGTAGTGCTTCATGGCTTTACAGTGGCCGTCCATGAAGGCGCAGTTGCCGGTGCCGTTGTGGCGCTCGAGCAGGTTGAAGTTGGGTCGCTGCCAGCTGTGGCCGCTCGTGGTGCTCGGGAAGCAAGAGTTGTGCGTACCGCCGCAGACGAAGCAGCCGGTGCCGTCCGGGTTGCACTGGATTGGCCCGGACGAGGGCGGGAGGAAGCGCCCGGGAGCATTGGGGTCGCCAACAACATCGCCCATCATGATGATCTCGGCCGGGCGCAGGATGGCGCCGATCTTCGGACACGCCGCACTGGCCAGGAAGATGTTGGTGTTGTAGCCGTAGCTGCGGTTGCCGAGGTAGTTGACCACGGAGTCGGCATCCGAACTGGGGCACGTGTGGACCTGGAAGCTCTGTGTGTACGGCTGCGTCGTCTGGATGAGACCGTTGCGCGGGCTGCCGAGGTCATAGAGCATGGGCAGTCTCTCGTCGTAGTCCTGGATGT
>DPJP01000070.1:4109-6567 GCA_003542955.1 Armatimonadota bacterium
GGATCGCGATAATCGCGATGACCACCAGCAACTCAATCAGCGTAAACCCTCTTCTGCTCATTTGCGGACTCCTTTCCAGTTATCACGCTCCACGCCGCTTTTCGCCGTCGGAGACGATCTCACCTGCCTGGGCGGAGAAATCCTGCGGAAATGACGCCCGCTCCGACACCGAAGTGGGCGGCATGTGGCCCATTGGCTGCGTCCTCATTTTCTGACAATGCCGCTTACCCCTCGCGCGTGGGCAGAAGTGCCGCCTTCAGTCGCCGTCGAGGATGCTGCGGACCTTCGCGGTGAACGCCTCCACAGTGAAGGGCTTCTGCAGGAGGTGGACCTCCGCACCCGCCGTGCCGTGGTCGGCGATGGTGTCATCCCTGTAGCCCGATATGTAGAGGACGCCCATGTCAGGGCGTGAGGCCAGCATGCGCCCGACCATCTCGACGCCGCTCATCCCGGGCATGACCACATCGGTAATGATGAGATGGATAGGCCCCTGGTGGGCTTCGGCGATGCCGAGAGCCTGTTCACCGCCGGCGGCCTCGAGAACCTTGTAGCCACACCCCGCCAACACCCGCCTGGCCACGACGCGGACGCTGTCTTCATCCTCGACCAGCAGGAGCGTCTCCGAGCCCCGGTCATGCGGCGCGGCGACCGGACGTCGTGGCTTCGGCTCTTCGGGCACCTCATCCACGCGGGGCAGGTAGATTCTCAGGGTCGTCCCCGAGCCCGGTTCGGTGCTGACGCCGATGCTGCCGCCGCTCTGCTTGACGATGCCGTAGACGGTCGACAGCCCGAGGCCGGTTCCTTTGCCTTCTTCCTTCGTTGAGAAGAAGGGCTCGAAGATGCGTGCCCTGGTCTCTTCGTCCATGCCGACGCCGGTGTCGGTGACGGCCAGCATCACGTGGGGCCCCGATATGGCCGCGGCGCCCTCGTCAGTCTCGACTTCATCGCCGGCAACGTCGCGCGTCTGTATGGTGAGCCTGCCGCCGTTGGGCATCGCGTCACGTGCGTTGACGGCCAGATTGGCGATGATCTGCTCCATCTGCCCGACATCGGCCTTCACGTTGCCGAGTTCCGGGTCGAGTGCCTGGATCAGCTGGATGTCTTCGCCGATCATGTGAGAGAGCATGCCGACCACATTGGCGACGACATCGTTGAGGTTGACGACGGTCACCTCCATACTCTGGCTGCGGCTGAAGGCGAGCAGCTGTCGGGCCAGCGTGGCGCATCTGGCTGCTGCCACCTCCATCTCCTTGATGTCGTCATAGATGGGATCGTCGGGCCCCATCTCCAGGAGGAGGATATCAATGATGACCGACAGGGGCGTCAGGGCATTGTTGAAGTCATGGGCCACGCCTCCGGCCAGTCGGCCGACAGCCTCCATCTTCATGGCCTGCTGGAACTGCTGCTCAAGTTGCAGATGCTCGGTGATGTCGCGCTTGACGGCCACGTAGTTGACGACGCGGCCGAGACCGTCGAGCACTGGCGAGACTTTGGCTTCCTCCGTGTAGAGTTTCCCGTCCTTGCGCTTGTTGACCATGCGCCCCGTCCACGTCCTGCCGGAGGAGATCGTCTGCCAGAAGTCCTGGTAGAAGGCGTCATCCTGCTTGCCGCTCTTGAGCAGGCGTGGGTTCTGGCCGATGGCCTCGGCGCGGGAGTAGCCGGTCGCGGTCTCGAATGCCGGGTTGAGGTAGGCAATGACGCCCTCGGGGTCGGTGACCATGACAATGTCGCCGGTCTGCTCGATGGCCGCCATCAACCGCTCGCGTTCGAGCTCCGCCAGCCTGCGTTCGGTGATGTCGTCGAAGATTGTGTAGACCTGGTATGGGGTCTGCTCGCCGTGTCTGAAGAGGGGGATGGCGTCGATCCTGATCCAGCGCGTCGCGTCCTGGCTCAGGTTGTGGACTCCCATGACCACGTTCTCGACGGCGAGCCCCGTTCGCAGGGCGACCATCGAGGGGTGCTGCTCGACGGGGAACTCGCTGCCGTCTTCGCGGATTGTGCGCCAGTGCGGGGAGTCCTCGGTTCTGCCCAGCATCTGCTCGCGGCTGACGCCGAGTATTCCCTCCGCCGCGGGATTGGCGTCGGTGATGCGGCCATGGACGTCTTCGTAGATCACTCCCTGCAGCATGGTCTCGAACAGCCGACGGTGCTTCTTCTCCGACTCGACGAGGACGGCCTCGACCTCCCGCCGGGCTACGACCTCACTCTCGAGTTGAAGCATCTTCTGCTCGAGTTTGCGGATGAGCGCCTCGTTGTACTCTTTGAAGTAGACTGTCTCGTCGGGTGTTGGCTCCGGTGTCGCGGCCGATGCGCCCGAGCGTTGCGCCTGCATGATGTCCTGGAGTGTGGCCAGCAGCACATCAGGCTCCTGCGGCTTGACGAGGAACCTGTCAGCGCCGAGGCGCATTGCGAGCTGCTCGTCCCTCGGGTCTGTGTAGGTGGCGGTGTAGAACACGAA
>DPJP01000070.1:6574-7469 GCA_003542955.1 Armatimonadota bacterium
AGCCGTCCATGACCGGCATGAGGATATCGGCGACGATCATGTCAGGGCGCTCTGCGCGGGCCTTCTCCAGCGCTTCGGCTCCGTTGGCGGCGGTGGTCACAGTGTAGCCGTTCCCGCTCAGGATGCTCTGCAGCAGGTAGATGTTCTGGGCGTCGTCGTCCACGATCATGATATGTTCCATGCTTGCCTCTCAGGCCTGCCTGTCGGCGGGCAGGAAATGCTCGATCTGATCCACAAACGTGTCAGGGTTGATCGGCTTCTCGATGTAGCCGACGCAGCCAGCCGCAAGTGCAGCCTCGCGATCTCCGAGCATCGCATAGGATGTCACTGCCACGATCGGCACGTCGGCGACGGAGGGGCGGCTCTTCAGCTCGCCCGCAATGGCGTAGCCGTCCATCTGCGGCAACTGGATGTCGAGGAGAATAAGCTCGGGAGCTTCTGTCTCCGCCAGCCTGATGCCCTCGAAGCCGTCCCGGGCCTGCACAACCTCGTGCCCGGCCTGCTGCAGCATGAAGGTTATCAGGTAGCGGTTCTGTTCATTATCCTCGATGATCAGGATGCGTTTCCCCATGCTCTCCCCCTATCCGAGCGGCAGCCTGAGGGTGAAGGTACTGCCCACGCCCCACTCGCTTTCGACGGATATGCTCCCGCCCATCATCTCGATGAGCTTCTTGCAGATNNCAGATCGAGAGCCCGAGGCCGCTGCCCTCGTGATTGCGGGTCAGGCCGATATCGACCTGCTGGAACGGGCTGAAGAGCTTGCCCAGGTCCTCCGGCTTAATGCCGATACCCGTGTCGCTGACGCGGGTCAGGAGTTCGTCGCCGTCGACGCCGCACTCCACTCGCACGTGTCCTTCCTCGGAGAACTTCACCGCGTTATTGAGGAGGTTGATGT
>DPJP01000070.1:7537-8956 GCA_003542955.1 Armatimonadota bacterium
TCTCGTCGACATCTGAGGAGACCTCGCTGGTCAGTGTGAGGTTCTTCTTCTCCGCCATCGGCGCGACCAGGCGCACCACCTTCGCGACCGCTTCATGCACACTGAAAGGCTCGGATGCGACCTCGAGTTGGCCGGCCTCGATCTTCGAGAGGTCGAGGACGTCGTTGATCAGCTCGAGCAGGTGCCTGGCGCTTCCCTGGACCATTCCGAGCTGCTTTGTCTGCTCCTCATTGAGTGGGCCGGGGAGGCCCTGGAGCATGATGCCGGTGAAGCCGATGATGGAGTTGAGCGNNCGAGGAACGCGGACTTGAGGCGGTCCGCGGACTCGGCTCGCTCCTTTGCCGCGGCCAGGTCAGCCGTACGCTCGGCCACCTTCTGCTCGAGCTCGGCGTTGAGGCGGTGCAACTTCTGCTCCGCCTGGATACGCTCGGTGACGTTGGTGCCGATGCTCAGGATGCCGACGACGCGCCCCCGATCATCGAGGGCGGCCTTGTTGGTCCACTCGATCCACACCCTCTCGCCGTTTCGGCGGATGTTCTCGTTGATGTTGTGCTCGTAGGCGGACGGGTCGGCGAGGATTCCGTCGAGCAATGGGCGCATGTCGCGCCCGGTGCTTTCGGCCTCGGGAACGATCGTGCCGACGAGATGGCGGCCGATGAGTTCCTCCTCCTGGTACCCGAAGAACTGCTGGCCGAACTCGTTGAGGAACGTGATCTCGCCCTCGCTGGTGCAATGGAGGATGATGCTGTTGGCGTTTTCGACAAGCTCGCGGTACTTGCGCTCGCTCTCGTGCAGCGCCTCATTGATGGCGACCATCCGCGCGTTCTGCTCTGCGAGCGCTCTGGTTCGGGCCTCGACCTGTCGCCTGAGGACAACGCTGCCCACCAGGCTGACGAGTAGTATCGCGGCTACGGCCAGGCCGAGCATCTCGAGCCAGAGCGGCAGGCTAAACTCCGCGTCCTCGCCAATCCACCTCTGCAGCGACCGGTGGTAGGCCGATTGGGGGTCGCCCTTCATCTCGGTGAGACGGGCGTCAATGGCCTCCAGCAGCGCGTCGTCGGCGTCCTTGCGGGCCGCGAAGAAGAGCGCGCAGGGGTTGAACAACACCGCGGTCGCCTCGAGGCCGAACGTTCGGAAGTGCATTGAGCCGTAGTAGTTGTTGGCGATGACCGCGACCGCCCGGTCATCGGCGACCATGCCGAAGGCGGTGTCGTAGTCGGGGGCCGGGACAATCCGGACGCGCAGACCATAGCCCTCCGTGAGGCGGGTGAATGTCTCCTGCTGCACCGACTCGGAGAGCACGGCGACACTCTTGCCGTCCAGGTCAAGTATAGAGTGGACGCCGCTGTCGCGTGCGGCATAGACCTGGTCCCAGGACGAGAGGACGGGGATCTTGTGGAAGGCATACCGGGCTTCCCG
>DPJP01000442.1:0-529 GCA_003542955.1 Armatimonadota bacterium
TCATGCAGAGCTCTCCGACGCTGAGTACCGAGAACCTGTCCGTTGCCCTCCAGTACCGCACCTATTCCGGTGGGTGGTCATCGTGGGCAACACTTGGGAACTACGGTGGCGAGAACGACGCGCCGGCCAACGCACAGGTGCGGGTTCAGATCATGTACAACCATCCTCTGGCGTGCGGGCCGCTCTTCGCGCGCTTCTTCGCGGATGCCGGTGACAACACAATCCAGTTGACGACCGGTATGGTCATGTGTCGCGAGGAGTGACGGGCGGCCGGGGGGGTGCGCGGGTGACGATGCAGGCGCACGTCGAGCATCGCCGAGATGAGTTGAGCACGTCAGGGGTGCGAATTGCCACGCCTGAAGACTGAGTGTCACGGATGTCTACGTTCCTGATACGATGTTAAATGTCTTGCAAAGTATTGGGGGACTGGTGTAGGATAGCAGTTGCTTACAACTGAAGTTCCAACGCGGCAGCAGATACGGCCATACACACACTACTCGCTGGTCGGCGTGCGACACGCCGGAGCTGC
>DPJP01000442.1:550-1582 GCA_003542955.1 Armatimonadota bacterium
ACAGCAAAAGTTGAGGTGTCTGAGCCATGCGACTAAGCAGGCAATCTGCCTTAGCGTTGGCTTTGTTTCTCGGTCTCCTCGCGGTGGCGCTTGTCTGGTTTGCGCTCCGCGGTCGGCAGCCCACGTCCAAACCTGCCGAGAGTGTTCAGATTCCAGTCCCCCTCGAGACGATTCCGGCCAACACCGATCTGACTCCTCAGATGTTCGAGCAGAAGACCGTTGCGTCGGATAAGGTCCCCAAGGACGTCATCACCGATTCGCAGCAGCTGACCGATCACATCACCCTCCAGGAGCTCCCAGAGGGGGAANNTGTTGTGAAACGCAGTATCTCGAAGGCCCTCGCCTACGGGATTCCCGAGAACTACCGCGCGTTGACAGTTGCGGTTGATGACGTCTCAGGGGTTGCGAACTTCATCCGCCCGGGCGATTACATCGACCTGGTCGGCCTCTTCACCGACCCCAGTGGCGAGCTGAGTGTGGCTATCACCGTCCTCCAGGACACGCTTGTCCTCGCCGTGAACTCCGCTACCGAGGCGCCGGATGCGAAGAAGGAGAGCGAGTCGAGTGAGGCCTCGAAGTCCCGGCGTGGCGACAAGGGCCGCATGGTAACGCTCGCGGTCACTCCTCATGAGGCCCAGTTGCTGGCACTGAGTGATTTCCGCGGTGAACTGCGCATGGCGTTGCGTCGTACCGGCGATCATGCGCTCGAGATTCTGGCCCGGTCGCAATCGTGGTCGCTTGTGGGCGGGTATCCTGACGTTGCAGCCAAGGCGCCGAATGGGCATACGCCCGAGGGAATGCTCGCCGAACCCGGCATGGCGCCAGGTGAGTTGCCGAGTTGGGCACGGACGTGGGGCATGCCGCCGGTTGAGGCGGGCGCCGGCCCGCCGGCGGGCACGCCGGTCGCGGGCCCACAGGCGCCGTCGACACCTCCGTCATCGAGGAAGCCGACCGTCGAGGTCATTCGCGGCTTTGAGCGCGAGAACGTGGAGCCGGCGCAGTAAACCGATAAGGAGCACTGAGATGAAGCTG
>DPJP01000442.1:1616-8076 GCA_003542955.1 Armatimonadota bacterium
CCAGATTTGCACTGCTCCTGGCGGTGATGGCATTTGCGGCGCTGCCGGTGGCAGCGCTTGCGGGGGCAGCCCTGTCGAAGGCGCCCGGCAGCATTGTGGTGCCGGAGAACAGGAGCATCATGCTCCATTTCAACCACATGCGCAGGGTGCAGGTAACGAACCCCGAGATCGCCGACGTCGTTGTCTCGAGCATCATGCAGTTGGCCGTCTACGGCAAACAGCGGGGGGTGACCACGCTGTATGTCTGGGACAAGACCGGGCTGCATGAGTACGAGGTGTCGGTGACCGGACAGAGCCCGGCGGAGAAGGTGGCCGCTGAGTTGCGCGGTGCGCTGGGCGGCAACCTGTCCTATGTNNGAGTTGGGTACCGCCGACATGGTGCACCGGGCGCGGCAGATCATCGCCGCCCGCGGGCAGGCGCCCGTCAAGACCGTCGACCTGATTCGCGTTGCCGGCGCTCCACAACTGCCGGCGGAGGGTGCTGCCGCGGCGCTCGAGGACATCTTCGGCGATACGGTTCAGTACCGCATTCTCGATGAGAAGACGCTTGTTGTGCAGGGTGATGTGCGCGATCCGGCGGAGGTCGAACGCATCAGCACAGTTATCGCCGCAACCTCCCGTGGCGACCTGAAGATCATCAACCTGGTCAAGTACAACGACGAACTTGCATCTCCGCCGCTGGACAGGATCCGCGCGGCCATCGGCGATGAACTGCGAGTCTGGCAGGTCAAGGGACGAACAGTTGCCGTGGACGGCACCGTGGTCTCCGATGATGAGTACGAGCGCATCGGCACGATACTCCAGCAGTTTGCACCGGATGCTAACGTCATCAATCTTGTCCGTGTCGTCAAGCCGCGCCCGTCCATAGATGAGTATGCCCGGGAACTCGTGGAGGCCTTCGGGTCCGACATCGAGGTCAAGCAGATGGGCCCCGAGACATTGTCGCTGGAGGGTACGGTCACGAGCCAACAGATGCTGGACCACTATCACGCGGTGCTCGAGGCGATGGAGCCGCCGTACCGTGTTCTGGACTGCCTCCGCATCGTGGACCCCTACAAGGATCAGGTCGAGGTCGCGGCGCTGATATGCGAGTTGAGCCAGGATGATCTCGATAGCCTGGGAGTCGAGTGGGGCTCGATCGGTGTCAGCGATGAGGGCGTTGGCCTGATCGGCCAGCCGATCCTGATGGATGTGAATGTGCCGGGCGGTGTCGACTTCTATGGCGATGTTGGGGCGACGCTTTCCGCAATTCTCCAGGACAGCCGTTCACGGGTGCTCTCACGTCCGCGTGTTATTGTGAACGATGGCGAGGAGGGGGAGATACTCGTCGGCGGCGAGGTGCCGATCCCGATCGTGCAGCCGGGGACGGCGGGTGTGACGACGGTGACGATCGAGTACAAGCCCTANNCCGTCTTGACTTCAGGCCGACGATCAAGACTGATGGGAAGACGATTGACCTGAGCATCCTCCCGGAGGTCAGCTCGCTAGATTGGACCAACGGCGTCACTATCAGCGGCTTCCGTGTTCCTGCCATGCGGACGCGGCGGGCAAAGGCCGTTGTGAGCATCCCGGACGGCGGGACGTTGCTTCTTGGAGGGCTGCTGCAGCGTGAGGAGGCCACAGTCGAGCGCAGCATTCCGCTTCTGTCAAAGATTCCGATCATCGGGGACCTGTTCAAGCACAAGTCATTCACCCAGGGGGATACCGAACTGGTCATCCTCTTGACACCGAAGATAGTGACCGGCACGGCACATGGTCCCGGTTTCGTCCATCCGGCGGAGCAGGAGCTTCGCGACATGAGCCGCCTTGACGATTGACTACCATTCACGGCACGTCGACGCCGGTGGCTCGGCACTGATATTGCCACACTTGAGTCGGACACAGAGGCGCGGCGACCCGGCGGCGCTCTGCGAGACGAGGCCTGCATCAGTCTGGTGTGCGTGGTGATGCCGGGCCGCGCTTGGGTGCGTGGAAGTGCCGGAGCGAGACCGAGGCTGCGTGCTTGATCGAACTGATGGGTAGAGAGGCTCTGTATGGCGCAGAGTGGGGATGGAGCGAAAACGACGGTTGTGCTCTCCGAGGCCAACCCCGGGTCGGCTTCGGAGTTGCGCGCGATGCTTGCCCGTCTGATCTCGGGTGGGCAGCAGCTCACGATCGCGGGATACGCGCGCGACGGCCTGGAGGTCGCTCAGATGGCGGCCCACACCAGGCCCGACATCATCTTCGTCGATGTGGACATGCCGGGCATTGACGGCTTCGAGGCATGCAAGCTTGCGGTGGCGGCGAATCCTGATACGCTGTGCGTCATGGTGGTCCGGCAGGCGGACACGAAGACGATCTCGGCGGCGATGCGTGCCGGGGCTCGTGCGGTCTTCGACCCGCACCAATCGGAGAATGAGTTGCGCGAGCTGATCGAGCAACTGATCGAGTTGCGCAAGGCGAGGCAGAAGCCGGAGTTCGCCATCGCGACGGATCCCGAGAAGCTGCCCGTGTCAATCGCGGTGACCGGTGCCAAGGACGGTCTCGGCAAGACGATGCTGGCGACCAATCTGGGGGCGGTGCTGGCGAGGCGCTTTCCGAAGAGTGTGGTCGTGGTCGACTTTTTCGGCCAGTTTGGCAATGTCGCGCTGAGTCTGGACCTCGCCTATCATGCCTCGATCCAGGATCTGCTGGGCTACCAGGAACTCGACATCGAGCTTGTGGAGGGGCATCTGGTTGCGCACGAATGCGGGCTGAGGGTACTGCCCGGCATCTCGCGCGGGGATCAGGAGGAGATGTCGCAGATCGAGATACCACAGCTTGCCACACTGCTGGGGATGTTGCGGCGGCGCAACCGCTTCACAATCTTCGACCTGCCTCCGTTGCTCTGGCCGGCCAGCCCGTACGTGCTCTCACGCTGCCAGCACATCCTTGTTCTTGTCACTCTTGATGATATTGCCCTCATGCGAGACACGGCTTCGCTGATCGAGATCATCATCAAGGGCAACGTCCCGAGTGAACGCATCAAGCTTGTTGTCAACCGGGCATCGAAGAGCACTGAGTTCGGGACATCCGACATCGAGGAGACGACAGGCCTGAAGNNGGGCGGAGATCCCCGATCAGTTTGCCGTTGTGAGTACCGCTCGCAACGAGGGGGTTCCCTTTGCTTTGAGCCGTCCGCGAGAGAGCGTCAGTGTCGCGGTCGAGGAGATCGCGCGCAAGATCATCGCTGAGAGCACGCCCAGAACCGTCCCCGGGGGGGCTTGATCACATGAGTAGCAGGTGCGATGCATGAGACAGCAAGATGGATCAGCAGCAAGAGAGTTGGCGGCGGACCTGGGTATCTCGATCGAGGAGGCGGAGGCCTTCGATACGATCGGCGCCGCCGTTCACCAGCGTCTGCTTTCAGATACCGACTACCGCACTCTGCAGATCATGACGGAACTCGAGCTGGTCGAGCGCATCCGCAATCTCGTCGATGTTGTCAGCTCCGACCGCTCGATGTCGCTTTCGGCTCGTGCCAAGGAGCAGATGCTCGCGGAGGTTCTCAACGNNCGATCCAGAACTTCCTTGACGACCCGGTAATCTCCGAGATTATGGTCAATGGCCCCGACCAGATCTTCGTCGAGCGCTCCGGCACGTTGCACCTGACGAACCGGCGTTTTGTCGATGACGGGCACGTCATGCGAATCATCGAGAAGATCATCGCACCCCTCGGTCGCCGCCTGGACGAGTCGACGCCCATGGTCGATGCCCGTCTCCCCGACGGCTCCCGCGTCAACGCGATCATTCCTCCCATCTCGATCATCGGGCCGTGCCTGACGATCCGCAAGTTCGCCGCGGACCCGCTGACCGCTGATGACCTGGTCTCGTTTGGGACATTCTCCGAAACCATGCGGGTGTTCCTGGAGGGGTGTGTGAAGGCGCGTATGAACATCATCGTGTCGGGGGGCACGGGCAGCGGGAAGACGACTACGCTGAACGTGCTCTCCTCGATGATCCCTTCGGACGAACGCATTGTTACGGTCGAGGACGCCGCGGAGTTGCAGCTGCGTCAGGAGCATGTGATCACGCTTGAGAGTCGACCGCCCAACCTCGAGGGGAAGGGTGAAGTGACAATCCGCGACCTGGTCCGCAACTGCCTGCGCATGCGCCCGGATCGGATTGTTGTGGGTGAGTGCCGAGGCGGCGAGGCGCTGGACATGCTTCAGGCGATGAACACCGGCCACGACGGCTCACTCACGACGGTTCACTCCAACAGCCCGCGCGACACCATGGCTCGTATCGAGACCCTGGTGATGATGGCGAATGCCAACCTGCCTTCGAGGGCGATTCGCGAGCAGATCAGCTCCGCGGTGGACCTGGTCATTCACCAGGAACGCCTTCGGGATGGCTCGCGGCGGCTTGAGTATGTGACCGAGGTTCAGCGCATGGAGGGCGACGCAATCGTTCTGCAGGACCTGTTCGTCTACAAGCGCGAGGGGATATCACCCGACGGCAAGATCATCGGCCGTCATGTAGCCTGTGGAGTTCGCCCATTGTTCATGGAGAGGCTGGAATCCGAAGGCGTCAGTCTCGGCTGGGAGATATTCGAGCAGACCTGACGCGCCGGCGTGAGCGAGTTGCGCTGCCCGGACTTCGGGCGGCATGCCGTTGGGGAGGGCTCGACCGATTGCCGACGAGGGCCGTAGGGCCCATGGCTCGGGTCGTCGCCCACTCGGCCACGTGAGAGGAGGGAGTTCCGTGCCGCTGTGGCTCTTACTGCTGCTGGTCCTTCTGGCGGTTACCGGTGGGACTCTGACTCTGCTGTCCGCCGCGATATCGGCTTTTGAGACACGCAAGCGGCGCCTCCAGGAGCTGCGTGCCGGCCGGCCCATCCAGCCGACCGTCACCAAGTCCACGAAACAAGAGAAGGCCGACGTCGATCCGGCTCCGTTGCTGTCGGGACTGCTTCAGCAGTCGGCGATGGGCAAGCGTCTTCAGCTGGCTATTCTGCAGGCGGGGCTGGTCTGGCGCCCGTCGGAGTTCATCTCGCTGATGTTCGCCTGTGCGCTTGTGGGCTACATGTTCGGCTTCTTCTTCGGGGGTCGNNGCTCGGCGGTGCCGTATGCCTACCTGATGTATCAGCAGTCGAAGCGTCAATCGCGGCTCAGCGCGCAGATACCGGACATGCTGGATATCCTGTCTGCATCGCTGAGGGCCGGGCACTCGTTCTTGAGCGGCATCCAGATCGTGGTCAGTCAGATGCGGCCGCCGATTTCGGAGGAGTTCGCGCGCGTTGTGCAGGAAGTGAAGTTCGGCGCCGCGCTGAACAAGGCGCTGGAAGACCTCATCCATCGCACCGAGAACTACGACATGGAGCTGATCATTCAAGCGGTTCAGACGCAGCTTGCGGTTGGCGGGAATCTGGCGGAGATACTGGACAAGATCGGATCAATGATCCGGGATCGGGTACGCCTGAAGGGCGAGATCGATGCCGCGACTGCAGAGGGTCGCTTCTCCGCGATGATCCTGGTGGGTATGCCGTTTCTGCTGGCCTTCATCGTCAACTCGATCAGTCCCGGGTATCTCTCGCCATTGTTCACCGACATGATGGGGCGGATGATGCTGGCAGGGGCTGTCGGTCTGCTGATAGTCGGGATCCTGATCATCCGCAGCATGCTGAACATGGACCTGTGAGCACGGACCGACACAGACCTGCTTGAGGTGTGTGGGCGACATGGAACTGCAGTCGTACATTATATACATAGCGGCCGGCGTCTTTGTTGTCGCAGGCGTCCTGCTTTACCTGGGGCTCACGCAGCCGACAACGGGTGACCGGGTGCAGCGTCGCCGGGAGCAGTACCTGCTTCAGCAGCAGACAATGAGCGCCGTCCAGGCGCGATCGGCGATCTCGGAGGAGCTGTCGGCATCGTTCTTCGAGCGCGTAATCAAGCCGGGGCTTGACACGTTCACGGGCAAGCTGGCCGCTGCTGCTCCGGAGGGGATGATCCGGGCGGCGGGGGAGAAGCTGGCCGCGGCGGGGCACCCGATGGGCCTGACCGAGCCCGTGTTCCTGCTGCTGCGCGGCCTGGCGTGTCTGGTTGCGGCGCTGGTGGCGTGGCTTCTGTACACGCAGCTTGACTCGGCTCAACCGCAGGTCCGGATCGCAGTCACGTCGCTGGGTCTGCTGGTGGTCGCTCTCGGGCCGGACTACATGGTCTCAAACATGGTGAAGACGCGCCAGACCNNCAGACCGCCATCCGGCGCTCCCTGCCAGACCTGCTTGACCTGCTGGTGGTGTGCACCGAGGCGGGCATGGGTCTCGATGGCGCACTGGCGGAGGTCGTCGCACGCAAGGAAGGCCCGCTGGTCGACGAGTTCAACCGGACGCTGGTCGAGGTACGCCTCGGCAAGCGGCGCAACGAGGCCTGGGACGATCTGGCATCGCGTGTAAACGTCCAGGAGCTTTCGATGCTCGTGGCTGCCCTCTATCAGGCTC
>DPJP01000442.1:8088-8334 GCA_003542955.1 Armatimonadota bacterium
CCCACTCGGATGCGTTGCGCAGCCAGCGAAGCATCCGCATCAAGGAGCAGGGCGCTATTCTTGCGACAAAGATGCTCTTTCCGCTTGTGTTTTGCATCTTCCCGGCGCTCTTCGTGGTCATCCTGGGGCCCGGAGCAATCCAGATCATGAAAACGATGGGTGGAGGTTTCGGCGGAGGGTAGGTACAATAGACGGGATGCACGCTCGGCGGTGCTCGGCCGAGTGCCGGGGCTCCCCCACGCTACC
>DPJP01000275.1 GCA_003542955.1 Armatimonadota bacterium
CGACGTGCGAGCCCGGCCCGCCGTGTGATCCGGCGACGGAAGCGGGGCAAGTCACCTGCGCGGCCTGGGAGACCTGTGAACCAACAGAAGCGTGCGGACCGACGTCCGAGCCCACAGCAGGTTGTGGAACGACGTGCGAACCGACCACAGGTTGTGAAGTGACGTGCGAAGCCGGCCCGCCGTGTGATCCGGCGACCGAAGCCGGGCAAATCACCTGCGAACCGACCGGAGGCTGCGGACCGACGTGTGAACCCACCGCAGGCTGCGGTCCGACCTGTGACGCGACGATGTGCGAGGCCACGTGCGAACCCACGGTGGGCTGCGGTCCGACCTGTGACCCAACGACGTGCGGGGCCACGTGCGAGCCCACGGGCTGCGGAGAGACGACGTGCGAACCCACCGCAGGCTGTGGACCGACGACGTGCGATCCCACGGTGGGCTGCGGAGAGACGTGCGATCCACAGTGCAACGTTACCGAACAGTGGTGGCTTCCCGAGTGCGGCTACACGACCCAACCATATCTGCGCGGCTGCATTCCGCCCACCGAGAACTGGAACGACCCGGCCTGCCGCATAACGCAGGACAACAACCCGGCGTGCAACCCCACAGACCAACCCGACTGCGGGCAGACGCAGGCCCCTGAGTGTCCTGATCCGACAAGCATCGCGGCGGGATGCGCCACCGCCGAAGCGACGGCTTGCACCGGCGGCCTCACCTGCCAAGTCACTGAGTGCAGCGGCGGGCAGACATGCGAGCCCACAGAGGGCTGCGGCGTGGAGACCTGCGAGGCCACAGCGTGTGCCGGCGAGGAGACGTGTCAGCCGACGGATTGCGTCGGTGGCGTGACGTGCGAGGCGACGGAATGCGCCAATGGCGAGACGTGCCAGGCCACCGAATGCACCGCCGGCGTCACGTGTCAGCCGACGGATTGCGCGGCCGGCGAGACCTGTCAGGCAACCGAATGCACCAACGGGGAGACCTGCCAGGCCACGGCATGCGCAGGCGGTGAGACATGCGAGGCGACGGCATGCACCAACGGCGAGACGTGCCAGGCTACCGCGTGCACCTACGGGGCGACCTGTGAGCCGACGGCGTGTGTCGCCGGGATCACGTGCGAGCCAACCAGTTGCGATATGCTCAACACCTGCGACGCCGAGGCCCCGCAGTGCCTGCCGACCAACGATCCGGGAGACGCCGAATGCCAGCCGACAAGCGACCACGCCGACTCGCAGTGCTCCACCTCCGATGCCGACAACCCGGCCTGTCTGACTCAGGATGGCCAGGGCTGCACGGTTGAGCCGAACTGCCCGTCCACGCCGACGGAGAGTCCGGAGTGTCAGCCGGAACCCGGGTCGCGCGCGTGGTTCGAGCTTTACAAGGAAGATGCCCTGCTGAACAAGTGGGATGATCGGGTCGGCGGCACGATCCACCCATTGCTGTGCGTTGATCTGGCGCCGGGCGACAGCATCTCGTCGAGTGGGTTCACGTTGCGCATCAAGGATGAGTACGAAGGGTATGATGAAGGTACGAACGTCACGAAGGAGAGCGCGGTCNNTGGTTCCGCGATTCGGGCGGAACCTGGGCCGCAGACCCGAGCGGCCCAGGTAGCGCCCCGAATGGTGAACCAGACGTGGCCCACTGGGGGTTGTTGCTGCCGGCTTGGGACAGCACTACTGAGCCCACGACGGGCAACGGGGACCACACGGTCTCCGCCGGCGAGCCGGTGCAGTTCGCCGTGGCGGGCGCCGCCGGCCCGGACCCGCTCGGCGTGCGGGTGATCAACTGCTACGTGACTGATGTCAGCGCCAGCAATGGCACCGTCGACTACTTCAAGTGGGACCCTGAGGGCGGGCCTGACCTCGCCAATCCAGTGATCAGCTTCACGATCAGAGACGTCGACCCGCACGCGTACAACTACACCATCTACTTCCGCGCCACGAAGGACAGTGGAGGCGAGTGGGATGAAGGAGGCCCATGCTGGGACGTCACAGGAGCGGTGGACTCGTGTGGCAGCACATCAACTCAGGTGTCGGTGCCCCTGGCCCAATACCTGGACGCGTTAGCCCGGGGGACGTATACCTATGAGATACTGGTGGAGGAAGTCGAGGACCTCACTGAGTACGCAGGGGAGATCGACCAGAACTGGTTCAAGTGGCCCTACTACCTCTGGGTGCCGCTCACTACGCCCGAGACGCCGGAGCGGGTCGGGCATCAGGCGTGGTTCGATGAGGAAGGGAGCCTCAGGGCATCATACTGGCTCCACAACCAGTACGGCCATAACGCCGCCAGCATCAAGCTCGTGGGTATGGATCCCCAGTTGACAGAGAGGAGCCTCGTGTCCGGGCCGGAGACACAGGGGGTCATGCATGGTGATCCTGACGGCATCGAGATCTACAGAGGAGCGGGAGAGTATCCCGGCTTCTGGCGCGTGCTGTTCACCGGCGCCGATGAGTGCGGCATCCACAGCCCGATGCGGCGGACGCATGACTACGCGAGGATGCCGGTCGCCAATGCGGGTGATGATCTGACAGGGTCAATCGTCTTCATCGGTGACACCGAGGGGCCCTGGTGCGGGGCCTGGCATCGTTATACCCTCGGCTCGGAGCGTCTGACCGCGTATACGCCACCTGGCGGCATGACCGTGGAGGAATACTACAATGCACTGCTGCACAATGATCGCCGCATGATTGAGGCTCTCACCAATGGAGGGATGTTCGCTGCGCGGTGGGGGTGGGGGTGGCAGCCCGACAAGCTGCTATCCGACACCGGGACGTCGATTAAGGGAAGCTGGAGAGATGCAGACGTGCACCATCCGATCTCGCGCTGGTGTGTAGGTTGGAAGGACAAACGGAGCTACGCCCACACGGCTGAGGCGAGTGGGAGTACGGCAGTGACGCCGGGAGTAGAAAGCGCCTCCGGATATGGATTCAGCAACATCGGCCGCCTATACTTCGCTGGGGTCAAGAGCAGCCTGGACACTCCTGACACACAAGAGAAGAACAGGAGAGTGATCATTGCCTGGTACGCTCGGAACCCGAACGACAAGAATCCCGGTGCGGGCGAGTGGTCATTTTTCCAGATAGTAGCGAACAGTTGGAGTTGGGATGACGCGTATCAGTTCCTGAACGGCGGAGGGGACGATTCCGCTTCACTGACTGCCTACGTCAACACGAAGCTGCCGGCGGGGCAGACCTTCGGCATGAAGCTTGTGAGCGCCTTCATGTTGGACAGCGGCGCAACATCGCAGTTCTACTATGCGCGCGAGGGGACAAACCCTCAAGTTGAGTACAAGGAACCAATGAAGCTCTTCGGGGAACGACGACGGACCCTGACATTCACGCGAGGGAGGTGCCTACACTGATGCCGCTGATGCGCCGACTGGTACGGGCTGCAGTACTCTCGGCTGGAGTTATCGGCCTGGTGCAGCTTGGGGTGTGGCAGGGCGGCGGCAACTGCTCACTTGTGGCCCCCGTGCCGGCGCAGACGGTGGATCCGGCGGCCGGCTTCATCGAGTGGACATGTCCAGGGATTGGGTTGGAGTCGGCTGATCACTCGTCGGTCTGGGTGTCTGTTGCCCCCGACGGCGTGCGAGTAGCGATCATGGTGCAGGGACGTGGTGTCTCGGCCCATGCGGTGGATTCAGGCGGTTGCCTGAGCCCACCGTGCTGGAGCAATGATCGGCGAAAGTGGTCGGCGTTCGATCTGGCGTGGGCAGGCGACGATCTGATCGTCTGGCGAGTCACGGGAGCCGTTGAGGACGCGTACGCCGCGGTCGGGGCCGATTGCCCGAGTAACCAGCTGGCTCGTCGTGTCTATGAGTACATGGTTCCGCGCTCTGACGTCATCCGGTGCGATCCCGAATCCGGGCGGGAGACAAAGCTGCTGAGCGGCGGGGGGACCCTGCTGCTGGACCCAGCGCGAT
>DPJP01000167.1 GCA_003542955.1 Armatimonadota bacterium
GACCGTGATCAGGACCACTGGCACTTTGTCAATGTGCGCTATGATGCCAGGGAAGACAAGCGTCGCCTGTATCGGCGTATCACCGTCGGGCCCGAGGAGCGCATGCGCACCGCCGCCCAGCGCATCGCGATGCTTGATGCCGCCGCCACCGATGAACAGGACCTGCAGCTTTTCCGCCCCGTCCCGACGGCGCTCGAACTCCAGCATCGGCATGATCGCGCCTTTGATGTCGAAGCCGTCACCCGTCAGTTCTTCGAGGAGTACAAGACGCTCTTCCGGGCCATGCAGGCGGAGCTTGATGCACAAACCGATGATGCAGCCTGGGCACACGACTATGCCCAGCAGTTTCTCAATCGGCTCATGTTCATGTACTTCGTGCAGCGGAAGCGCTGGTTGGGCGATGACAACGACTTCCTCACCACCTTCTGGCGCGCATACCGGCGCTCGGGCCGGCCGGAGGACACGTTCTACTCAGACTGGCTCTCGGTGCTCTTCTTTGAGGCATTCAACAACCGCTTTCACGGCGGCCACACGCACTTCCCGGATGACATCAAAGAGGCGCTCCACATGGCGCCCTATCTCAACGGTGGGCTCTTCAGACGCAACGAACTCGACACCCGCCATTCACCGCGTATCGAGGACAGGCTCTTCCAGCAGGCGTATGAGTTCACGGAGCGCTACAACTTCACTATTGCGGAGGACAGCCCGCTCGATCAGGAGGTCGCCGTCGACCCCGAGATGATCGGGAAGGTGTACGAAAGCCTCGTCAACGTCTCAGCCGAGGCCGACGAGCGCGGCGATGCCGGCATATTCTACACGCCCCGCACTGAGATCGACCTCATGTGCCGGCTGGCGCTGGTCGATAACCTTGCCAACCACCTGGGCGCCGAACAGAAGAACCTGCTGTATGAGGTCGTCTTTGCCCTTGAGCCCGATGAAAAGGACGAAGCCGACCGCCGTGTCGAGCAGGCCGGCCTCTGGCAGGCGCTGGCGGAGCGGCTTCAGGCGACGACGGTCGTCGACCCCGCCTGCGGCTCCGGGTCATTCCTCGTCGGGATGCTACACATTCTCGATGACCTGCAGGCGCGCGCTCAGGGCCGCAAGGGAATCCACGAGGACCCCTACGACCGCAAGCGGCGCATCATCGGCCAGAGCCTCTACGGCGTGGACGTCATGGAGTGGGCCTGCCATGTCGCCGAACTACGGCTGTGGCTGGCTCTCATCATCGACGCCGAGATCGACACCACGGCGGCCCACGTTCGCAATGAGCCGCTGCTTCCGCACTTCAGCTTCAACATCCGCTGCGGCGACAGCCTCGTGCAGGAAGTCGGCGGCGTCAACCTCGCCCACATCAAGGGCTCCAAACAGATACCGTCGTCACTCAAGGGCAAGATCACTACCCACAAGAAGGAGAAGCTGAAGTTCTACGCCAACGACCCTGAGTGCGCCTATCGCAGCCTCGATGCGGCAAAGGCTGAAGAGTTGCGTCTGTTCCGCGAACTGCTTGTTGGACAGGAGGGCGCGATCGCCGGCGAGATCAAGCAACTGCAGTGCCGAATCCAGAACCCGAAGGCGGGGCAGATCCGACTGGACGGCTCGGTCGATGTGCAGCCCCAGATGGAACTGCAAGCCGCCCGGTGGCAGGAGGAAATTGACGACCTGGAGTTGGCGCGGCAGCGTATCGCGGGAGCCATCGATGCCCTGCGCAATGCCGCGCACGTACCCTTCGTGTGGGATATTGCATTCGTGGAGATATCTGAGCGCGAGCAACGGGACCAGCGTGGGTTCGATATCGTCGTCGGCAACCCCCCGTACGTGCGGCAGGAGGACATATCCGACCCGACAATGCCGCGCGAGGCAGTCAACCCCGCGACCAAGAAGGCCTACAAGGCCAGGCTCGCCCGCTCCGTCCATCAGGCCTACCCCCGCCACTTCGGCTACAGCGCGAAGTCCGGATCCGTGAGCAATGCCATCAGCGGCAAGAGCGACCTGTACATCTACTTCTACTATCACGGTCTCTCTCTGCTCAACACGAAAGGCTCATTCTGCTTCATCACCTCGAATTCATGGCTCGATGTGGGCTACGGCGCGGGACTGCAGGAGTTCCTGCTGCGTCATTCACACGTCAAGCTCGTGCTCGACAACGAGCTGCGGCGCTCCTTTGCCGATGCCGATGTCAACACAGTCATCGTCCTGCTCTCGGCCCCGGATGACCGGAACGACGCGGGGCTCGACCGCCGCATGCGCTTTGTCATGTTCACCGCACCGTATGAAGCAATGATCCACCCCGTCATCTTCCAGGAACTCGAGGAGGCGACGGATCGGGAGACGACGCCCGATTACCGTATCCATGCGCTCTGTCAGGCCGAAGCGCTTACGGCCGGCAGCGACACCGCCCCGGATGCAACCGGTACGCACGGCCCGCTGATTCGGGTGGGGCAGTACGGCGGAGACAAGTGGGGCGGCAAGTACCTGCGCGCCCCGGATATCTACTGGGAGATTCTCGAGCGCGCCGGTGACCGTCTTGTCCGCCTCGGCGACATCGCCGACGTCCGCCGCGGCGTCACTACGGGCGCGAATGAGTTCTTCTTCTTGCGCCTCGTCTCGGATGCCGGAGCCGACCCCGCTATCGTCCAGGCAGGGGACAGGAGCGAGCATCAGATAGAACGTCGATTCGTCGAGATGCCGGTGATAACGAAGGCGCGGGAGTTGGCGCGGCCCCTCATCGATCCAAGCGTGCTGGAACACCGGCTGTTCAATGCCACCGAAGAGCTTCGAGACGAAGACAGGCTTGCACGAGCCTACGTGGAGTGGGGTGAAGCGCAGCCACGGGAGTTCCATCGGCGTGCCACTTGCGCCCAACGGGCCCGCAGCCGGCCTTGGTATGTCATTGGAGAGCGCGGTACGCCAGACCTGGTGATACCGATTGGGCACAAGCGTCGGCCAGTGTTGGGTATAGTCGACGGGACCCTTGTGGGTGACAACCTCGTCGAAGTACGTTACCACGATGGCATCGACCGAGTGATCACAGGTGTATCAGTGTTCTCAGTCTTCACAATGCTTCAATACGAGCTTCTCGGGCGCGCCAATTTTGGGCAGGGCTTGCTGAAGACCCAGACCTACGAACTGGACGAGCTGCTTGTACTAGACCCCAGAAGGCTCAGCACAGATTGCAGCCAGAATCTGCTGCGCGCATTTGACGCTATTGCACAACGACCGCCTTACATGGTATACGACGAGGTTACGCAGTTGGATAGGCTCGCGTTCGAGATGGCGGTACTTGGCGCACTTGGTGTTGAAGACGATCGGACTGCCAGTGCACTGCTTGCCTCGCTTAGCGACAGCGTCTGCCGGGTCGTCTGGCAGCGTATGGCGAAGACCGACAACTCTCGCGAGGCGCGCCAGACATACGACGAGTGGCTTGCCTCCGGCGAGCCGTTTGGTGACTGCCTAGCTGAGGAGGACTGAGGGTCGGGAGGTACTGGTGGCGGGGGACCCCTGGACGCATAGCAGAAAGTGACTTGGGTTGGCCCCAGATTGGAGGTGCCAACAGCAAGGGGCGGGCGTTCTTGACCGAACCACAGTTCAGAAAGGGGCACCTCAAATGGCGTTTCCGGAACCAGTAGTGGAGCAAGCCTGGAGACGCGCCGGCGGCAAGTGTGAATGCACGCGGCAGAACCACCCGCACGCCGGACGCTGCAACAGGGAGCTGCGGTGGGCATCACGAGGTAGTGACGGGTCCTATGGCTGGGAGGCCCACCATAGGAACGCTGGGGGCGGCGATGTCCTCAGCAACTGCGAGATACTGTGCCAGGACTGCCACAAGCGCACGTTGACATTCGGGAGGCCGAGGACATGAGTACTTCGGTCACGACGCGACCGACAGGCAAGCGTTACCTGGGCAATCGGAACCCGGCCAGCATGGAAGTGCACGACCTGACCAACGAAAAGGCCCAGTGCCAAGTACCTGTGATCATCCGCAATGGGCATGGCGTCGTGTTCTCGCCGGACATATTGCCACAGGCGCATAGCGAGGGCTTTGACAACTGCCGTTGGTGCATTGGTGATTCGAGAAGGTAGTGCGCGCCAGCGCCGAGGGCCGCCGCACGCTCACAGAGCGGCGGCCCTTGACTTCTGACGGAGGCGGTGCTCGGAACCATGCTTANNAAGCGTATGTGCTTGCATTAGAGATCATCAACCAGCTGTCTATCCGCTACCGGGTGGAGACCTTCGCATACCTGATCTGCAACGCGTGGGAACTGCTTCTCAAGGCGAGGATTATCGATGGCGCCGGTGATAGGCGGGCCATCTACTATCGAAAGAAGAGGAACGAAACCCGACGGAGCCTCTCACTGCGTGACTGTCTATCGCGCGCCTTCCCCAATGATAAGAGCCCCGTGCGACGGAACGTCGAGCGGGTTGCGGACCTGAGGGATGAGGCCGTGCATCTCATCATCGACCAAGTGCCCAACGACGTGCTGGGCCTGTTCCAGGCGTGCGTCCTGAACTACCACCGCAAGCTGGGCGAGTGGTTCGGCATCTCACTTTCCGATCGGGTGTCGGTCGGCATGATGACCATTGTCTATGACCTGGGGCCGGAGCACTTCGACCTCGAAAGCCCGGTGATGCGCAAGCGGCTGAGCCGCGACGCCCTCGCCTACCTGACGCAGTACCAAGCCCAGCTTCGGCAGGACTTCGAGGACGTCGGGCGTGACCCGGAGTTCGCCATCTCGGTGGATTACCGCCTCGCCCTGACGAAGAAGCAAGACGAGGCGGACATAGCTCTCACAAGCGGGCCCGGGGGTATGGAGAGCATTGTGGTCGAGGTCCCGAAGGACTCAGGCAAGGACTGGCCCTTCCTCATGGGGGACCTGGTGGAAGCCGTCTGCCACGAGTTGCCTCCGGGGGTAGTCTTCAACGCCTACGACGTGCAGTGTCTGGTGAAGGTCCACAATGTGCCGAAACGACGGGAATGGTACTACCAGGGAACGGTCCGCAACTCACCCAAGCAGTACAGCACGAAGTTCCGAGACTGGATACTCGACCGCTATCGGCAGAACCCGGCCTTCTTTGAGGAGACCAGGGCAAAGGCCGCGGCGTCGAGGAAGCCCACAGGATGAGGGAGCCGACCTCATGCCCGCCCACGACATCATCGACAACCGCAACCAGAAGCTCGCCGAGCATATCCGCACACTGCTTGCCTCAAGTGAAACGGCGCGCTTTGCCGTCGGCTACTTCTTCCTCTCCGGCTTCGAGGCCATTGCCGACAGGCTCGATAGCATCGGCGACCTGAAGCTGCTCATCGGCAATGTCACCAACAGCCAGACGCTCGAGCAGATGTCGGAGGGCTATCGGCGCCTTGAACTTGTCGCCGATAGGCTTGAGAAGCAGGCATACACCAAGCGGGAAGACTCCGCCACAATGGCCGACCGGACCGCCGAGAACATGCGGCAGGCCGTCGAGGTGATGGACCAGACCGACGAAGGCGAGGTTGTCCTCCGCCGGCTGGTGAGGATGATCGAGGAGGGGCGCCTGCATGTGAAGGTCTACACGCGGGGCCGCCTCCATGCAAAGGCCTACATCTTCGACTACGGCCCCGTGTATGGGGTCGGCGGGCAGGTCGTGGAACGTCACGAGCACGGGATCGCCGTTGTCGGATCATCGAATCTCACGCTTTCCGGCGTCACGCACAACACGGAGTTGAACGTCATCGTGCAGGGCAATGACAACCACGCCGAGCTGGTGCGCTGGTTCGATGAGTTGTGGGATGAGGCCGAGGACTTCGATGAGACCTTGATGCAGGAGATGAAGCAATCATGGGCGCTTGCGGAGGTGCGCCCGTACGACATCTACATGAAGACCCTGTACGAGCTGGTCAAGGACCGCCTCGATGGTGAGGACGCAGCTGATATTCTCTGGGATGACGAGATAACCCGCCGGCTTGCGGAGTTCCAGAAGGTGGCGGTGCGCGTCGTCTGCCACATGATCCGCGACTACGGCGGCGGCTTTGTGGCGGATGTTGTGGGGCTTGGCAAGTCGTTTGTGGGCGCGGCGGTAATCCGTCAGTTCAAGCGCACAGAGGGTGTCAGGCCGATCATCGTGTGCCCCGCGGCGCTTGTCGAGATGTGGGAGCGCTACAACGCGGTCTTCGACCTGGGAGCCGTCGTCTTCTCAATGGGCAAGCTCACCGAGGATCAGGAGGCCGAGGGCACCGCAGCCAACCCACTACTGAGCGATGAGATGTACGCCGACCGCGACTTCGTGCTCATTGATGAGAGCCACAACTTCCGCAACACCGACACGCAGCGCTATCGCGTGATGGAGCAGTACCTGCGGGCGGGGAAGAAGTGCTGCTTCCTGACGGCCACCCCAAGGGCGAAGAGCGCATGGGACGTCCACAACCAGATGCGCCTGTTTCTGAAGGATGACATCGTCGATCTCCCCATCGATCCGCCCTCACTCAAGGAGTACTTCAACTACATCGAGAAGGGCGCGCGCAACCTCCCGGACTTGCTGCGCCACATCCTGTACCGCCGGCGACGTAGGGATGTGCTGAAATGGTACGGGTACGACTCCGAGACGCATGAACGAGTGAAGCCGGCGGAGTTCGACCAATACGTGCATGGCGCCAGACGCGCGTACATCATGGTTGGGGATCGCAGGGAGTTCTTCCCTACACGCGAACTCCGCACCATCGAGTACAGCATCGAGGATACCTACTCCGGCCTGTATCAGCAGATACGCAGCTACCTGGGCAGGGCGGGGACGCGCGTCCACCTGCTTGACGACCTGCCCGAGGAGCTGACCTATGCGCGCTATGGGCTCTGGCATTACGTGATGGAGGACAGGCAGGAGGCCGCGCCGTATGACAGGCTGAAGCGGGCGGGCGCGAATCTGCGAGGCCTCATGCGCACCATGCTGTTCAAACGCTTTGAGTCGAGCGTCCACGCCTTTCGGGTGACCATCGGGCGGATGCTGCATAGCCAGCGCAACTTCCTTGTTGGCCTGGACCAGGGCATTGTCGCGGCCGGCGAAGACGCGCGCGCTGTGCTCTACGCGTCGGACTATGAGTCAGACGCGGACCTCGTCGACGCGCTACGCGAGGTGACGGGGCAGTACCGTGCCGCCGATTTCGATATCGCCCGGTTGCGCAGTCACATCGCCCATGACATCCGGATGCTCGAGATGATACTCTCGCTGGTCTCGCCCATCGGCCCCGAGGCCGACGACAAGCTGCAGACGCTCCTGACAAAGCTGCGGCAGGAGCCCCTGTGCGGCGGCAAGTGCNNCTTCACACAGTTCTCCGACACCGCGCAGTACCTCTACGATGAGATCGCGAAGAGAGGAATCGGCGGCAGGGCGGAGGTCATCTACAGCGGCGACAAGAGCAAGTCGACCATCGTGGGGCGCTTCTCCCCGAAGTCGAATCCCGAATTCGCGCCAAGAGACCAGGGCCGCCATATTGACACCCTTGTCGCCACCGATGTCCTTGCGGAGGGTCTCAACCTGCAGGACTGTGATCAGCTCATCAACTACGACCTGCACTGGAACCCCGTCCGGCTGATACAGCGCCTCGGTCGCATTGACCGTATTGGCTCCGATCATGACGTCATACGTGCCTACAACTTCCTTCCGGAGACGGGTATCGAGCAGAACCTGGGGCTGAAGGCGACGCTGGCCAACCGCATCCGGGAGATACACGAGACCATCGGCGAGGATGCCGCGATCCTGGACCCATCCGAGCAGGTGAATGAGGACTCGCTGTACGCGGTGTATGAGGAACGCCCCGAGCAGCTGAGCCTCTTCGAGGACGGCGAGGATGACTTCATCGACCTGAATGAGGCCGAAGAGATCATGCGGCTGCTGCGCAGGGATGACCCCAATGAGTTCCAGCGGCTCGCGGACCTGCGCGACGGCATACGCACCGGCAGAACTGCGTCAGCGAAGGGCGTGTACGTCTTCTGCCGGGCCGGCAGGTATGACCAGCTCGTGCTCGTCGATGAGCAGGGCGAGGTGATCAGCCGCGACCTGTCGCGGGTGCTCTCCACGATCAGATGCGAACCCGAAGAGGCGGCAAAGCCACTGCCGGAGGGGTACAATGCGGCGGTCATGCGCGTTCTGCAGGCCTTTGCCGAGGATGTGCGCCACCGTGAGACACAACGCGACCATGCAGTCGGTCTCAGTCATGCGCAGCGGTATATTCAGCGCCAGCTTCGCATACTCTTCGAGCAGACCGAGGACCCCGACATGAGGGGGCAACTCAATATCCTCGACAAGGCCTTCCGGCAGCCCCTTCCACAGGCCGTGACGCGCGAGTTGAACCCACTGCGCCGCAACGGTGTAACGGGCCCGCCGCTCTTGACCGAACTCGCCCGCATCTACCAGCAGCACGACCTGCGCTCGCTGCTTGACCGCGTCCAGACAGAGGACGGTGCCAGAGCCGTCCCGCGCATTGTGTGCAGTGAGGGGCTGCGGTAAGGGCGGCACCCGGCTGTTAGATACCGACATCAGAGGGCGTCAGCCACAAATCCTGAGGTGAAAGACATGGTACTGAGTGTATACAACTCCCGGTTCAGGCACAACGATGACTATGACATCACGCGTACACCTGACGGTTGGCGCATCGAATTCATGGACACCCACGGTCGTGACGCGGATTGTGACACGCGGGGACACCCCGCACTGTACGCCAACCTGGACCAGGACTCCATCAACTACCCGGCCGCCTTGGGGGGGTACCTCGACTTCTTGTGGAGGAAGGCGACCGCGCATGACATGGCCAAGGAGCAAGTGCAGGAAGCTCTTGATCTTATCTCGGAATGGCTTCAGACCATCGAGCAGTCGAAGCCGGCAGGTATCTTCGCAGAATACCGCTGACACAATGGGAATTCCGACCCGGACTTCCGGCGACACCATACCCATTACACAGAAATGCCTTAATAACCGCCAGACATTGGCATTCCCGTCGCGCATGTCACGCAAGCGACATTATTGTCAGGTATTCGAAACCGGGAAGAGGCAGGGGTGTGGGACGGGAACGGCAGGGGTGTGGGA
>DPJP01000409.1:0-127 GCA_003542955.1 Armatimonadota bacterium
ACCAGAAGGGTATCGGCGAGTACTCCACCGGGGGATTGGCGAATCCATCTCGCAGGGCATCAAGTGTCATCACGGCTGGGAACCTCCTCGGGCCTGCCGAGCTCTGTGGCTCCGGCCATTGTGCGAG
>DPJP01000409.1:134-8518 GCA_003542955.1 Armatimonadota bacterium
CGGTCTTTCGCCGGGCACCGGCCGGAGCCCTGCCGCACCGCTTGCGCTCCGGTCTCATGCGGATTATTCTGAATGCATGATCAGATCGCTGACAGAACTGACCCTGGGGGCCAGCATGCGGAACGGAAGACGTCCTGAAGCAGACATCGGCGTGGGGTGGGGCCTGATCGGACGCCTGCCGATAGCCCTGATCCTCGCACTCGTCCCATCCTTCTCACTGGGAGACACAACCACCATGCCCCTGCGGACCAATGCCGCCCTCGCCGCCGGAGACCGTCCCGTCAGGATCGTCGGCTTCGGCGACAGCATAACCGGCGTCTACTATCACACTGGCGGGGGGCGCGCGTGGCCGGAGATGCTCGGAGTGGCCCTGCAGCGCATCTACCCGGATGCACAGGTCCAGATCATCAATGCCGGCGTGAGCGGCGGCAAGACCAGCAGCGCCCTCGAACGCATCGACAGAGATGTGCTGGCACACCAGCCGGACCTTGTCGTCATCATGTTCGGGATGAACGATGTGGCGGCCCACCCGCCCGATGTGTATGAGGCCAACCTGCGCACGATCATCGAGAAGGTCCGGGCCGTCGGGTCGGAGGTCATCCTCTGCACCCCGAACGCCATCAACCAGGGGGATGAGAGGCGCCCGTTGGCGAAGCTCGGCGAGTACGCCGACATCGTCCGCGGACTGGGCGACGAACTCGACCTGCCGGTGGTGGACTTCCATGCGCAGTTCGGAACGATCCAGGCCGAGGACCCGCGCCGGTGGATCACCATCATGAGTGACGCAATTCACCCGAATATGCGCGGACACGAGCTGTTCGCCGAGCAGATTGCGCAGGCGATCACCGGCCAGGAGATCTCTCTCGCGGATGCCGGGCCGCTGCCGGGCCTGCCACACGTGCAGGCGGCGCTGCAGGAGGGCCGACCGCTGCGCATCGTGGCACAGCCGNNCCCTACGACACGTTGATCCAGCCCGCCATCAATGCGCTCTCCCCACAGGCGCAGTGCGAGATCGTCACATGGGACACCGCGGGTCAGTCGCTGGCCCAGATCGAGGCGGAGGCGAAGGCCCGCGGCTGGTTCGCATTCAACCAGAACCCCGAACTGCCGAAGCCGACGCTCGTCGTCATCGCAGTCCCGGCCTCCGCCGCGGCGCCCGACTTCGAACGCTTCTACCGCAGCTACACATGGGTGCTGAACTGGTCGCTCAGCTTCGGCCCGGCGCAGTGGGATGCGTTGGCCGTGCTGCCGGAAGTCACCCAACCCGACCTCATCGACGAGGAGCATGAACGGGCCGCGTGGGCCCTCGAGGTCGTCCTGGGGCAGGACATCCCCTATCTCACTCGTCCGGAGGGCAAGCAGAGGGGCGCGGACGAACTCCTCCACGCCTGGCTCCGGGAGCAGTTGCAGCCGTGAGTGAACCAACGGAACACAGTACGAACCTGGTGCGTTGTCACTATGGACACGTGGCCGGGCATGTATCAGACATGCAGAATGGGAGCAGGCTGAGGTTGGCTCTTCTCAAGGGGTGGATTTGATGTCTCTGTGGGGTCGTCGGGTCGTGGTACTGGCCGTATTGGCGCTTGCTGCAGGTCTTCTCGGGTGTCACGGGGGCGGCTCTGAGGGTATCGTTCCCAGTGCCGCAGGCGAGGCACCCGCCGGCCTCTCCCAGGCGGGACTGCGCGGTGACCTCAACGGCAACGGAAACCCGGATGTCGCCGACGCCATCGGCATCCTGCGCATTGTCGTCGGACTCGACGGCCCCAACCCCCTTGCCGACGCCGATGGAGACGGCAACACGGGTGTCGGAGACGCCATCGCCGTTCTTAGATGCGTGGTCGGGCTCGACGAGTGGCCCATCGGCGGCCTGCGGTACGAGATCCTCGACCTCGGCACTCTGCCCGGGGGAGCCACCAGCACCGGATGGAGCATCAACGACGCCGGGCAGGTCGTGGGGTCCGCGAGAACGGCGGCCGAGACGACCCATGCATTCCTGTATACCGACGGAGCGCTGACCGACCTGGGCGTGCTGCCTGACGGCTTCGACAGCCACGCCTACGCCATCAACAACCTCGGGCAGGTCGTGGGCGACAGCGACACCACCTTCGGGGCGGTCCATGTCTTCCGCTACACGGTCGGGGGAATGGTCGATCTCGGTGGGGGCCTCTGGGCCGAGGCCTATGGCATTGATGGCGGGGGCGAGTTCGTCGGCTGGAGAATGGCCGGCAACGGGCAACCGTGGGCCTACCACTACTCTTCCGGGGCGATGAACGACATCGGCATGCTGCCCGGCGGCACCCGCAGTGTGGCCTACGACATCAACGACCTTGGGCAGATTGTCGGGGAGGCTGAGGGCGCCGACGGCCTCATGCACCCATTCATCCACTCCGGCGGCGTGATGACCGGTCTTGGTGCTCTTCCGGGCTACGCGGCCGGTGACGCCCGTGGAATCAACAACTCCGGGCAGGTGGCAGGGACCTGCTGGAGCCCGGACTCGATCGATGACCCCACCTATCAGGCATATCTATACGCAGACGATCAGTTCACGGCTCTGGGTACCGTGCCGGGCGGGACCGGGGATAGCTGGGGCAACGGGATCAACGACGCCGGGCAGGTGGTGGGCGAAGCCGACATGGGCAACGGCGTCCACCATGCCTTCGTGTACTCAGATGGGCGGATGACCGATCTGGGGACGTTGCCCGGAGCCCTCGGCGGCAGCGGCGCCCGCGGCATCAACTCATCCGGCCAGATCGCCGGCTGGAGCATCGACGCATCGGGCGCCGAGCGAGCAGTCATCTGGCGGCCGGTGGAGTAGCCGGCCGCGGCGGCCCGGAAAGGGCCTCAGGTTCCGGGGACACCACACGAGTCACACAGTTCCGCCACACACACCACACCGCCCGCCCGGCCGCGACGAGGCTGCGTCTCGATGCGCGTGACGTGCTCCTACTCCTGCCCCACCCGTATCAGCCGCAGCCGCCACGGCTCGAGGCTCAGCGCGATACCATCGGCAAGGGTACCAACTGCCTGCCCCGTCAGTGCGTCAGTGGCGGGTGTGGACCCCGGCAGGTCTGTAAGCCCCGCATCGGGGCGCAGGACGACATCTGCGGGCGTCTGCCCCAGGTTCGAGACCACCAGCAACAGCGCACCATCCGCGCGCCGATAGAAGCTCGCGGCCACGTCTTCACCACCCTCGACGTGGAGGGGATGGTCGGCTTCATAGTATGGGAAGAACTCGGCTCCGGCCTCCGCAAACTGTGAGATCGCCTCTGCGGCCGGCCGCGACTCCTGGTTGCGCACCGGTATCGCGTGCACCAGCGCAATCGCATCAGCTTCGTCGTAGTTTGCATAGGCCAGGAAATCGCTCGGGAAGCCGTACTGCGTGCCAATGAACGACGCACGGAAGGTGTCGGGGCGCAGGCAACCGCGCAGTGTCGTGTTCCAGGCGCCCATGACAGGCACGTACTGCTCCCCGTTCCAGATGCTGTCGCCGAACGAGTTCGTGGGCGTGAATATCGCCGAGGAATCGTGCATGTCGATCCAGCAGCCCGGCTTGACCGACTCGGCCATTGTGCGCATGCGTCGCATCCATCGGCGAAGCTCCCAGATCTGGTAACTCGGCCGCAGGACGCCATCCCGATCGACATAGCCGGCGCCATGGTACTGGTTCATATCGCGATAGGTATGGAAGCTCCCGTCGAGATAGAAGCCGTCGATGTCGTATTCCTCGATCAGCGCTTTCAGGTAGTGCAGCATGAAGTTCTGCCACTGAGCGGTATACGCGCAGTCATACGCCACCTGGGCCGGCTGGCGCTTGTGACCGTTGCCCTCGACCCAGGGCTCGACGACGATCTCGTCCTTGTATAGCCGGTACTCCTCGCAGTTGTCGCCGATCTCACAGCCCAGGTAGACGATCACCTTCAGGCCGGCATCATGCGCGCCGCTGACGAATGAACGCAGGTGCTCCCCGTAGACTTTCGTCAGCGGGTAGCCCTCGGTCTCAGTCCAGGTCTCGTGGATTTGCACGATATCGACACCGCGCTCGGCCAGCAGATCAAAGCGCGAGCGCATCTGTGCCTCGCCGCGGAAATCCAGTCGCGTGCCCAGGGGCCCGGGCTGCTTCTTCACACCGCTATCCAGCATGCCTCCCTGTTTCGCCCCGTCGACAATCGCACACTTCTGGGGCACCGTCTTCGTGTCGCCATCGAACTCGGTGAACGTATCGAGCAGCAGCGTGTGCTCGTCAGCGGTCGGCTCGGGCACGCCCCCGCCGACGAACTCCGTGTCGCTGATCTTGACTGCATCGACCAGTAGCCCCGGCGGGTTACCTCCGATGAGAAGCTGCGCCCCATCAAGCGGCGTCGGCCGGGTGCCCTGATATGCCGCGGTCGCGGCCTCCACGCCATCCACGTACACGGCCAGTCGCTCACCCCATGACAGCGTTACCACGTGCTCCTGCCCCTCGGCCCAGTTTTCTTGTTTCGAGTGCACAAGAGCAACGTAGTTGCCCTGCTCCGGCAGACCATCGCGCACGTACACGCGCATCCCGCGGTCATCGATATTCCAGTAGAAGCCGACGCGGTCGCCGTTCGGCCAGTCGATGTAGAACAGGCTGCGGTTATAGTCGCCCCTCGACGCATTCTCGGCGAGCTGCACATGCGGGTCGAAGGCCAGCTTCACCCACAGGTGGGCGCACCCGTGATTGGGATTGATATTGCCGGCCGCCCGGTAGCGGAGCCAGGCGTGCTCCAGCGGTACAGGCCGCTTCGCCTCGGCCCCATACCACTCCGAGAACTGGATTCGCTTGCGTGGCGCTGCCTGCTTGACGGGTGTCGCCTGCAGCCCGAACGTGAACTCGAGCGGCTCGTCCAGGTTGATCGGGGCGTCGACGAACTTGATGCGCAAGACAGTATGGTCGTCACGAGGGATGACCTCGATCGCCCTGTCGGGATCGGCATTCGACCAGTTGCGCGGCGCCTCGCAGCACCAGACAAGCCCCAGGTGATCGTTGCCCAGCCAGACGTAGTTGGTGAAGGGCCCCGCCGCGGGGGTCTGTGGCGCAAAGCCATTCTGAGCGCCGGCCCAGTTTGGGTACGGGTGCCCCGGACCCATGCGCGTATCCATCGGCTGGCCGAAGAACAGTGTCGCGTACTGCTTCCTGATCGGGATCTCCAGCATGAACGACTCGACACGGTCCTCTTCACCGCCGTCGAGTGTCAGGTCAACGCGCATGAGGCCATCGAACTCTGCCATCGTCGTGCCGGTCAGTATCACTCCGCCGGCCGTGGCCCGGCTGCTCAGGCGAACCGCAGTGTCGGTGCACTGTGTGACCTTCGTCTCGGCCTCAGACCACTGGAGCATTCTGCCGTTGGCTCTGCCGCGCAGGCGGATCGGCCCGGAGAGAATGTCGTTGCCCTGGTTGATGATCCGCGAGGGCACGGGGAGATCGGCGAAGCGGTATTCCCGCCCCCAGCAGGAGACGCTGTTGCCGGTGACTGACATGGGCGTCCACGGCGGCGGCAGGATNNGTCGGCCCATCGCGGGAGTGTGCCGAGGGTCATGTTCCGGCACGACGGGGTCTGTCGGCCTGAGCAGCCTGCGCTCCAGCACCGTGGCGCCATCGAGCAATGTGAACTCGATGTCTGTCTGCCGGCCCGCATCGGTATCAGGCAGGTGGCATTGGGCCATGACCTGGTCGTGGAAGAAGTAGCGCCTCAACTCGGCTCCGAGAGGTGGCGGAATCCGCAGGCGCCAGGTCTGGCTGAGCAAGAGTGTGCTGTCTGCACCCGTAGTGACCTTTACGCTGATACTGTAGATGCCCGGAGAGCCCGATACGGTCTTCTCGACATGCAGAGCCCGGCCGGGTTCGACCTGATGCATCTGTACGTCAGTCGCCTCATGGCGGCCCTCCGGTGCGACGCGTATCTCGGTCTGAACCGGCACGGCGTCAGCAGTCGGGGTCAGGAGGTCCACCGCGGCGCCGACCTGTTCCGGACCGCTGTGCGGATGCAGGCGGGCTCGGGGAAGGCTCTCGCCCACTGTCAGCACCCCGAACGTCGACGGATCATGGAAGGTCCCCATCACCGGCGCCCAGCTTGAGGTCTCCGGGCGCTTCGACTGCCGGTCCCGTGCCGCGTTGAAGCCCAGTCTCGTCCCAGCCCTCGGCTCCCACTTGATAGTCGAGATCGGTACCGCCATCTCCGCCGACCAGCCCGTCTCGGTCAGCGTTGCGCCATAGCGCCAATCGCCATCCCAGGATGCGTCCCGGTTCTTCTCATCCATCACCTGACTGATGCTGTTGCCCAGGAGGTGGTAGTAGGTGTTGGAGGTCCCTTCCCGGATGAACACCTCGACCGCATCATCCTGCCACACCGCTCCGCCGCGAGCCTGGTCGGTCGCTCCGGTGACGGGCGCAGTTGCCTGCGGGCAGTCGAAGGCGATGTAGAGGTGCTCGTCATCGAAGCAGACGAAGCATGCGGTCTGGTCTGCCGCCAGCCTGTTCAGCCCCGCGAGTGAGAATGCGGCGAGCCTGGTCGCCTGGTCCCATTCCCCCGGCGAGAGAGTGCCGTCAATACTCGGAGGCGCCTGGCACCGGCCGATGACGGCCTCCGGCGGGGATGCCCAGGCAGGAGACTGCAAAGCGCCCGCCAGTGCAAGAAGGAATGCGATGCTGATCGCAATACACGATGTCACCGGACAGTGAAGAGACCTCACAAGGCCACCTCCGTATGGTGATGCGGCAGGGCCAGATGCCCTGAGAGCATGGATAGCGGCAAATCGTCCCGCGTGACCCCACAGGCGGGGTCCGAGACGCGCGGTCTTCTCGGTGCGCTGCCATCCGCCGTTCGCCATTCCCACGCCCCTAACCCCTCATCCCTCGCCCCTGCCGTACAGGTCCCGAAGCAGGTCGAGGCCCGTCTCCACCAGCATCCGCTCGGTGCCGAGGCCGACCGGCGACCACTCGGCCTCATACCCGCCCGCATGGATCGCATCATCGGTCGGGAAGTAAGCCATTGCGCCGTTGGCGAGACTCACGACCATCGTGTGCGCAAACGGCGAGCGCTGCTTGATCTGCAGGCCGATCTCCGTCAGCGGCTCGCCCGGCAGGCCGATGATGCCCAGGTCGCCCAGCCGCATCGCCCAGACCTCCGCGGCGAGCCCCGCCTCGATCTCCTCGGCCAGCATCACGCAGGCGCGCTCCCATTGAGCGTCGGAGCCCTCGGGGTCGGGCTTCGCGGCGAGGTTGGCCTGCGCCTGTGCCAGGGACGGGACCCGCGTGTTCGGTGGCAGCTCGATGCTGCGGCGCGTGACGCCCAAGGGCAGGTCGCCGGAGTTCTCGTCAATCCCCCACCAGACATGCGCGGCCTCGGCGCCGACGGACTTGCCCACGCGCTCGCGGCTGTTGCCCTGCCGCCACCGTGGCACCTGGTCACCCGAGCAGCCCGCGGCGAACATCATCGGCCCACCCAGCAGGGAAGAGAAGGCGGCCCGCGCCTGGCCGGGCCAGTCGGCAGACCACGAGTAGAAGGTCTCTTCATCACCGCCGCAGACGGCATGACAGGCGAAGTTGACCAGCCCCGCAAGGGGCATCCCGTCCAGCGTCTCGAGCCGCAGCAGGCCGACCTCGCCATCAGCGGGTCCGACGCGGTTGCCATCGAGTTCAGCTATCGGCGCGCTCAGGCGCGGCCCCCGGTGCTCGCCACGACGCCATTCCCGCGCCAGCCTGTTGCCCTCGCGGGAGGCGATGATGGCGCGCTCCGGCGGCATGGCGGCGATCCAGAGCGTACTCAGGTCCGGCGCGCCGACGCGGCGGTTGAAGGTCACCAGATCGGAGAAACCGCTACCGATGCCAGCGACGACCTCGACGCGGCTGCTATTGGCCTCCGCGACGATCCGTGCCAGTGCGGCCACCAGCGTCTCGTTGTACTCCTCCGAGATCGTCGCGCGCAGATACTCGGGCATGTACTTGCCGCCGGAGGTCATCGGGCCCCAGTGGGTGTGGCTGCCGGCGATGACGATATTGCCCTCGGGGATGCCGGAGGCGACCTCGGCACGCTCGCGGGCGGCACAGACCATGTCCCAGTTCAGGCCGATGTTGTCCATGCAGACGATAGCAGCGGCCTGCTCGCCGGAACTGAGCACCAGCGCCTGCGCGATGAGCGGGTCGTTGATGCCGTCGGCGGGCTTAGTGCGGCTGCCGTAGCCCGACATGCCGACACCGATCGGCGGGGTGATATCTACCTGTGCGAAACCAGCTGTCAGGGTGGGCATTGCGGTCTCCTTGTTGCATAGTATCCTGGTTGAGTGCATTTGGTCGGTGAGGCGATTGGTGCTCGGCGACTCAGGCCGATACGGTATGTGGTCGTTGAGGAGGGGCCGCTCGAAGG
>DPJP01000401.1 GCA_003542955.1 Armatimonadota bacterium
ACCCGGAGAGGGGCCGGGGGTGAGGCCGAACGGCCGGACCCCTACTGCCACACCGAATGCCGTTCTCCCCTGCCCCGGTCCGGGGTAGGGGCCGGGGGAAGGGGCGCCGTGGCGCGCGCCTACTACTCCCCCTCCGTCACATGCGCATACACGGGTATCGTGAGCGTCTCTTCGCCCTTCACACCGGTGGTGACGGTGATCGCGGCATCAACCACGCCCGCCTTCGCCGTACGCACCGAGACCGATATCACCCACGCCCCGTCCTGTCGCTGCCGGGGCGCGCCCACCGTCACGCCCGCCGTCTTGCACTCCGCCCTGGTGACGGTGAACTCCGCGCCGCTACGCGACTGGATGACGACCTCCTGCTTCGCCTCGGCGCCGGGCTTCACGAACCCAAAGAACACCGACGGCGGGTCGATGCGCACGTCGCCGCGGATGATACCTGTCACCGGGATGGTGATGAGCGGCCGCTCCCGGTGTGTAGTCTTGATGTTGATGGTATCCGCGATCTCGCCGACGAAGCTCTCGTCTTTCAGGCTCACCGTCAGCGTCCAGAGCTTCTTCTCATCCTCATCGACGGTCGGCTCCCCGAGCTGTGTCAGCAGCAGCCCGCGCTCCGTGTTCACCTCCGTGATCTCCATCTCCGGAGGGCCGGTGATGGTGACGGACCGCGTTGGGCACGCGCCCTTGTCGTCGGCGATGTGCATGCGGTCGGGATGGGCGCGCAGGTCGTGCGGGACCTTGCCATGGAGCGTCAGGAACACAACCGGCTGTGTCGGATCGGTAGTCAGCAGCTTCGCCGACTTCATCACCTCGCCGGAGCGCGTGACGGTGAACTCCACAGCGACCTCGGTGCTGTCGCCTGCCCGCAACGTCTCAGTCGGGATGCTGACCGAGACACCGCCGCAACAGGAGCTTCGCTGCCCGCTGAGCTGGATGTCTGCTGCTCCGCAGTTGCGCACGGTGAAGGTGTGCCTCACCGTCTGGCCGACGCCAGCGACCTGGAACTCGTGGTGGAACTCCAGCACCTGCAGACATGGCCGGCCGTCACCGAACTGGGCCTGGTCGAGAATGAGCGCGTGCCCTGAGTAACGCTCCTCCAATCGCGCTCGCTCCAGGACGCGCAACTGGCCGCGGTCAAGCACCTGGATCCACTGCGGCGACGCCCGAAGGACGAGAAGGAAGTGGTTCGGCTCGTCGAGGTGTGCCACCCAAGGCCCCCAGGCCGTGGCGAGAACGTCGGCCAGAACGCCCTTCACCCCGCGCAGTGTCAACCCCCGCTCTTGAGCGAGGGTGATGACGTCGAGCATCGAGGTGGGCGAGCTGGATCCAAGGGGCAGCCCCTCCTGCGCTCGGTATGTGGTGTTGTCGAGGCCCATCAGGGAGACCAAGTCTCTGACGCTGTCACGCCCGCAGTCCGCACTCGACGCCTGTCGCGAAAGCGGTGCCAACAACAGCACGAGGAGGAGCAGCGGCAGTGGGCCGGCCCGTCCGGCCTGGGAGCGCGGGCTTTGGCGCGGCGAGCGGAGGCCTCGCCTAGTGTGGCCGCGTCGCACCTGGATCACCCACTTGGTCCGCGAAGACGTGCACCAGAAGCTCATCCAGGTCGACTGCGTGCGCCGGGATCATACCCCCCAGCCGGTCGGGCTCTGGATAGGGCGCATCTAGTGCATCGCGCGCGACAGAGGGCGGGTCCCAGACGATCGCCCCGGTATCCATGTCTCTCCACCGCTGCCCGATCGGGAAGATGTAGTCAGATGGCTGGAGGGCCAGAGCCACATGTGTATCGAGTCGGAGCGCCCTCGTCTCTCTGGACCAGAGCCACCCCCACGCGCCTGTGTCGCCGGTGCGGCCGAACACGTCCTCGTGCACGCAGTGCGGAAGGCAGGGCTGCTGTCCATCCCTGCGGAAGTCGGAGGCACTGTAGACCACACAGTCAGTCGGCTGCCCGCCCTGCGCAACCTCTATCTGCTCCATGCGGACGATGGCGTAGCCGAGTTCCGGCGCGACCCAGACGCGTCGCATTCCCCTGGGTGGTGCTTTCTGCCCAACTCCACCGATCACGAGGCATGTGTAGCCGTTGACCTCACTCTTACCAATCACCCTGCAGGCCATCTCCTCGCGGAACATCTGCATACTGGCGTCGCACCATCCCCCGTCTAGAACAAGGTCCAGGAAACGGCGGGGGAGGGGCGGCACCAATTGGGCGGAGGGCGACGCAATCGTGCATGTGGAGCGCGTCGCGTCATAGGTGTAGACGCCGGTCCCGTCCGACACGCCCGCGAGCCAGAGGTCCTTCTCAAGCGGGCGCCGGAAGCTGCGCGTACGTAGGCCCCACCGATCACCGAGGTCCCACCAGTCCCACCCGCTGTCGTTCAGACATGCTAACTGCCAGACACAGACCTCCCTGTCGTGGGCCACGCGAACGCAAGCCACATCACGGCGCTCGACATTGGGGATGGCACCTCCGTTGCACTGGGCATACATGGTCTTGAGCCATCCCTCGTGATCGGCAACGAGCGGCTCGCTCGCAACAGTGTCAACCAACAGGACCATGTTGATGCTGTCAACCACTGTGCGCCTGTGCGCGATGCCGCGCAACAGCGTGTCTATGAGGTCCACGTCGGCTGCGGCCGACCGTGATCCTGGTACCATTGCCAAGCAGACTGCAATCAACACACTCCGTACCGCGGAGAGCGCCGTCAGGTGCTGTCGGTCCATAGGTAATTCCTCTCTCTCCCCAGTACCCCGCGCAGCCTCTCACTGCAGACGAGACAGGCACGCACATCCAGTTGGGGCAAGGTCACGGCGTAGGTCTGCACCCGCCAGCCAGCATGGCTCGTCGTTGGGCGGCTAGGGGCCGCAAAGTGGGTCCGCCCAGAACCCACTCGCGCACACGTCGTGATGTCCCGGCCACTCCCCCATGAGGCAGTTAGCACCGCTCTTGAAGCACACCCAGGCACAGGGATCTGAAGCGCCGTAATTGCACTTGCCGTTGTCTGGCGTGCATTCCTTGACGTGCGCGCAGTAGTCGGGGGAGTTCGTGCAACTGTCGTTCCAGTTACCCGTGGGGAAACTGTCCCAAAACTAGTTG